>JANMJY010000124.1:0-27353 GCA_031371615.1 Actinomycetes bacterium | reverse complement strand
CTCGGTGCGCCTCGCCGAGGCACCGAGCCACGGCCTCCCTGCGATCGCGTACGACCGCCGCTCCACCGGCGCGGAGGCGTACTGGAAGGTGGCGATGGAGCTTGTCGACCGCGCCTAGACGCGGCCTCGGCCGCGGCCTCGGCCGCGGCCTCGAAGTCCTGATTGGCGGCGCCGAGCCCGGCGCCACCCAGCTCGCCCACCTGCCGGTCGAGGCGATCCACGCGAACCCACGGCAGCCGCGCCGGCGCTTCGAGCCGGAGGCGACGACCGGCCTCGCGAGCTCGATCAAGCAGCAGGGCCTGCTCCAGCCAATCGTCGTGCGGCCTCGGCAGGCAGGCGGCTACGAGCTGATCGCCGGTGAGCGCCGCTGGCGCGCGGCGCGCGAGGCCGGCCTCGAGACGCTGCCGGCGCTCATCCGCGAGGCGGACGACCGCGACACGCTCCTGCTCGCCCTCGTCGAGAACGTCGCCCGCGAGCAGCTCTCCCCCGTCGAGGAGGCGCGTGCCTACGCCTCGCTTGTGGACGAGTTCGAGCTCTCGCTCGGCGACGGCGCCGAGCGAGTGGGACGCGCTAAGCCGGCCGTGTCGAACCGGCTGCGGCTGCTCGAGCTGCCCGAGGAGGTGCTCTGGATGGTCGCCCGCGGGGAGCTGACCGAGGGACATGCGCGCGCGGTCCTCGCGCTTCCGGACCACGCCGCCCGCACGAGGCTCGCCAAGCGGATCGTCCGCGACGGCATGTCCGTGCGCGGCGCCGAGAAGGCTGCCCGGGAAGGTGGAGCTGCCCGCAAGCCCCGCGCTGCGACGAAAGTCGACCCCGCGCTCGTCGACCGCGCTCGTGACCAGGTCGAGCGCGTCACCGGCTTCCAGTCGCGGGTCAACGACGGCAGGCTCGAGATCCACTTCGGCACCGAGGTCAAGCTCGAAGAACTCGTGGAAGTGCTCGAAAGCCTCTAACCGATCTGGCTACAATCGTCCGCTGCTGTATTGATGTACCCGCGCGGGCGATTAGCTCAGTTGGTTAGAGCGCCGCTCTGATAAGGCGGAGGTCCCTGGTTCGAATCCAGGATCGCCCATTCACTCCTGCGCACTCGACCACAATCGAATGGCGACTCCCACCTCCGACTACGAAGAGCAGCTCGACCGGATCGCTGAGTACGCGGACGCGTCGGTCCGGACGCTGAGCCGGCAGGGATCGCTCGTCTATGTCCCCGGCTCGTATGGCCTGAAGCGGTGGCTGTACGCGCGCTGGGGCAACCGCGGCAATGCGATCTACACCGCGACGGGGTCACTGATCGCGATCGGGCTCAGCGGCTTCTGGGCCTGGCTGCTCGAGGAGCCGCTCCTGTTCCCGAGTCTCGGTGCGACGGCGTTCCTGTTCTTCGAGACCCCGCTGGCCGAGGTCGGGACGCCGCGCAACGCGGTGATCGGGCACTTCGTGGCGATCGCCGCCGCCGTTGGCGCGCTGGCTGCATTCGGCCTGCTCGGGGACCCGAGCGCGTACGTCCAGGGCGTGACGCCGGCCCGGATCGGGGCGGTCGCCGTCTCCGTCGCTCTCACCGGCGGCGTGCTCCGGCTCCTCCGGGCGGCTCATCCGCCCGCGGGGGCGACGACGATCATCGTCAGCTCAGGTCTGCTGGCGGAGCCGCGGCAGATCGGCGCCGTCGCAGCCGGCGTGCTGCTGATCACGGTTGCGGGTTGGGCGCTCAACCGGCTGCTGGGAGTCCCGGCTCCCATGTGGGCGACCAGGAGCTAGTGCACGTACTGCGTGCGGCGGACGTAGTCCTCCACCGCGAGCAGGAAGTTCGAGTCGCCGGCGATCTCGGCGAGCGTGCCCCTCGTTCCCTCGTCCAGGTCCTCGTCGTGCCGGAGGGTTGCGATGAACGGGCCGAGGGTGCCGGCCTGTGACATCGCGGCCATACGCAGGCAGAGCCGCTTTGTCTGCTCGTCCTGAGTCACAGCTTCCAGTGACTCGATGTCGTGGAGCCAGAGGTCGACCATGTAAGTTCAACGCACGCGTCCGAGATCGGGATACGGCCCGAGGTCGAGCCGGCCTGATCTTCATTCGCCCAAGGGGTGGCTACACTGACGGAGAGGCCTGAGGATGCGCGAAATGGTCATCTACGGAGTCAGCTTCGACATGGTCGGCAAGCAGCCGATCGTGCTGCTCAAGACGGCCGACGGCAACCGCTTCCTGCCCATCTGGATCGGCCATCCGGAAGCCGCGGCGATTCTCGTCAAGCTGCAGAACGCGGCCCAGACTCGCCCGATGACGCACGACCTCCTGAACGACGTGCTCGGCCACCTCGACGCGGAGGTGATCTCGATCGCCGTCACGGAGATGCGGGAGAACACCTACTACGCGCGGATCACCCTGCAGCAGAACGGCTCCGAGATCGAGGTCGACTCGCGGCCTTCCGACGCGATCGCACTCGCCGTGCGGGCGGGCGCCAAGATCTACGTCGCCGACGACGTGATCGAGGAGTCTGGCGTCGAGTTCGAGGGTGACGCCTCCGACGACGAGATCGCGGCTGCCGCCGGCGTGCCCCCTCTGGCGGACCTCGACCCCGATGAGTTCCGCGCCTTCCTCGACTCGGTCACTCCGGACGACTTCGTGTCCGACCCCGACGAGAGCTAGCCCACCTCCCGCTTCGTCAGGTCGAGCAACGCGGTGTAGATCTCGCGCAGGCCCTCGGGTGAGAGCGGCCCCCGGTTCGCCTGGGCGAGGTGCTCCAGCAGCCAGGCCTCACGGGCCGGATCGAGAAAGTCGAGGCCTCGCTCCTCTTTGACCTGCTTGAGCCGTGCGACGAGCTCCAGCCGGGTGTTGAGGCCCTCCACGATCCGGACGTCGTTGGCGGAGAGCCGCTCGCGCAGCTCCTTGATCTCGGGGTCGTCGGCCCGGCCGTCCACCTCAGAGATGTACTACCACGGTCGTGCCGTAGCCGCTCGTGCTGTAGATCGACGGCGCGATCCACATCGGAATGCGGACGCAACCGTGCGACGCGGGGCGGTCAGGGTCGCATGAGCTGCGCCCGTGAGGGCGAGACCGGCAAGCAGGACGATCGCGCCGCGCACGTTGCCAAGAGTACTTGGCCGGGAACACGGCGAGGTCAGAACAGGAGGGGCGCGATCATCCCGACTGCGTTGAAGGTCATGTGCACCGCGAGTGACGGATAGAGGCTGTCGCTCCGCAGGCGGATCCAGGCGGTGACGACTCCGAACCAGATGAAGGCGCCGAGCGAGAGCAGCAGGCCGTGCCCCAGGCCGAACATCACGGCCGTGACGGCGATGGCGATCAGCCGGCCACGTCGCTCGAAGAGCCCCACTCCGACCCCCCGATAGAGCAACTCCTCGACGGCCGGCCCGATCAGGACGATCGCGACGAAGCTGGCCGCGTAGGCGCCCGCTCTGCTTCCGTCCCACTTGTCGGGCGCAAGGTTCTGCTCGTCCCCCGCCCCCGCAAGCCAGAGCAGGAAGTACGCGCCGACGAAGATCGCCACGAGACCGCCGAGCGACAGGCCGAAGGCGCGACCCCAGGACCGCGGCGCCCGCAAGGCGAGGAGCTCCCGGCGCGGCAGGCCCGAGGTCACCGCGAAGACGAACGCCAGCAGCAGCCCGTACACGATCACCGCGCTCGCGAAGATGTCGTAGCGGTAGACGGTGTCGCCGCCGCGGTCCGGCGCCTGGGAGACCGCATAGAAGTTCACGGCGGCGAACGAGGCCGTCACCCCGAGCCACACCCTTGCTCTCATCGGCACTCTCATCGGCCCGCCCATTCCAGCAGAGACGCCCCTCTTCGCTGAGGAACACGCGGGCGGCCGTCGAATCGGATGCCATGGAGCTGTGGCAGCGCTTGCTCGTAATCGGGATCGTCCTCGCCGTCACCGCCACGGTGGCGCGTTTGCTCGACCGCCGGATCATGCGTGCCGACCGCTCCGCCGGGGCGATGACGCGCTATCGCGTCCTGCGGCGCACGATCGCCGTGGTGATCGTCACCTTCGGTGTGCTCTCGGCACTGCTCGTGATCCCCCAGGTCAGGGCGGTCGCCGGCGGGTTGCTCGCATCGTCTGCGGTGCTGGGCCTGATCGTCGGCTTCGCGTCGCAGCGGACGCTCGGGAACTTCGTCGCGGGGCTGATGATCGCGTTCACGCAGCCGCTTCGGCTCGGGGACTGGGTCGAGGTCGGCGGCGTCGAGGGCGCGGTCGAGGAAATCGGGCTCATGTACACCTTCATCCGCACCGAGGACAATGCCCGGCTCGTGATCCCGAACGAGAAGCTGGCCTCGGATACCATCCGCAACTCCACGATTCGCAGTGCTGCCAAGTACGCCGAGGTCACAGTGCAGGTTCCGCCTTCAGCAGACCTTCGCTCGCTCGTCGAAGCCCTCCGTTCGGAGGTCTCCGGGGAGCGCGACGAGGTCTTTGTCAGCTCGCTCGAGGGGTCGCCGACCCTGACGCTGCGAGCGTGGACCGAGAGCGAGCCGGAAGCGGAGAAGCTCGAGCGCGAGCTCCGGCTGCGCGTGCACGAGCAGTTGCACGAACGCGGGATCTACGCGTGATCGAGGCCTCCGGATGACCCCGCCTCGCGGGCGGGGGGTCGACGACGAGATCTACGCGCGGCGTCGCCGGAAGCGGAAGCGCGTCGAGCGCAAGAATCGCCGGCGCCGCGCGATCGTCCTCGTGATCGTCGCGGTCCTCGGTCTGCTGTTCGTCGTCGCCGGCGCCGCGGTCACGGGCGTTGCCACCTTCGGCTCGTCGTGCGACCTCAATTCGCTGCAGCAGGTCGAGATCGGCTCGAACACGTTCATCTACGCCGCGGACAACTCGCGTCTCGGTGTGATCCCCGCGGAGCGGAACCGCCAGCCCGTCCCACTCGGCCAGATCAGCCCCTGGATGCCGAAGGCGACGGTGGCGATCGAGGACCGGCGCTTCTACCAGCACAACGGCATCGACGCCGAGGGCATCGCCCGCGCGGTCTGGAAGAACGTCAGCGCAGGACAGGTCGTCGAGGGCGGCTCGACGATCACGCAGCAGCTCGTGCGAAACCTCTACATCGGTCGCGAGCGCACCGTCGAGCGGAAGCTCAAGGAGGCCTGCCTCGCGCTCAAGCTGGACAACGCCTGGACGAAGAATCGGATCCTGGCCACCTACATGAACCAGGTCTACTACGGCAACCTGGCCTACGGGATCGAGGCGGCGGCGGAGACTTACTACTCGAAGCACGCCCGCGAGCTCAACCTTCCGCAGGCCGCGCTGCTCGCCGGGCTACCGCAGGCGCCCTCCAGCTACGACCCCTTCCGTCAGCACCAGATCGCGACCACCCGGCGCAACCAGGTGCTGCGGGCACTGCTCAACGAGGGCGACATCGACCAGGCGCAGTACGACTGGGCGAAGTCCCGTGGGCTCGGCCTCAAGGCCGGAAGGCTGTACAAGGAGATCCGCGAGCCCGATTTCTTCGGCTACGTCCGAGACCAGCTGATCGCGGAGTACGGTGCGGGCACGGTGCGCTCCGGCGGGCTGAGGGTCTATACGACGATCGATCCGCGCTTCCAGCACGCGGCGCAGGCGGCGATCAAGGAGACGCTGTACGAGAAGGGCGACCCCGCTGCGGGCGTGATCTCGATCAATCCCAAGAACGGCGCCATCCGCGCGATGACCGCCGTCATTCCCGGCAACACCAAGAACCAGTTCAACCTGCTCTCGCAGGGGCGGCGCCAGTCGGGCTCCACGTTCAAGACGTTCGTGCTCACGACGGCGGTCGAGCAGGGCATCAACCCGGCGAGCACCACCTATCTCTCGGCGCCCTTCTACTACCGGCCCGACCCGAACGGGAACTGCGATGACGGCACCTGGTGGTGCCCAGAGACCTACGACCACACCTACACCGGGTGGACGACGATCGAGCGCGCGACGCTGCGCTCCGACAACACGGTCTACGCGCAGTTGACTCTCGACGTGACGCCCGAGGCGGTCGCCGCGATGGCGCGCAAGCTCGGAGTCCGCTCGCCGCTGACGGTCGACGGCGCGGTCGTCCCGTCGATCGGGCTCGGCGCGATGGATGTCTCCCCCCTCGACATGGCCTCTGCCTACGCCACGCTGGCCGCCGGCGGGATCTACTCGGAGCCGATGGCGATCCGCAAGGTGATCCTCCCGGACGGCGAGGACACGAGCGCCGGCTGGGGCAAGCCGAAGCGGAAGCGGGTGATCTCGGACGGGGTCGCGGCCGCGGTCACGCGAATTCTCGAGGAGAACGTTCAGTACGGCACCGGCGTCGGCGCCAACTACGGGCAGCCCGCAGCCGGTAAGACCGGCACGACCGAAGAGTGGTCCGACGCCTGGTTCTGCGGTTACACGCCGAGGCTCGGGACGACGGTCTGGGTGGGCTACCCGAGGGCCAAGATCCCGATGACGAGCGTGCACGGGATCCGCGTCACCGGCGGCAGCTTCCCGGCCCAGATCTGGAGGCTGTTCATGAGCTCGGCGATCGGAAAGCTCGAGCCGGTGTCGTTCCCCGAGCCGAAGGACACGCCGGAGTGGAAGACGTTCGAGCGGGGCCAGTATGCGCGCTCGTTCGGCTACTCGAGCAGCAGCGGTAGCGGCTACGTCGCCCCGACCACGGAGACCACGGCCACGGCACCACCGGCGGGCACGGTGCCCGATGCGCCGCCCGCGTCTCGGCCGGCGCCCAAGCCCAAGTCGCCGACAGTCCCGCCGCCGACCCAGCCCGCACCGACGCCGACGACAACACCGCCGCCGACCGAGCCACCGCCCCCGCCGCCGACCGAGCCCGTCCCCGGGTAGATGAGCCGCGCCGCGCTCCTCGCGGCGGCTGCGGTCGCTCTGCTCGTCGCGGGCTGTGTCGCCAGCGCCTGGATCGAAGGCGCTCCACTCGTGCCGGCGGACGCGGGGCGCGCCGGCGGCGGCAGGCTCGGCGCCGTGTTCCTGGCGCTCCTCGTTGCGGCGTTCGCCGTCTATCTCGTTGCGCTCGCACTTCTCCGCCGCCGGCCTCCAGGCCTGCGCGCAGTCCTGCTCGCAGCGCTCGTGATCCAGGTGACGCCGCTTGCCGGCCCCCTGCTCCTGTCCACCGACGCCTGGACGTACTGGGAGTACGGGCGAATCGCGGCCGTGCACGGCGGCAACCCGTACGTCGACACGCCGAGCGAGTTCAGCGCCGACCCTGCCTTCGACCATGCCGGGGCGGCCTGGCGGGAGACGACGTCGGTCTACGGGCCGGGCTTCACGCTGCTCTCCGAGCTCGTCGCGCTCGTGTCGGGGTCCTCCGCTGCTGCCGCCGCGTGGATGTTCAAGTCCCTCGCCGCCGCCGCCGTCCTCGCGTGCGTCCTGCTGGCCGCGAGGCTCGCACGGGACCGCCCCGCGGCGGCCGCTCTGGTCGGCTGGAACCCGCTCTTCGCCGTGCACTTCGCCGGCGGAGGACACAACGACGCCCTGCTGGTCGCGCTCGCGCTCGGGGCTCTGGCTCTCGCAGCTTCCGGCCGCCGCGGCCTGGCCGGAGCAGCCTGGGCCGGCGCGATCCTGCTCAAGTGGATCCCGGCCGTGTTCCTCGTGCTGCGCGGTCTCGAAGCGCGCGCCACGGGCCGGCGCGTCGACCATCGTGGCTTCGCGATCGCAGGACTCGCGCTGCTGACGCTCGCGACGTGGCGCTACGGCCTCGATTGGCTACGGGCAGCGGGCCCGCTCGCGCGAAACGCCGAAGGGCAGACGAGCTATGCGCTCCCGCACCGAGTCGAGCAGCTCGGCGTCCCGCACGCGGCCGCGCTCGCCCTGGCGGCGATCGCGCTCGCAGGCGGCCTTGCCTGGCTCGCGCGCGAGGCGCTCCGAGGCCGCCCACGGCTCGGGTTGGCGGGGTGCCTTCTGCTCGCGACAACACCCTGGCTGACGCCGTGGTACGTGATCTGGGCGTTGCCACTCGCCGCCGCCGAAGACGACCGGCGTGCGCAGCTGATCGCTCTCGCCTTCTGCGCCTACCTCCTTCCGCAGGCGATTCCGATCTAGCGCCGCCGAAAGACGAGGATCCCGTCTTCGGCGAAGACGCGCCTCCACGACGGGTCGCGCTCCAGCGCGGCGAGCCTCGGGCGCGCGCGCTCGGGCGCCAGGCTGTCCAGAAACGTCAGGCGCCGCTCGTCGACGGCTACCCACCTCGCTTCGCGCAGCACGGGGAAGCTGAAGATCCTCCGGCGCGCGGACAGGTGTGCGCCGAGCGTGTTCGTCGCGCTGACGGGCGCGCCGCCGGGCACGAGCGCGAGTGCGCGGCGCGCAGCGGCGTCGTGCGCGTCGGCCCGAACGTGGACACGGCCGAGCGGGCCGAGCACGACCGCTCCGGCGAGCGCCGCGAGCGCGGCGACGTAGGCGAGGCGCGCGGCGAGCCGAGCGGCGCCGAACACGGCCGCCACGAAGAGTGCGGGCGCGATCGTGGCCGCGTAGTGCGTCTTGACCGACGTCTGTGTGACCGTGTCCGAGAGCAGGTTCAACCCGAGCTCGGGGAGTGCGGCGACCAGGGCGAGCGGGGCCGCGAGCGGGAGTAGGGCCAGCGAGAGCAGGAGCGAGGCGAGGTACGAAAGGTCGCGCCCGTCGAGCGACGGCGACTCGTAGCGGCTCTCGAAGGCCGAGGCGCCCGCCGCGGCGAAGTGGGGGACGACGACGAGGGCCGCAACGAGCGCTGCTGTTGCCGCGACCGCCGCAATCGCAGCACCGGTCCTCGGTGCTCGGTGCCGGACGGCATACCAGACGCCGATCCCCGCGACGGCCAGGCCCACGTGCTCCTTCGTCGCAATCGCCAGCGCCGCCAGGAGCCCGAACGCCCACAACCGGCCCAAATCGACGTGCCACCACGCGAACAGGAGCAACGGGCACGCGAGCGCAACCGGGTGGAAGTCGCTCACCGTCAGCCACTGCACGGGCGGCGCGAGGAGGTACGCCACCGCCAGAGCCGCCGCGGCGTGATCCGACCCGAAGTGCCGCCGCGCAAGCCAGAAGACCGGGAGCGCCCCGGAGGCAACGGCGACCGCCTGGACGACGAGCAGCAGCTCGGGGCTCGGCCAGAGCCACCAGAGGGGCGCAAGCAGGGCGAGGATCGGGTCGAAGTGCGAGCCGAGCCGGGAGAGCTGCTGGCCGTGAACGTCCGTGACCGAGAGGACGTCTCCGTGCGCGGTCGACCAGACCGCCTGCGTCATGTTGCCGAGGTCGAAGCGTCCGCTCTCGAATGCCCGATGCCTGAGCACGGCGATGGCTCCAAAGCACGCGGCGAACGCGCTCGCCGCAGCCCAGACGACGCGAGTCGGCGTCACCGCGCGACGAGCTGCTCGATCAGGCCGAGCCAACGGGCGCCTAGGACGGCCTCGCTCGCCCGATCGCGGTAGGCGGCCAGACCCGCGGCGCCGATCTTCCGTGCAAGCTCGGCGTCGGCGGCGAGCCTGCGCACGGCGGCAGCCAGCGCTTCGGCATTCCCCGGCGGGACGAGTAGGGCGCTCTTGCCGTCGCGCAGCAGCTCGCGAGCCGCAGGTGTGTCGCCCGTCACGAGCGGTGTCCCGCACGCCAGCGCTTGAAAGGCCTTGTTCGGGATCACGCGGGCCGTTTTCGCAGACGTGCCGAAGACGCCGAGCGCGCAGCCCGCGCGCTGGTTCTCCTCCGGCAGCCGCTCGTAGTCGACCCAGTCGACCCACTCGACGTTGGGCGGGCGCTCGGCGAGGAGTCCGTCGAGCTGGCCGCTGCCGACGACGCGGAAAGGGAGCTCCGGTGCGAGACGGGCCGCCGTCAGGATCGTCTCCAGCCCGTGCAACGGAATCAGCTTGCCGACGAAGAGCGCATGAAAGTCCTCGTCCGGCTGCCAGCCGGGATGAAAGAGCCGCTCCTCTGCGCCGACGAAGCAGACCGCCATCCGTTCGTCGGGCAGCCCGGCGAGCTCGGCGAGGTGGCGCGCGTTCTGCTCCGTGTCGGCGACGACGAGGTCGGCGCGTCTGAGTGCGATCCGGTCGATCTGACGGAGGATCCCCGCGCCGGGAGTGCCTTTCCCGAAGCGGCCACGATCCTCGACGAGGGTCTCGTGCAGCGAGACGAGAGGGTTGAAGAGAACGGGCCGACCGCGCGCGATGCGCTTGGCGGCGGGCAGGTCGAAGTGACCCGGATAGCCGACGATGACCGCGTCAAAGCACTCGCGCCTGCTGCCGACCAGCAACCGAGCCTCTGCGACGCCGACCCGTGCTGCCGCCCCGAAGCCGGCCGACCAGTTGTGCCGCCGCCGCTCCCACACGCTCGCGTGCCGTTCGATCACCTCCGCGCCTGCGCCGCGGAGGCACGAGATCACCTGCGCATTGCGCGGGTAGTCGCGTTGATACGTCCCGAAGTAGAGAACTCTCAAGTCAGCGCAGGATCTCGTCCACGTGCAGCTCGGAGCTTCGGCCGCCGCCGGTGCGCTCTGCGTGGTGGCTCGCGACGAGCTCGCTGACGAGCCCGAGCGAGAGGAGCTGTACACCCACGACGACGAGCAGGACGCCGAGCGTCAGGAGCGGGCGCTGGCCGATCGCTTCGCCCGTCAGCTTGAGGACGGTCAGGTAGACGAGTAGCAGCGTCCCGATCCCCCCGAGCAGCAGCCCGAGGCCTCCAAAGAGGTGCAGGGGGCGATGCCGGTAGCGGCCCATGAACGTGACGGTGAGCAGGTCCAGAAAGCCGCGCAGGTAGCGCTCCATCCCGTACCGGGAGCGGCCGTGCTCGCGCGGCCGGTGATTGACCGGCAGCTCTGCGACCCGGAAGCCCCGATAGTGGGCGAGCACCGGGATGAAGCGGTGCAGCTCGCCGTAGATGCGCAGCCCGCGGACCACCTCCGCCCGGTAGGCCTTCAGGCCGCAGTTGAAGTCGTGCAAGCGCAGGCCTGAGAGCCTCCCGGTGACGGCGTTGAAGACCCGCGACGGGATCCGGCGGCTGAGCGGGTCGCGCCGTTTCGCCTTCCAGCCAGACACGAGGTCGAAGCCCTCGTCGAGCTTCGCGAGCAGCCGCGGGATCTCCGACGGATCGTCCTGAAGATCGCCGTCAATCGTGACGACGATCTCGCCCTGAGCCGCTTCAAAGCCCGCCTGTAGCGCCGCCGCCTTGCCGAAGTTCCGCCGCAGCCGCACGACGCAAACGCAGTCGTTTGCCGCATGCAGCCGCGTGAGGGCTCCGAACGTGCCGTCGGTGGAGCCGTCGTCGACGAAGACGACCTCCCACGGCTCGTCCAGCGGGTCGAGCGCCGCGGCCAGCTCGTCGTGGAGAAGCGCCACGCTGCGCTCCTCGTCGTGCACCGGGACGATCACCGAGATCACGGCCGTTAGCGTATGCGTCCGATGCCGCCGTTGCTTTCCATCGACGATGCCCTGGCGCGCGTGCTCGCCCGGGCTCGGCCGCTCCCTGCGGAGCGCGTTCCGGTCGCCGCCGCGGCCGGCCGAGTGCTCGCGGAGGACGTCACTGCCCGCGTCGACCTGCCCCCCTTCGCGAGCTCGGCGATGGACGGCTTCGCCGTTCGTGCCGCCGACCTGCCGGGGACCCTGCCTGTCGTCTTCAGGATCGCCGCCGGCTTGCCGGCCGGCCGACCACTGGCGCCGGGAGAGGCGATGGAGATCTCGACCGGTGGTGCCGTGCCCGAGGGCGCCGACTCTGTTGTGCCGATCGAGCGCGTTGTCGAGCAAGGCAACACGGTGGAGATCCTAGACGAGGTTCGGCCGGGAGCGCACGTGCGTCCGGCCGGCGGCGACGTTCGTGCCGGCGACGCCCTGCTCGAGGCCGGCACGGTGCTCGGCGCCGCGCAGGTCGGCGCGCTCGCCGCAGCCGGTGTGGCCGGCGTCCTCTGCAGCCGGCGGCCCGCCGTCGTCGTGCTCAGCACGGGCACGGAGCTGCGCACACCCGGCGAAGAGCTCGGGCCGGGTCAGATCTACGAGTCGAACGGGCCGATGCTGGCTGCGGCGTTCGAGGCGGCGGGCGCGCTCGTCGAGCGGATCGGCCCGATCGCCGATGACGAGGGGGCGCATCGCGAGGCGCTCGAGCGCGGGCTCGCAGCCGACGTGCTGGTCAGCTCCGGCGGCGTTTCGGTCGGGCCGCACGATCTCGTGCGCCGAGTCCTCGCGGAGCTCGGTGTCGAGGAGGACTTCTGGGGCGTGGCCGTCCGGCCCGGGAAGCCCCTCGCGTTCGGGAGCCGCGGCTCGACGCTCGTCTTCGGCCTGCCGGGGAACCCTGTCTCCTCGCTCGTCGCGGTCGAGCTGTTCGTGCGGCCGGCGTTGCTCGCGCTGCAGGGCGCCTCGCGGCCCGGCCCTCGCTACGAGACGGCGCGGCTCGCGTCGGCCCTGCAGCGAAACGCGACTCGCGACGAGCTCGTCCGCGCGCGGACACGGGACGACGCCGGCGAGACGGTGGTCGAGCCGCTGACCGGACAGGAGTCGCACATGATCGCCCGGGCCGCGGCCGCTGACGCGCTCGTGCTCGTGCCCGCCGGTGAAGGCGAGCTTGCCGGCGGTGAGCGCATCCGCTACCTCCGGCTCGGCTAGTCGCTAACCCGACGCCTCGATCGGCGTCGACTCACCGCCGCCAGGGGGCGCGACTGCGATCGGTTTTGCGTAGGCGATGTAGCGATGAGTCGCGAAGAAGCGCGGATGGCAGGCCTGGAGCAGGAGCTGCTCGCGTCCCTTCGACTTGAGCACGGAGGTCTGTGTCGCGGGGACGATCCGGTGTCCGGTGATCGCGTATTCGAACGTCGCATAAGGGAGGTCGACGAAGACGCGATCGCCCTTTTGCAGCTTGTCGATGTGGGAGAACGGCGCGCCGTAGGTCGTCCGGTGCCCGGCGATGTAGACGAGCTTGCCTTCTCCCGGCATGGCCGAGCCCAGGTAGCGGCCGGGCCCTCGCTTGAGCGAGTTGTGGTCGGTTCCGTTGACGATGATCTGGCTGAGGCCGAGGCGCGGGACGCGGAGGCGTGCGACGGCCTCGCCAGGCTTCAGGCTCCGGCGCCAGGCGATCGCGTTGCGCGCGAGCGAGGTGCGCACGTCCGCCGCCGCGGCCGTGGGAGTGCCGACCGGTCGCCCCTCCTCCAGCTGGCGGTTGAAGGTCTGCGCCAGCTCGCGCTGGTCGAAGTAGTTCAGCGTCGCCGTGAACGGGTCTTCCCACCGCCAGACCGTGAGGGCCCAGGCGAGCGCGCCGACGCCGGCCAGGATCATCAGCGTGCCGGCAATGCGTGCGAGCTTTTTCATCAGCCTTCCAACGCGTCGCGCTCGTCGTGCGGTGCGGGGCGTCGGGACGGTGGCGTGAGCACGCGTCCGAGGATAGCCCCCGCGCGGCCGGGGCCTCGAGCCTGAGTGTCGGGATAGGGGGCGTAGCGGCCGGAGACGAGAGTTGCGAGTTGCGCCGCGACTGCAAGCCAGACGACTCCGAGCAGCACCGCAATCCAGGGCACGTAGCCCACCGCAACCAGCGAGAGCAAGTACCACGGCGCGTCGGCGCCGAGGTCGAACCGGGTCGAGAACGAGAGGATGAGGATCAGCGGCCCAGTCAGGCCGAGCGTCAGCAGCGCGCCGCGGGCGACGGGGCTCGAGGCGTGAGTCTGCGGCAACCAGAGCCAGGCGTACAGCGACGGCAGCAGGTAGACGAGCGAGAAGGGATTCGTCGCGAGCAGCACCAGTGCGACCAGACCGAGTGCCAGGAGTGCAACCGTGTGCCCGGCGAGCGTCTCCTCCAGCGTCGCGTGGCGACGTGGAATCAGCCGTTCCCGGCCGATCAGCCATCCGGCCGCGAAGAGCGCCGCGAGCACGCCCAGAACGACGGCTGAAGGCTGATAGACACCCGCGTCCGGTGGCAAGGGGCGCGGCTCACCGTCGGGGAAGGCGCCGAGCCGCGCTGCGACGAAGAGCAGCAGCCCGGCATATCCCCAGAAGAGCAGGCGGCTGCGGAGGCTGCGCGCTGCGGGTGCGAGCGGGATCCGGCGCCGCCTGCAGCGCGCGAAGAGGTCGATCGCGCCGATCGCGAACGGCAGCAGCGCGCTCAGCAACACGAACTCGATCGCCCAGCCCCGGATGATCCGCGTTCCGAGGTAGATGTAGCTCGTCGTCCCCTGTGTCAGCTCGAGCCCCGCGTCCAGCGAGCCGACGAGGTTTTGCGCGGCCCGCCCGAGCTCGCCGAGCCGCGAGGCGCTGAGCCGGGTATCGCTGAACCCCTGAGCGGGGCCGTCCGGAACGGTCGTGACCGTCAGGGCGGGGATACCGCGGGCGACGAACGGGCCCTGCTCGCCGAGCGTGAAGGGAAAGCCGAGGTCGAGCAGCTGGCGCAGCGCGGAGGCTCGCAGTGGGTCATGTCCGGTTTGCTCGAGGATGCGGGCCGCCGCCGTCCGGACCAGCGCGGCGGCAGGAGAACGCGCGGTATCGCCCGCGATCAGGAGACGCGGGGCTCCGAACCGTCCGATGGCATTGAGGCTGATGACCGCCACCGTGTCCGCGCGATAGGCGGAGCTCTCGGCGAAGTGTGCGGCTCCGAGCGCGCCGGACGCGCCGCCGTCGGTGGAGACGAAGACGAGTGTGTGTGAGGGCCGCGTCTGCACGGTGGTCGTGCCGGACGCAGGCGCGTAGGCCCGGTAGAGCTCGACGAGCGCTGCGGTGCCGGAGGCGTTGTCGTTGGCGCCCTGTCCCTCGCCGCTGTTGTCGCGGTGGGCCGTGATCACGATCTTGCGCTGCGACACTCCTCGCACGACCGCGACGAGGTTCGTCAGCTGCACGCGCCCGCGGCCCGGAATCAGCGCTGTGAAGCGCTCTTCCTGGGGCGGCTCGAAGCCGTAGAGCGCCAGCTGGTCACGGAGCCACGACGCGGCTCCGAGGGCGCCTGCAGATCCGGGTGAGCGGTCGGGATAGTCGCGGGCGAGCTCTCGTGCGAGTTGCTCCGCAGTCGCTGCGTCGAATGCGGGGGGGAGCGCCGGCGCCGGAAGTGGCTGTGGACGGCCGACGGTGAAGGCGGCCAGCAGGAGCGGCAGGGCCACGAGCAGCCAGGTTCCACGAACCAGGCGGGCGTTGACGGGGCGCTCGACCGAGCCCCGGCGTGGGCGCACGCGCAAAGCGAGCGCTCGTCTGGGCGGCGCCATGGCACAGCCAGTGTAGGGAAGTCCACGGTCGTCTCTACCATCCCCGAGGAATGACGGACGTTGTGCCCGACCCCGTGACCATCCTGCTCGTGGACGACGAGGACTCCGTCCAGAAGCTGCTCACGTACCCGCTCGAGCGCGACGGGTTTCGCGTCGTCCACGCGTTGGACGGTGAGGAGGCCCTGGCGCGGTTCGGGGAGGAGGACATCGACCTCGTCGTGCTCGATCTGATGCTGCCGAAGCTCGATGGGCTCGAAGTCTGCAAGCGCATCCGCTCGGAGAGCTCCGTGCCGATCATCATGCTGACGGCCCGCGACGACGAGCTGGACAAGGTGCTCGGCCTCGAGCTCGGCGCCGACGACTACATCACGAAGCCGTTCTCGATCCGTGAGTTCCGGAGCCGCGTGAAGGCGCTGCTGCGCCGCGCAGCCGCTCCGCGTCCCGGTGAGCGCCGCGACGACGAGGTGATCGAGCAGGGCGAGCTGCGCATCGACGTGCCCCGGCGCACGGTCGAGGTGCGGGGCCGCGAGGTGCAGCTGACCTTCGTCGAGTTCGAGCTGCTGCGAGTCCTCGCTTCGGCCCCCGGCCGGGTGTTCTCCCGCCGCCAGCTGCTGGAGAAGCTGCGCGGCGGCGCCGACTACCGCGAGCCGCGCACGATCGACGTGCACGTCCGGCATCTGCGGGAGAAGATCGAGGCCGATCCGCACGAGCCGCAGCTGATCCTCACCGTTCGCGGCGTCGGCTACCGGTTCCACGAACGCTGATGGCGCGCCCCACGATCAGGGGCATCCGGCTGCGGTTGGCGCTCGCGCTCGTGCTCGTCGTCGCGGGTGCTCTCGGCGTCGTCTACCTGATCGTCGTGCCATCGCTCGAGACGGAGCTCGTGAACGCGAAGCTCGACCAGCTGCAGGAGGACGCGAACACGGTCGCGAACGGCTTCGCAACGGAGTCGGAGCGGGCGCAGGAGTACGCGGAGTTCACCTCGTCGGTCGTCCAGGCTCGGGTGGTGATCTACACGGTCGTCGCAGACACGCTCTTCGTCCAGGCCGACTCCAACCCGACGTCGTCGATCGACGTGGCTCGCGATCCGATCGCGATGCGGGCAGCGCTCACCGCCAGGCTGCAGCGCGGCACCCTGAACCGGGACAAGCGCCGTTTCGCCGAGGTGGCGCTGGTGGAGGACCAGACCGGCTCGGTGATCCTGCTCAGCGGATCGCTTTCCGACCCGCTCTCCAGCCTCCGCTTCGTCGAGCGGCAACTGCTCGTCGCCGGCCTGATCGGACTGCTCTTCGCCGCTCTGGTGGGGTACCTGCTCGCCTCGATGCACGCGCGGCGCATCGCACGGCTCGAGCGCGCCGCAGAGCGGATCGCGGACGGACGGCTGGACGAGCCCGTGGTCGACACCGGCCACGACGAGCTCGGAGAGCTGGCCGCCGCGTTCGAGCGCATGCGCGCCCGGCTCCAGAACCTCGATCGCGCCCGGAGCGAGTTCATCGCCAACGCCTCCCACGAGCTGCGGACGCCGGTGTTCTCGCTCGGCGGCTTCCTCGAGCTGATGGCCGACGAGGAGCTCGACGAGGAGACGCGGCGCGAGTTCCTCGAGACGATGCGCGAGCAGGTCGACCGGCTGGCCAAGCTCGCAACCGATCTGCTCGATCTCTCGCGGCTGGATGCCGGGCGGATGGGCGTCGAACACGAGCCGGTCGATCTCGGTGAGGTCGCGCAAGCAGTGGCGGAGGAGTTCCGCGTGGTCTCCGAGCAGCGCGGGCACCCGGTCGACGTCGAGGTCGAAGGACGACCGATCGCGCGCGCCGACGAGCTGCGCGTGCTCCAGGTCTGCCGGGCGCTGTTCGACAACGCGCTCGTCCACACCCCGGCAGGGACACGGGTGACCCTGCGGGCGTACGCAGACCGTGAGCACGCCTATCTGGAGGTGGCGGACGAGGGCCCGGGCGTGCCCGCGGTGCACGCGCCGCATGTCTTCGACCGCTTCTACCGGGCCGAGGGCGGCGTTGCCTCCGGCAGCGGCTTGGGGCTCGCGATCGCCCGGGAGTTGGCGGCGATGATGGACGGCGAGGTCGTACTCGAGTCACGGCCCGGAAGGACCGTCGTCCGCGTCGTGCTCGGCGCTGCGCCGACGTCCGTGGCGGCTTCTGAGGCCTCCGCCCCCGTTTTCACGTGAAAACGCGAACGCCACGAACCAGCATGGGCCGCCGCTAGAGTGAGAAGCATGCGTCCCAGTGCCCTTGCGGCGGTCGCGCTCGTCGCCGCTGCACTCGGCGCGGCGGCCGTGCTCGTCGTCGGCAGCCTTGCGGGCTGGGTCTCCAACGATGGAGCCTCCCGAACCGTGGTCGTACCGACCGTTGCCGACACTGGGCTGCGGGGGCCTGGCACGGTCGCGCTGCCGCTGCTCGGGAACGGGTTCGATCCTGCCCGGATCTACGCCAGCCGCTCGCGGGGGGTGGTCACGATCTACTCCTACTTCGCCGATGGGCAGCGCTCGCAGGGCTCGGGCTTCGTCGTCTCCGCCGACGGCCACGTGCTCACGAACTCCCACGTCGTCACCAACGCAGGCGTGGGGTCGGCCGTGCGCGCCGCCTCACGCGTCTACGTCGTCTTCGCCGACGGTGACCGGATTCCCGGCACGATCGTCGGCTGGGACCTCTTCGACGACATCGGCCTCGTCAAGGTCGATCCGCGCGATCACGCTGTCACTCCGCTGCCGCTCGGCAACTCGAGCCGCGTCGTGGTCGGAGAGCCGGTCGCGGCGATCGGCAGTCCTTTCGGCGAGGAGAGCTCGCTCGCCGTCGGGGTCGTCTCGGCGATCGACCGCTCGATTGCGTCGCTCACCTCCCCTTACGACGTCTCGGGCGCGATCCAGATCGACGCGCCGATCAACCATGGCAATTCCGGCGGCCCCCTGCTCGATGCCCGCGGCCGGGTGATCGGGCTCACCGCCCAGATCCGCTCGGACTCGGGTAACGCGGAGGGCGTCGGCTTCGCGATTCCGATCAATTCGGCCAGGCGCTCGATGGAGCAGTTGATCCTCACAGGCAAGGTCGCGTATGCCTACGTCGGCGTGACGACCCAGGACGTGACACCCGCTCTCGCGCGGCGCTACAAGCTGGGAGCCCAGCGGGGAGCATTGATCGAGTCCGTGGTGAGTGACGCCCCCGCCGCGCGTGCGGGTTTGCACGGAGCCACCAACCGCAAGGTGTTCAACGGCATTCCGATCAGCCTCGGCGGCGACCTGATCGTGGCGTTCGCCGGGAAGCCCGTCCGGCGCGCTGCCGATGTCGCTCGCATCGTCACCAACAGCCTCCTGCCGGGCGACACGGTTTCCGTCACCGTCCTGCGTCGCGGCAAGGGGCAGCGACAGACCGTCAGTCTTCGGCTGAGCGAGCGGCCGCTGAACCCGTCCGGGTAGGTGGGTGGTTTAGCGCTCGCGCACCCGGGCATACCTCAGGTAGGACTTGCGAGGGTTCGGTAGCTTTCGGTAGAAAGAGACGGGAGAAAGCGGCGATGGGCACACTGACAGAGAGCAGGACGGTCCGGCTGAGGATTCCGGCGAAACCGGAATACATCACCCTCTCCAGGCTTGCTCTTTCCGGTCTCTCTCGCGTCCGGCCGCTCGCCGAGGAGACGCTTGCCGACCTCAAGCTGGCGCTGACGGAAGCGTGCTCGAACTCGGTCCGGCACGCGTACGGCGAGGACGGGGGTCACGTCTCGATCAGCTTCGAGCTGCAGGACGATCGCCTGATCGTCGAGGTCGTGGACGACGGCGCCGGCTTCGAGCCGGAGGCAGCCGGGAAGAACGGCGACGACGCCGAACTCTCCGAAGGGGGTCTCGGGATCGAGATCATCCGGTCGATTGCGGACGAGGTCGAGATCAGTGGCGGCGCGAACGGCCGCGGGTCGCGGCTCCGCTTCATGAAGCTCCTTCCCTAGAAGCTCTAGAGTCGCCTGCACGTGTCTGTGCGGCGGAAGCTGATCGTTGTCTCCAATCGCGGTCCGCTCGCGTTCGCCCGCGACGATGCGGGCGCGCGCGTGGCACGGCGGGGTGCCGGCGGGCTTGTGACGGCGCTCGCGCCACTCGTGTCGCACCATGACGTCACCTGGATTGCGAGCGCGCTCTCCGGCGAGGATCGTGCCGTCGCAGCCGAGGGCGCGATCGAGGAGACGGCTCGCGACGGTTCGAGCTACAGACTCCGGCTCGTCGCGCACTTGCCCTCCGCCTACGACCTGTATTACAACGTCGTCGCCAACCCGGCGCTCTGGTTCGTTCAGCACGGCCTCTGGGCGCTCAAGCAGAACCCGCACCACGACCTCGGCTGCGCCTGGGAAGAGGGCTACGTGGCGGTGAACAGGGCCTTCGCTGAGGCCGTGCTCGAGGAGCTAGAGCGCGAGCCGGCTGCGACCGTCTTCTTTCACGACTACCACCTGTACGTCGCGCCGGCGCTCGTGCGCGCGCAGCGGCCGGACGCCGCGTTGGCCCACTTCACGCACATTCCCTGGGTCGACGGAGAGGCCTGGTCGGTGCTGCCCGCAGCGATCGTGACCGCGATTCACAGCGGGCTGCTCGCCAACGACGTCGTGGGCTTCCACACCGAGCGCTGGCGGAGCGCCTTTCTGTCGGCGTGCTCGAGCCTGGGCCTCGATCCGGGCGGAGTGCTCGTCACCGCGCATCCGATCTCGATCGATCCGGAGGAGTTCACCGAGCTCGCTCGGAGCGAGGCGGTGCTCGACCGCGAACGGACGTTGCTCGACTCTCGTCCGGAGATGCTGATCCTGCGGGTCGACCGCACCGATCCCTCGAAGAACATCGTGCGAGGACTCGAGGCGTTCGGCCTGCTGCTCGAGCGGCGGCCGGATCTTCTTGGCCGGGTGGGCATGCTGGCGCTGCTCGATCCATCGCGTCAGGAGATCCCCGAGTACGTCGACGAGCTCCGCCGGATTCAAGCGGCCGCGGCTGCCGTCCAGGAGCGCTTCCCCGGAGCGCTCGAGCTTCGCGTTTCCGACGACTTCCCACAGTCGATCGCGGCGTACAAGCAGTTCGACGTGCTGCTTGTGAACGCGGTCATGGACGGGCTCAACCTGGTCGCGAAGGAAGCGCCGCTCGTCAACACACGTGCCGGTGTCGTTGTCTTGTCAGTAAACGCCGGGGCGCATGAGGAGCTCGGCGAATGGACGGTCTCGATCGATCCGCTCGACGTCGAAAGCCAGGCGTCTGCCCTGGAGGAGGCGCTCTCGCTCGCGCCCGCCGAGCGGCGCGTCCGTTTGGACGCGATCCGCGAATACGTGCGAACGCATGACCTCGAGGCGTGGATCGAGGCGCAGCTGGCGGACATCGACCGCGCGAGTACGATGCGGCGGCCGTGAGCGACCTCTCGCACGTCGACGAGTCAGGCTCCGTGCGCATGGTCGACGTCGGCGGGAAGCCGATGTCGCGGCGGCGGGCGGTCGCGCGCGCTTCCGTGCGGATGGCTCCCGAGACCGTGCGACGGCTGGGCTCACTGCCGAAGGGCGACGCGCTCACGACTGCTCAGCTCGCCGGGATCATGGCCGCGAAGCGGACGAGCGACCTGATCCCGCTCTGCCACCCGTTGCCGCTGTCCCTCGTCGACGTCTCGCTCGAGGTCGTGGCCGGCGGCGTCGAGATCACCGCAACGGCGGAGACGACCGCGCAGACGGGCGTCGAGATGGAGGCACTCGTGGCCGCTTCGGTCGCGGCGCTGACGGTCTACGACATGGCGAAGGCGATCGACAAGGAAATGGTCATCGCAGAGGTCACGCTCGTCGAGAAGATCAAGGTGGACGCGTGAAGGCGGCCGTCCTCACCGTTTCGGACGGCGTCGTCGCCGGCACGCGCGAGGACAAGAGCGGCGACCTCCTCGCGGTGCTGCTCGCCGCGGACGGGTACGACGTCGAGCGGAGAGTCGTGCCTGACGAGGCGGGAGAGATCGCGACCGCGATCTCCGAGCTCGCGGAGGATGCAGCGCTGGTACTGACGACGGGCGGCACCGGGGTCGCCCCGCGCGACGTCACGCCCGAGGCGACGCGCTCGGTGATCGACCGCGAAGCGCCCGGGATCGCTGAGGCGATCCGCGCCGACTCGCTGGCGAAGACGCCGCACGCCCTGCTCTCGCGCGGTGTCGCCGGCGTGCACGTGCGGACCCTCGTGGTCAACCTTCCGGGGTCGCCCGGCGGCTGCCGCGACGGGTTCGCGGTCCTGCGTCCCGCTCTCGGACACGCGCTCGGCCTCATCACAGGCGCCGAGACGACGCACAAGCAGACATGACGACCACCGCGGTCACGATGCCTCGGCGATTCGCATCGCTCGTCAAGCTCGAGCACACGGTCTTCGCACTGCCGTTCGCGTACGTCGGCATGCTCCTCTCCCTCGGGGAGATCCCGGCTGCGCGCGACTGGCTCTGGGTGACCGTCGCCATGGTCGGAGCCCGCACGCTCGCGATGGGGCTCAACCGGCTGATCGACGCGGAGCTCGACGAGCGCAACCCGCGCACGGCCTCCCGCGAGCTGCCGGCCGGAACGCTGACGCGCGCCCAGGCACTCGGGCTCTGTGCGCTGGCCCTCGCTGTCTTCCTCCTGGCCGTCTTCCAGCTCGACCCGATCGTCCGTTGGCTCTGGCCTGTGCCGGTCGTGCTCTTCGTCGTCTACCCGTACCTGAAGCGGTTCACGTGGCTCTGCCACACGTGGCTCGGCGTCTCGCTGGGGCTGGCGCCGGTCGGCGCCTGGGCTGCGGTGACAGGCGAGCTGCCGTGGCAGGCGTGGGCGGTCGGCGGCGCCGTCGCGCTCTGGGTCGCAGGCTTCGACCTCTTCTACTCGCTCTTCGACGTCGCGCACGACCGCGATCAGGGCCTGCACTCCTGGGCGGTGCGCTTCGGCGAGCGCGGCGTGTTCGTGGGCGCGCGCGTGCAGCACCTCGCCACCGTCGCGCTGCTCGCCGCGGCGGGGCTCGGGCTCGACGTGGGCAGCTTCTACTGGCTCGGCGTCGCCGCGGTCGCCGCGCTCCTCGGCTACGAGCACTCGCTCGTGCGCCCGGGCGACCTGCGCCGGCTCGACGCGGCGTTTTTCACCGTCAACGGGGTGATCAGCATCGTCTTCTTCGGCTTCGTGCTGGCCGACGTGCTCCTGTGATCCGGGCACGCGCGGTCGAGAAGCGCTACGGGAGGCGGCGCGCGCTGCGTCCGCTCGACTTCGAGCTCGAGCGCGGAGGCTTCCTCGTTGTCACGGGAGCGAACGGGTCCGGCAAGACGACGCTGCTCCGGCTCATCGCCGGGCTGGCGGCGCCGACGGGCGGCGAGCTCGACGTTGCGTCCGATCGCGGCGGGCTCGGCTATGTGGGCCACGAGCCGCTTCTCTACCGCGACCTGACCGCGCTTGAGAACCTCGATCTGTACGGCCGCCTGTACCGCGTGCCGGAGCGGCGCGAGCGGGCCGGGATGCTGCTCGAGCGATTCGGGCTCTGGGACGTTCGCGCTGAGCGCGTCGCTTCGTATTCCCGCGGCATGGTGCAACGACTCGCGCTGTGCCGCGCCCTGCTGCACGACCCCGAGCTGCTGGTGCTCGACGAGCCGTTCACGGCGCTCGACGCCGAGGGTGCGGGTCTGCTCGACCGCTGGCTCGGCGAGCTCGCCGGCTCGGCGACCGTGATCCTGACGACCCACGACCCGGAGCGGGTGGAGCCGCTCGCGACATTGAGGCTGGCGCTGGCGTGAACTACCTGGCTGACGTGACGGCGCTCGCGCGCAAGGACCTGCGGCTCGAGCTGCGGGCGCGCGACACGTTGCCGGCGATGCTGCTCTTCGTCCTCTCGACGCTCGTCGTCTTCCACTTCGCGCTGCCGAGTGGAGCCGACGAGGTGGCGGCTCAGGGGCTGCTCTGGGTCGCGCTTGTCTTCACGGCGCTGCTCGGGCTCGCGCGCGCCTGGGCACCCGAGCGGGAGGACGGCGCGCTCGAGGGGCTCGTGCTCGCGCCCTGCGATCGAAGCGCGATCTGGCTCGGCAAGTCGGCCGCGGTGTTCCTCTTCCTCGTCGCGATCGAGCTGGTGGCGCTGCCGGCGTTCGCGCTCTTCTTCTCTCCGCTCGACGCCGGCGCGGTGCTCGGCGTGCTGCTCGCCGACGTCGGCATCTGCGCCGTGGGCACCCTGCTCGCCGCCATGGCCGCCGCGAGCCGCACGCGCGAGCTGATCCTGCCGCTGCTCTTCCTGCCGCTCGCGATCCCGCTCGTCGTCGGCGGCGTCGGCGCGAGCGTCTCGACCGACCCCGGGCGCTATCTGGCGTTCCTCGGGCTGTACGACGCGGTCTTCGCGATACTGTGCTGGGCGTCCTTTGAGTACGTCGTCTCCGAATAGCAGCGCCTCGAAGATCCCCGTCCCGGCCATCGTGGCGACCGCCGCGGCGCTCGTCGGGCTCGCGATCGTCCTCGCGCTCCTCGTCGCGCCGGAGGACGCCGACCAGGGCATCTCGCAGCGAATCTTCTACTTCCACGTGCCGATCGCGCTGACCGCCTACGCGGCCTTCGGCTGGGGGGCCTGGAAGGCGCTGCTGCTCCTCTGGAAGCGCGAGGAGCGGTACGACCTCGAAAGCTACGTCGCGATCCATCAGGGGACGATCTTCGGTGCGCTCACGCTCGCGACAGGCTCGATCTGGGCGAAGGCGTCCTGGGGCAAATGGTGGGTTTGGGACTCGAACCAGCTCGTGCTCTTCCTCGTCCTCTTCCTCTTCTACTCGGCCTACTTCATGCTTCGCTTCTCGATCGAGGAGGGGCCGCGCCGCGAGAACGTCTCGGCGGTCTACGCGTTGTTCGGGGTGGCGCTGATCCCGGTCAGCTTCTTCGCGATCCGGCTCGCCGAGGACTTCATCCACCCGACCACGTTCACGCGTGACGGGCCGCAGATGACGGGGACGATGTTCTTCACCTTCTGTGTCTGCTGGGTCTCGATCAGCATGCTCGCCTACGCGCTCTACCGGGTCGAGCTGCTCGGCAAGCGGCTGGACTCGAATCTGCGTGAGCTCCGCGAGGCGCTGTCGTGAGCTCCGGCGAGAAGTACGTCGCAGCCGCCTACGGGGTCGTCTTCGTGACGATGCTGGTCTACGTCGTGATCATCGCTGCGAAGCTCGCCCGGCTCGAGCGCGAGACGGCGGAGCTGGCCGAGCTGGCGCGGAAGCGCAGTCTCGGTGGCTGAGCTCCTCGTCGTCCCGGCGCTGCTCGCCTACGGGGAGGCGGCTTTCGCCTACGCGGGCGAGCTCCGCGGCCCCGGTCTCGCCGGCCGTCTCGCGACCTGGGGCGTGCGGCTCGGGTGGCTCGCGCAGACCGCTCTGCTCGTCGGGCAGGCCGCTTCCGCCGCCGGCTTTCCGTGGGGTACCTGGGCAGGGTCGCTCAATCTGTTCGTCTGGCTCGTGGTCGGCGCGTACTTGATCTGGGGCTGCACGCCGCGGTACCGGCTGCTCGGACTGACCGTGATGCCCGTCGCAGCGCTTCTGCTCGCGCTCGCCTGGGCCGGCGGTGGCACCTCCTTCGAGGACGGCGACCGTCCCGGCGTCGTGCTCGCTGTACACGTGGCGTTGATGCTCGCGGCGTTTGCGGGTCTGACGCTCGCCGCCGGTATGGCCGTGTTGTATCTCTGGCAGGAGCGCCGCCTGAAACGCCACGAGCGCGGTGTGCTCAAGGTGCGCGTGCCGCCGCTCGACGCGCTCGACCGGCTGGCAGCGCGCACGGTTCTCGGCTCGCTGACTCTGCTGACGCTCGGGATCGGTGTCGGAGCGGCTCGCTACCACCGCGGCGACTTCGACGCGGCCATGGCCGTAACCCTCGCCGTCTGGGCCACCTACGCGTCGCTGCTCGTCCTTCGCCACGAGGGCTGGCGTGGCCGGCGCGCGGCGCTCGTCAACCTGGTCGGCTTCGCGCTCGTCGCCGTCGTCCTGCCACTGACCCACTTCGCCTCGTGACGGCGCTGACTCTCGTCGGTGTCTCTCACCATCGTGCCCCCATCGAGCTGCGGGAACGCGTCGCGCTCGACCTCGATGCCTCTCGAGCCCTGGCGCAGCGGCTCGGGGGGGAGGCGGTCGTCCTGTCCACCTGCAACCGCACGGAGGTCTACCTCGCGCGGGAGGAGGACGCGGAGGAGGAGGCCGTCGCCGCCGTCACGGAGCTCGCGGGCGAGCACGGTGCCGATCTCGCAGCGGCGCTCTACCGGCTCCGCGACGAAGCGGCGGCATTGCACCTCTTTCGCGTCGCCGCCGGGCTCGACTCGCTCGTCCCCGGCGAGGGCGAGATCCTCGGGCAGGTGCGGAGCGCCTTCGAAGCCGGTGCGCCTGGCCCGATGCTCGACCACCTGTTCCGTCAGGCGCTGCACACGGGCCGCCGCGTCCGGGTCGAGACGGCGATCGGCGAAAGCCCTGCGTCGGTGCCGTCGGCGGCGGCCGCTCTCGCGCAGCAGGTGTTCGGCGACCTGCACGGCCACCAGGTGCTACTCCTCGGCGCGGGCAAGATCAGCGAGGCGACTGCCCGCAACCTCGTCTCGCGCGGAGCGGAGATCGCCGTCGTCGCGAACCGGACGATCGCCCACGGCGAGGACCTGGCCCCGGAAGCTCGGAGCGCGGGCGCTCGCGCTAGACGCCGTCGCGGCGGAGCTCGAGCACGCGGACGTCGTCGTCTCGGCGACGAGCGCCGCCGGGCATGTCGTTTCGCGTGAGACCGTCTCCCACGCGCTCCGCGCACGCAAGGGCCGCCCGCTCCTGCTCGTCGACCTCGCCGTGCCGCGGGACCTCGATCCGGCGATCAACGGGCTCGAGGGCTGCTTCCTCTACGACGTCGACGAGCTTCGGGCCGTGGTCGAGGAGACGCTCTCCGGCCGTCGCGGCGAGGCAGCGAGCGCAGAGAGGCTCGTGGTCGAGGAAGCGGAGCGATTCCGCGACTGGCACGCAGCGCTCGACGTCGTGCCGACGATCGCTTCGCTGCGGGCGCTCGCTGAAGAGATCCGCGACAGCGAGCTCGCGCGCGCCGGTGGACGCCTGTCCGAGACCGAGCGCCGGCACGTCGAATCCGTCACCTCGCAGATTCTGGCAAAGCTCCTGCATCTCCCCACGATCCGCATGAAAGAGGCAGCTGCGGCAGCCGATGGAGTGGTCTATGCTGATGTGGTCAGGCACCTGTTTGGACTGGGAGAGGAGGAGCGGCGGCGATGACGACCCGATTCATGTCCGGCAGGCCGCTTCCCTTGCAGGTGCCGACTGCGTTCGTCCGCATCCGGCCCGGCAATCCGAGCGGCGCCCGGGGTTGCGGCGAGTCAAGACCCACGTCGCGGCGAAGCTGTGCTCATCCGCGTCGGCTCCCGCGGCAGTAGGCTCGCGCTCACCCAGGCGGAGCAGGCGGCGGAGCGCCTGCGCGGACCTGGGATTGAGATCGCGCTCGTGCCGATCACGACTTCGGGTGACCGCGACCGGACGAAACCCTTCGGCGAAATCGGCTCCCGCGGGGTCTTCGTCAAGGAGCTCGAGGAGGCGCTGCTCGCGGGCCGGATCGACGTCGCCGTCCACTCCGCCAAGGACATGACGTCGACGGACACCGAGGGGCTCGCTGTCGGCGCATATCCGGCACGCGAGGATCCGCGCGATGCGCTGTGTGGCACCGACACGCTGCGGCCGGGCATGCGGATCGGGACCGCCTCCGTGCGCAGACGCGCTCAGCTGCTGGCGCTGGAGCCGACGCTGTCGATCGAGCCGCTGCGCGGGAACATCGACACGCGCCTGCGCAAGCGGGGAGAGCGCGGTTTGGACGCGATCGTGCTGGCGGCGTGCGGGCTCGACCGGCTTGCCCTCGACCGTGAGATCGGGCTCCGCTTCGATCCGACGGAGCTACTCCCGGAGGCCGGCCAGGGAGCGCTCGCGCTGCAGGTGCGCGCGGGCGAGGAGGAGCTGGTCGCAGCGGCGGACGACGCCGAGACGCGGCGGCGGGTCGAGGCCGAGCGCCGCTGCGTGGCCCTCGTCGGCGGCGGCTGCCTGGCGCCCGTAGCTGCACATCACGACGGCTCGTCGCTGACGGCACTCATCGCCGACGAGGACGGTGCCTGGATCGAGCGGCGCACCGGCAGCGACCCGGACGAGGTCGCGCGCGAGCTGCTCTCGTTCGTCTCGTGAGGGTGATCGTCACCCGGCCCGAGGGTCAGGAGACCGAGCTCGTCGACGGGCTGATCGCACTTCGCCACGAAGTCGTCCGCTGCCCTCTGCTCGC
>JANMJY010000093.1:0-13190 GCA_031371615.1 Actinomycetes bacterium | reverse complement strand
GTCTCGCCGCGCTCGAACGAGGCGCTGCGATCGTGGCCGAGCAGCGGCTCGAGGCGCTCGGCGTCGAGCGTCAGGGGATCGAATCCGAGCTGGCCGACGCGGCCGGGGGTCGAGAAGGCGCCACGTCAGCGCTGTACCGGCTCGGCGCAGCCCGCGAGCGGATCGTGATGCGAAGCGAGTCCGTGTCCGGCCTGCGCGAGCGCTTCCGGGTTGAGCTGGCCGAGGCAGCGTCGGTCGCGAAGCGCCTCGGGCCGTCCCCGGCCGAGCTCGAGGCAGCGGCGAACGAGGCGACCGCCGCAGCCCGTTCCGCAACTCACACCCGTGACGACGTCGTCGAGCGGGCGGCGCTCGCCAGGGACCGCCTGGTCGCGCTCGAGCGCTCGCTTGCCGAGCGCGAAGGGATCCCGCCCGCCGCGCGGGCGTTCGCCGACGAGGGGGCGCAGCTCGCGCTGTCTCTGCTCGAGGTCGAGGCCGGGAGCGAGCGAGCCGTCGCCGCCGCACTCGGCTGGCGCGCGTCGGCGGTTCTGGCGGACGATGCCGCTTCCGGTCTGGCGCTGCTGCAACGGGCGCGCGACGCCGGCCTCGGCAGCCTGGCCGTGCTCGTTGGCAAGGCCCCGTCCGATCGCGTCGCCGAGCTTCCGGTCGTCGACCTCGAGGCGCTGCTGTCCGTGCGGATCCCCTCGGTGACCGCGGAAGGGTTCGGCTTCGATCCCCAGCGCGGCGAGCTCTGGTTCGCCGGCGAGGCGGCCGAGGCGGTGTTGCTCGAGCTCGAGACGCGCAGGCGGCAGCTCGAGGGCGAGGTCTCCGAGCTGAAAGAGCAGGCGAAGCAGGCGCACGCCGAGGCTCAGGCAGCTGCGGAAGCGGCCAAAAGCGCCGAGGCCGCGTATGCCCGGGTGGCGCATCTCCGCGCCGTGCGTTCCGTCGATCCAGAATTGCTGCGACGTCTGTCTGCCGGCTCGGAACGGCTGGACGAAACGCTGCTCGGGGCCGTTGCCGTTGCGGCTCGCCTCGAGCAGCCGCTGCGCGAGCGGGCCGAGGCGGGGTCGGAGCGTGCGACGAAGCTTGCGGGGGAGCTTGCCCGTGTCGGCGGGCTCGAGCACGAAGCGCGCCGCGAGTCCGCTCGCGCGAACGAGGGTGCCGCGGCGGCGGAGCTCGAGCGCGCCCGGCTCGGCGGCGAAGGCCAGATCAGGCTGCTACAGGTCGACGAGGCGGAGCGCGAGCAGGTCGAGCGGGAGGCGCGCGAGCTGACGGAGGCCGCCGAGCGGCTCTCGGTCGCCGCCGCCGACGCGGCGGAAGCCGCCCGGACGGCGACTCTCGCTCAGGCCGACACGGGCGGACGCGGCAGGACACTGGACGCCGACCTTCTCCAGCGTGTCCTCACGGGGACCGAGCGCCTCGAAGAGACACTCGCCGCTGCCGCCGCTGCCGCACAGCGCTTCGAGGCGCCGCTCCGTGCCCGCGTCGACGCCGGCGCGACCCGAACGGGCGAGCTAGGGGCGACGCTGCGGGAGCTCGGCGCCGCCGAGGTCGAGCTCCGCCAGAGCGCCGAGGAAGCGGCCCAGCGCGCGACGGAGATCGAGATCGAGCTGACGCGCATCGAGGCGGAGGCGGCCGATGCCCGCCGCCGCCAGGAGGAGGCAGCTGCGGACCCGGCCGAAGGAGACGAGCGCGACGAGCTCGCCGCGCGCGCCGAGCGGCTCGAGCAGCGGCGGATCCAGCTCGGGCAGGTGAATCCGCTCGCGAAGGAGGAATACGAAGCGGAGAAGGAGCGGCTGGCCGAGCTCGAGGTGCAGCGGGAGGATCTCGAGCGCAGCCTGAAGGAGCTCGCCGACCTGCGCGACGAGCTCGCGGAGACCGTCGAGCGACGGTTCGCCGAGACCTTCCACGCGGTCGCCGAGCACTTCGAGGACGTTGCCGCCACGCTCTTCCCCGGTGGTGAGGGCCGGCTACGGCTCGTCGAGCCGGAAGAGGAGGGCGGTGAGACGGGGGTCGAGGTCGAGCTTCGGCCGGCGGGGAAGAAGATCACGCGTCTCGGGATGCTCTCCGGCGGCGAAAAGGCGCTCGGCGCGATCTCGTTCCTGTTCGCGCTCTTCCTGGCGAAGCCGTGTCCCTTCTACCTCCTGGACGAGGTCGAGGCCGCGCTGGACGACGCGAACATCGGCCGTTTCGTCGAGCTCCTGCGCCGCTACGCCGACCGCGCCCAGTTCGTCGTGATCACGCATCAGAAGCGGACGATGGAAGCGGCGGACGTCCTCTACGGCGTCACGATGGGCGACGACGGCGTCTCGCAGATCGTCTCTCGCCGGCTGCCGCGCGAAGACGCGGCTGCGATCGCCGGCTAGTCGAACTCGTGCTGGGCGACGAGCCGCTTCGGCGCCTGGATCAGCCAGGCGTCGATCAGGCGCTCGCGCACCTCGTCCTCGTCGATGTGCTCGAGCCAGATCAGCAGGTAGGCGGGCGAGGCCTCGAAGTGGGGTGTCAGCCGGTACGCGTCCGGATTGGACGCGACGAGCAGCGGTCGTTCGTCACGGTCGCAGCGCGTCCACATCGCGCCTTCGTGCCGCGTGGAGAGACCGGCGAACGTCTTCCCGCGCACCTTGAAGGACGGCTTGCCCCACGAGCTCGTCTCCTCGATCTCCGGCAGCTCGCGGGCGAGCTCCGCTACCCGCTCCCACGTGACCATAGAGGTGAGGCTAACGTTCGGCGCCGATGGCGAGAAGCTGGTCAGAGTTGCTGGGAGACGCGGAGGGGCCGCGGGAGACAGCCGAGCAGCAACAGGGCTTCTTCGGGCGCCTGCGCGACTCGCTCGGCAAGAGCCGCCGCGCGCTGACGGGTGAGCTGGCGGCCGCGACCTTCGATCCGGGCAACGCCGAGGATTGGGAGCGGCTCGAGGAGGCGCTGATCCAGGGCGATGTCGGTGTCCGCGCGACCGCCGAGCTCGTGCGCCGGCTCGAGGCGCGGAACGAGCTGACCGACCTGAACGGCGCCCTCGCGGAGGAGATCACGGAGATGCTCGGCGAACCGGGGACTCTCAACCTGTCCAGCACCCCGAGCGTGATCCTCGTCGTCGGGGTCAACGGCACCGGCAAGACCACCACGATCGGCAAGCTGGCGCAGAAGCTGCGCGAGCACAACCGCACCGTTCTCCTCGGCGCCGCCGACACCTGGCGTGCCGCGGCCGAGGAGCAGCTCGAGATCTGGGCGCAGCGCGCCGAGGCGGACTTCGTCGGCGCCGCGCAAGGCGCCGATCCGGCAGCCGTCGCCTACGACGCGGTCGAGGCCGCCCGCGCCCGCGGCAAGGACGTCGCGATCGTCGACACCGCCGGGCGGCTGCACACGCAGTCGAACCTGATGGAGGAGCTCGCGAAGGTTCGCCGCGTGATCGAGGGGCGCCTCGAGGGCGCACCGCACGAGACGCTGCTCGTCGTCGATGCGACCACCGGGCAGAACGGGCTCCAGCAGGCGCGCCTCTTCGGCGAGACGGTCGGCGTCACCGGCGTTGCGCTGACGAAGCTCGACGGTTCGGCGAAGGGCGGGATCGCCGTCGCAATCGCCTACGAGCTGGGTCTGCCGGTGAAGCTGATCGGTGTCGGCGAGGGCCTCGACGACCTGCGGCCCTTCGATCCGCAGGACTTCGCCCGCGCGCTCGTGTCGGGCTGACGACGTCCGGCGGACGGTGCTACCGTGGGCTGCCGCGTCGGCCGTTCCCTCGCTCTGGCGATTTTCGTCAGGTCGTTGCCCCGGAGTGCCGATGCAGGAATCAGATGCAGAAGCTGCTGACGATGGCGAGGTCGCGCAAGACGAGAATCGCGTTCAATGCGCTCTCCGCAGCGATCGCCACGATCGTCGCCGTGCTCGTCGCCCAGCACTTCAGGACCGCGGGTTGGCCGCTGAGCGGCGCGAAGGTGTACGGCGTCATTGTCGCCGCGGCCCTCTTCCTGGTCGGCTACGCGCTCAAGGCGCTCGGCTGGCGGCGCCTGTTTGCCCCGGGTGAACGCCCGGGATCGCTCGCGCTCGCTGCCGCGGGAGGCGCCGCGTCGGTCACCGGCATCGCGCTCCCGGGGCGCTTCGACGAGCTCGTGCGCGTCGCGGTCGTGCGCCGCTATCCCGGCTCGTGCGCCGGGCTCGGCGGTGTTTGCCTCTCGCTCCTCCTGCTCGGCCTCATCGACAGCGCCGCGCTGGCTCCCCTGGCGGGCATTTCGGCCGGCGTCGTCGCGACGACGCAGCTGTTCCGTGCCGGACTGATCGTCGTCGCTGCCGCCGGGATCGCGGCAGCCGCCTTCGTGCTCCTGCTGCCGACGGTCGCGCGGACGGAGAGGCTCTCCCGCTTTCGGCTGGCTCGCTGGCTGCGGGAGCATTCCACGTCCCCTCGCGAGGCATCGAAGGCCTGGGCGCTCGTGAGCCTGTCCTGGATCGTCCGCGGGGCCGCGCTCTTCGTGCTGCTGGATGCGCTCGCGCTCGATGCCTCGATTCCGCTCGCCCTCGCCTTCCTCTGCGCATCCGCAGCCGCTGCGGCGCTCCCGATCGCGCCCGCCGGGGCCGCTACTCAGGCCGGTGCGGGTGCGGCGATGCTCGTCGCCAGCGGCATCGGCGCTTCGCAGGCAGTCGCTTTCGCGGTCGTGGCGCAGGGGCTCGCGATCATGATGGGTGCGCTGATCCTCCTCGTCGCAGGCCTCTGGCAGGCAAGCCTCCGCCTGCGCCCGCGCCCCGCCTTTTAGCGCGCGTACCGCGTCTACACTGTTCGACCGGTGTTCGACACCCTCTCCGACAAGCTCCAGCACGCCCTCGGCGACCTTCGCGGCAAGGGACGCCTCGACGACGAGGCGATCTCGAAGGCGATGCGCGAGATCCGGCTGGCTCTGCTCGAGGCCGATGTCAACTTTCAGGTCGTCAAGGACTTCGTTGCCCAGGTGCGCGAGCGCGCCACCGGCCAGGACGTGCTGAAGAGCCTGACGGCCGGCCAACAGGTGGTGAAGATCGTGCACGAGGAGCTGACCACGCTGATGGGGTCCGGCGACTCGCGGCTCGCCTTCGGCCGTCCTCCGACCGTGATCCTGCTCGCGGGGCTGCAGGGCTCGGGCAAGACGACCACCTCCGCCAAGCTGGCCCTGCTCCTGCGCAAGGACGGCAAGAAGCCCGCCCTCGTCGCCGCCGACCTGCAGCGTCCGGCCGCGATCGACCAGCTCGAGCAGCTCGGCCGCCAGATCCAGATCCCCGTCTACCGCAAGGACACGAAGGATACCGTCGAGGTCGTCAAGTACGGCATCCAGGCGGCGCAGACCGCCGGCCAGGACGTGGTCATCCTCGACACCGCCGGCCGCCTGCACATCGACGAGGACCTGATGGACGAGCTCGCGCGCGTGCGCGACGCCGCCAAGCCGACCAACGTGCTGCTCGTGCTCGACGCGATGACCGGCCAGGAGGCCGTCAACGTCGCCCAGTCGTTCTTCGAGCGGATCGCGTTCGATGGCGTCGTCCTGACGAAGCTCGACGGCGACGCGCGCGGCGGCGCCGCCCTGTCGGTGAGGGCCGTCACCGGCAAGCCGATCAAGCTCGTCTCCGTCGGCGAGAAGCTCGACCAGCTCGAGTACTTCCATCCCGATCGGATGGCCTCGCGCATCCTCGGCATGGGCGACGTCCTGACGCTGATCGAGAAGGCCGAGGCGGCGGTCGAGGAGGACGAGCAGGCATTGATGGAGGCGCGGATGCGCGCGGGCATCTTCACGTTCGACGACTTCCTCTCGGCCCAGAAGATGCTGAAGAAGATGGGGCCGCTCCAGGGCGTCCTGAAGATGATCCCGGGGCTGGGGAACCAGCTGAAGGACGTGGACATCGACGAGCGGCAACTCGCCCGTGTCGAGGCGATCGTGCTCTCGATGACGCCGAAGGAGCGGAGCATGCCGCACCTGATCGACGGCTCCCGCCGGAAGCGGATCGCCGGGGGCTGCGGGCAGACGATCCAGGACGTGAACAAGCTTCTCTCCGCGCGCAAGCAGATGGAGAAGATGATGAAGCAGATGGGAAAGGGAAAGATGCCTACACTTCCCGGGCAACTAACCAAGACAGGCAGGAGATAGAGCCTCTATGGCAGTACGCATGCGGCTGACGCGAGTCGGCTCGAAGAAGAATCCGATCTACCGGGTCGTCATCGCCGACGCGCGCTCCCCGCGCGACGGCCGCTTCATCGAGATCGTCGGCCGGTACAACCCGCAGACCGACCCCTCGACCATCGAGCTCGACGAGGACAAGGTGAAGGACTGGCTCGGCAAGGGCGCCCAGCCCTCGGACGCCGTGGCGAAGCTGATCAAGGCTGCCGGGATCAACGCTTGATGCAGACGCGCTCGTGGGCCGCCGCAGGTGGCCCCTTCAGGGATTTTGCGCGATGAACATCCGCTGCCGCGGGTGTGCATCCTGCGCGGGTAAATAGTGGCGGAGCTGCTCGCCTGGCTGGCCAAGCAGCTCGTGGACGATCCGGACGCCGTCCGCGTCGAGCAGGTCGAGCGCGACGACGCCACGGTGCTCGAGCTGTACGTCTCTCCCGAGGACCGCGGCAAGGTGATCGGCCGCCAGGGCAGGCTCGCCCGGTCGCTGCGGACGATCGTTCGCGCGAGCGCCGCCCGCTCGCGCCGCCGCATCATCCTCGAAATCGTGGAGTGACCGAAGAGCTCGTCGTCGTCGGCCGTGTCGGCCGGCCGCACGGGGTCGACGGCTCGTTCTTCGTCGAAGGCGGCAGCGACTCCCCTGAGCGGTTCGCCCGCGGCGCGACGCTGATCGCCGACGGCATTCCCGCCGAGATCACCGGCTCGAAGCGCGGTTCGGGCGGACGGTTCGTGATCCAGCTCGATCGCCGGGTCCCGCGCGGCGCCACTCTGGCAGTGAGACGCGCCGAGCTGCCCGACCCCGAGCCGGACGCGTACTACGTGTTCCAGCTCGTCGGTCTCGCGGTCGAGGAGGAGGGCGGCCGGCCGCTCGGCGCCGTCACCGACGTGTCGCCCGGGCCGGCCAACGACGCGCTCGTTCTCGACTCCGGCCTGCTCCTGCCGATGGTCGAGTCGTGCGTGCTCGACGTCGACCTCGAGGCGCGCCGCGTCCTCGTCGCCCGCGGTTTCGCCGACGCCGAGTAACCTGAGCGGCCGTGCGCCTCGACGTCTTTACCCAGGTTCCGCATGCCTTCGCGTGGATGACCGAGCAACGGCCTCTCGCCGCGGTACTCGGCACCGAGCTCGAGCTGCGGCTCTTCAACTACCGCGACACGACGCCGCTGCGCTCGGGCCAGGTCGACGACGAGCCGTATGGCGGTGGTGCCGGCATGGTGCTGCGGGTCGACGTCGTCGCGGCCGCGCTCGAGGCCGTCTACGGCGGCGAGCCCGAGCAGCGCGTGATCGCGCTGACGCCGCAGGGGCGTTCGCTGACGCAATCGGTGGTCGAGGAGCTCGCGCTGGAGCCCTCGTTGACGCTGCTGTCGTCGCGCTTCGAGGGATTCGACGAGCGGATCGTGACCCATCTCTGCTCGGACGCGATCTCGATCGGCCCCTACGTGCTCTCGGGCGGCGAGCTACCGGCGATGGTGCTGCTCGACGCGATCGCGAGGCGCCTTCCCGGTGCCCTCACCGAGGGGTCGGGCGAGCACGAGAGCTTCTCCGTCGAGCTCGAAGGCGGGATCGAGTACCCGCATTACACGCGCCCCGCCGAGTTCCGCGGCTGGCAGGTGCCCGACGTGCTGCTCAGCGGCGACCACGGACGGGTCGACGAATGGCGCCGCGCCCAGAGCCGCGAGCGGAGCACGCAATGAGCGACCGCGAGGCCGAAGGCGGAGGCGAGCGCGAAGGCTGGAACGCCCACCCGGGCGAGTTCTGGCCGCCGCCGATCGTCTCCCCGCCACCCGAGCCCTTGCCCGAGCCGCGAGCCGAGCAGAAGCTCGGCGCCGCGCTTCTGGCCGGCCTCTGCGCGGCAATCCTCGGCGGGATCGCGTGGGGCCTCGTCGCCAAGTGGACGTCGTACGAGACCGGCGTACTCGCACTCGGAGTCGGCCTCCTGACCGCCTTCGCCGTGTACCGGGCAGCGGGTGGCCGCCGCGGAACGGAGCTTCAGGTGATTGCGGTCGCGACCGCCTTGCTCGGCATCCTGATCGGCAAGTACCTGACCTTCGCGTTCGTCACGCAGGAGGTAGAGCGCGGCTTTGGAGCCCACATCGGCCTCTTCTCCGGCGAGATGCTCGGTCTCTTTCGCGACGGCCTGCACGACAGCTTCGGTCGCTTCGACCTGCTCTGGATCGGCCTCGCCGCCGCAACGGCCTGGATCGGGCTGCAGGCCGAGGATGCGGCGAGGGCCACCACGTCGCAGGAGCCTGCCTCGCACCCGGCCGAGCCCCCGCGCCGCTCGCGCAACCCGGTCGACCGGCTGACGCAGGGCCTCCCGCACGGGATGCGGATCACCGTCGACTGGATCGTCACGATCGCCGGCGCGATCGCGATCGTGCTCGCGATCAAGGCCTGGGTGGTAAACCCCTACCGGATCCCGTCCTCGTCGATGGAGCCGACGCTCCACTGCGCGCGGCCCGAGCACGGGTGCGAGGCGCGGTTCTCGGACCGCGTGCTCGCCAACCGGTTCATCTACCGTTTCAAGGAACCGCAGCGGCGCGACGTCGTCGTCTTCGAGACCCCGCCCGCTGCTCGGCTGCGGTGCGGCGCCGGCGGCACGTTCGTGAAGCGCCTGATCGGGCTGCCGGGCGAGCACCTCGAGCTGCGCACGATCAACGGGCTGAGCTACGTCTTCATCGACGGCAAGAAGCTCGACGAGCCCTACATCGGCCGTAACCGGCGCGACGCCGGCGGCCCCGAGACGTTCAATGTCCCGAAAGGGCAGTACTTCATGATGGGCGACAACCGCTCGTCGTCCTGTGACTCGCGGGTGTGGGGCACGGTGCCGCGCCAGAACCTGATCGGGAAGGTCTTCGCCACCTACTGGCCGCCGAACAGGATCTCGGTCCGATGAGTTTTCGCTACCATTCCGCGCGGCCTACGGGCCTCCCTTTGCCATGAGCACGATCATCGAGAGCATCGAGCAGCGACAGCTGCGCAAGGACGTCCCCCGCTTCAAGGCGGGCGATACGCTGCGCGTGCACTTCCAGGTGATCGAAGGTCAGCGCCGGCGCGTCCAGGTCTTCGAGGGGATCGTGATCAAGCGGCAGGGCTCCGGCGCGCGCGAGACGTTCACTGTTCGCAAGCAGTCGTTCGGCGTCGGCGTCGAGCGGACGTTCCCGGTGCACTCGCCGAAGATCGAGAAGATCGAGGTCGCCGCGATCGGCGACGTCAACCGCGCCAAGCTCTACTACCTCCGCGAGAAGGTCGGCAAGAAGGCGCGTGTTCGCGAGCTACGCCAGACACCTGCCCAGGTGGCGGCGGCGAAGGCCGAGGCGGAGGCGATCCAGGCGGAGGCAGCAGCCGAGCTCGCTGCCCAGGTCGCCGCCGAGGCGGAGGCCACGGCAGCTGCCGAAGCCGCGGCTGCAGCGGCAGCCGAGCCCGAGGTCGAAGAACTCGTCGCCGAGGAACCTGTGGTGGAAGAGCCGGTCGCTGAAGAGCCCGTCGCCGAGGCAGAGCCGGAAGCGGCTCCCGTCGGTGACGAAGCCGACACGAAGTAGTCGCATCCCCGTGACCGACGCTGGCTGATCCCGGCGCTATCCTCGTCCGGGTGCCGATCTCGACCGGACAGAAGCTCCTCACCTACGACCGGAAGCTCGGGGCACGCTTCGTTGCAGGTGCGGACGAGGCCGGCCGAGGCTCGCTGGCCGGTCCGCTCGTGGTCGCTGGGGTGCTGCTCGACTACGAGTGCCTGCGCAACCATCGCGTGCGCCCGCTGGCGCTGCTGAACGACTCGAAGCAGGTCTCGCCGGCCGATCGCGAAGAGCTCTTTCGCGCCGTCCTCGGCTGCGCGGCGCGCATCAGCGTGCGGGTCATCCCCTCGACGGACATCGACCGCAACGGCCTGCACCGGTCGAACCTCTGGGGGCTCCGCTCGGTCCTCGCCGACCTCTCGCCGCCCGCCGAGGCGTGCCTGGTCGACGGCTTCCGGCTCGGCCCGGCGGCCCCGGAGCACCGTGCCGTCGTGGACGGCGACACGAAGAGCGCCGCGATTGCGGCAGCGTCGATCATCGCCAAGGTGACGCGCGACCGCGTCATGCGGCGGCTCGATGCGCTTTATCCGCGCTACGGGTTCTCGCGGCATGTCGGCTACATCACGCCCGGGCACTCGGCTGCGGTGCGCCAGCACGGCCCCAGCGACCAGCACCGGCTGTCCTTCAACGCGCTCGCCTATGCCGCGCAACCCTGACGAGCGCCGTGCCGCCCGTCACTACCGCCTGCGCGGCTACCGCATCCTCGGGACGAACGTCTGGGCGGGTGGGTACGAGCTCGACTTGATCGCCCGGCGGGGCCGGCGGCTCGTCTTCTGCGAGGTGAAGGGAAAGACAGGCGACGGCTTCGGCCACCCGCTCGAGATGGTCGGTGCCGAGAAGCTCCGCCGCATGCATCGTGCTGCGGAGGCGTGGCTCGCTCGCAATCCGGCCGCGGCCGCCCTGGACTGCCGTTTCGAGGTCGTCGCCATCCGTCCGGGACAGCTCGAGCGCGTCACGATTTAACGCGGCGGCAACACGCGTCGACCACCGGAGGGGCTACGATTGGCGTTGCCGGGAGGCACTATCCCCGAACGGGTGCACTCGTCAGAACGGCGCTGGTTCGACAGATCCAGCCCCGGGTGCACAGGCCAGCAGGGCTGGCGGGAGAAACTTCCGGCTGAATCCAGCCACAGCATTCAGCCGGAAAGGAACCACGTCATCATGTCGATCTCACGCACACGCTTCTCGACCCAGGCTCGCACCTGGATCATCATCGCCGGGCTCGGCGCGCTCTTTATCGGGCTCGGCGGCATCTTCGGCGGCTCGAGCGGGATCATCCTGTTCGCCGGGATCGCCGTTCTGTTCAACCTCGTCATGTTCTGGTTCTCCGCGAAGTTCGCGCTGAAGGCAAGCAAGGCGCGTCCGGTCGACCGCACCGAGGCGCCGGAGCTGTACCGCGACATCGAGGAGCTCGCCGGCCGCGCCGGTGTCCCGATGCCGCAGGTGTATCTGATTCCCTCGGAGCAGCCGAACGCGTTCGCGACCGGCCGGAATCCCAAGAACGCGGTCATCGCGGTCACGGAAGGGCTCCTGCGCTACCTCCCCCGCGACCAGGTGAAGGGCGTTCTCGCGCACGAGATGGGCCACATCGCCAACCGGGACATCCTGGTGATGACGATCGCGGCCATGATCGGTGCGGCAATCTCCGCAATCGCGAACATCATGCAGTTCTCGATGTTCTTCGGCGGTGGAGACGACGACGACAATCCGCTGGGGATCGTCGGCGTGCTCGTCGCGATCATCGTCGCGCCCCTCGCGGCCATGATCCTCCAGCTCGCCGTCTCGCGGCAACGCGAGTACCTGGCCGACGCGACCGCGGCGCAGTACCTCGGCGAGGCCAAGCCGCTCGCCGACGCGCTCGGAACGCTCGAGCGGGGGGTGGAGGCGGTGCCGATGAACGTCAACCCCGCCACCGAGGCGCTCTACATCGCGAACCCGCTCAAGCGGGCCGGCATGGCGGCGCTCTTCTCGACGCACCCGCCGATGGCGGAGCGGATCCGGCGCTTGCGCGCGCTCGACGCCGCGCAGGGCATCCACTACTAGGGGATGCGCGGACGCGGTCTCTGGCGGCGGCTCAAGCGGGCTCTCGGGCTCGGGCCGCCGGAGCCGCCTGCCGCTCCGCCGGACGACGAGCCCGCCCTGGTCCCGGTAGGGCCGCCGCCACATCCGCTGGGCGCAGATGCCGTCGCGCTCGACATCCCGGAAGAGCCCGACGACGTCGACGCGCGCGGCCGCTAGCTGAAGCTACCCACGCCATGGAGGCGACGTCAGCAGCGCGGCGAATGCCTAGATCGTGGCCCTGACCCAGACGCAGCTCTACGGCGAGCTCGACCTCGCGCTCTCGTGGTCGGAGCGCGAGCTCCCCGAGCGCGAGCGGACGAAGCACGTGCACCGGCTGCATCCCTACCTCGGCAAGTTCGTGCCGCAGCTGGTCGAGGCGCTGCTGACGCGGTACGTGCGTCCGGGCGGCCGGGTGCTCGATCCCTTCGCCGGCTCGGGGACGACCCTTGTGCAGGCGCTCGAGTCGGGCTACGACGCGGTCGGCGTCGACATCGCCGCGTTCAACGCGCTCCTCATCTCCGTCAAGACCCGCGAGCACGATCTCGAGGCTGTGGAAGCGGACGTGCGGGTGGTCGGTCAGACGCTGGGTAGGTCGGCCGAGCGGCCCCGCGGCTTCGCCCGCGAGTGGTTCGCGCCACAGGCAGCCGCCGAGCTGCTCCACTTCCGTTCGCGGATCCCGGAGCACACGAGTCAGGACGTGCTCCGGATCGTGCTCGCGCGGGCTGCCCGCTCCGCGCGCTTGACGACTCACTTCGACCTCGACTCTCCGCGTGCGCCACAGGTGGGGGAGTACTGGTGCCACAAGCACCGTCGAATGTGCCGTCCCGTCGAGAGCGCGAACAAGTTCCTCTCCCGCTATCTGCTCGACACGGCCGCGCGCATCAGACGCTTTGCGGACGTGCGCGATCCGAAGCGCGCCGCGGTGGTGCTGCACGGTGACGCACGCGAGCTCGAGCTGGGCGGCCCCTACGACGGCGTCGTCACGTCGCCGCCCTACCCGGGGTTGATCGACTACCACGAGCAGCATCGCTACGCCTACGAGCTGCTGGGGCTCGACGACCGCCGCGAACGCGAGCTCGGCGCAGCCGCGCGTGGCACGAGCAAGGCGGCGATCGAGGAGTACGTCGCAGGCATCGCCGCCGTGCTGGCACGTTCGAAGGCCGCGCTCCGCCGCGGGGCGCCCGTCTGCATCGTCGTGAACGACCGGCGGGCGCTCTACCCGGGGATCCTGGAGCGGGCAGGGCTTCGGCTCGACGAGCGGCTCGAGCGCCACGTCAACCGCCGCACCGGCCGCCGAGCCGGCGAGTACTTCGAATCGATACTGATTTGTCGCTGAATTGTGAGTTTCGGGCACTGACTCCCGCGTAGCGTCGCGGGAGTGCTCGCGCGCTCCGTCACTCACGCCCTCGTCGGCCTCGAGCCGCGGCGCGTCGAAGTCGAAGCGCACATCGACAGC
>JANMJY010000090.1:0-22281 GCA_031371615.1 Actinomycetes bacterium | reverse complement strand
GCGCGCCGGCACCGGCGACCGCGGCGCCTCGGTGGCAACCGTGACGACGGTCGGCTATCTCGGGTTCCTCGTCGGCCCGCCGCTCGTCGGAGCGGCGGCCCAGGCGGTGGGCCTGAGGACGGCTTTCGCCGCCCTCGCCCTGGTCGCCGCCGTCCTCGCTGCAGCGACCCCGAAGCTCGGCCTCGGCCGAGCGCCTGGCTAAGCGGCCTCGACCAGCGCGCCGACGACCGCTTTGCTTCCGTTCCGGCCGGGGATTGCGAAGGCGGCCAGCGCTCCCAGGCCGACCACGATCCCGCCGATGATCAGCGCCGGGTTCATCCCGTCACTGAACGCCTGTCCGCTCTCGTAGCCACCGAGGTTCGCGAACACGGCAGCGAGTACGGCGACGCCGAAAACCCCGCCGAGCTCGCGGATCGCGTTGTTGGCTCCCGACGCCTGGCCCTCCTCCTCCGGCCGCACGGCGGACAGGACGATGTGCGCCATGGGGGCGAAGAAGAGCGACATCCCGATCCCTGCGATCACGAACGGTGCGATCAGCTCGGAGTAGGCGACCGTCGGGTTCGAGACGAGGCCCATCCACGCGAGCGACACCGCCTGGAGCGAAAGGCCGACCCCGACGAGTGTCTTGCCCGGGATCCGGTCCGACAGCGCGCCGGCGAGCGGGGAGATGAACATCGGGGCGAGCGTCCACGGCAGGATCCGCAACCCCGCGCCGAGAGGCGAGTAGCCCTGGACGGTCTGGAAGAACTGCGAGAGCAGGAAGATCGAGCCGAACATCCCGAAGAACATGAAGAGCGACGAGAGGTTCGCGAGCGCGAACGCCCGCTTGCGGAAGAAGCGCATCGGCAGCATCGGCGCAGCCGTCCGGAGCTCCCACCCGACGAACAGCACGAGAAAGGCGAGTCCGACAGTAAGCGAGCCGACGATCTCGGTGCTGGCCCAGCCCTGGCCGTTGCCGCGGACCAGGCCCCAGACGATTCCAAAGAGACCGGTACTGGCGAGGCCGAGGCCGGGGAGGTCGAGCTTGCCCTCCGGCCCGTGCGTCTCCTGCAGGCGCATGAGCGCGAGCGGGATCAGGACGATGCCGATCGGCACGTTCAGCCAGAAGATCCACTGCCACGAAAGCCCCTGCACGACGGCGCCGCCGACGACGGGGCCGAAGGCGACCGCGAGGCCGCTGATCCCGCCCCAGGCACCGAGCGCGAGCCCGCGCTTCTCGGTGGGGACCGCCGCGCTCAGGATCGTGAGCGTGAGGGGCATCACGAGCGCTCCGCCGAGGCCCTGTAGCGCCCGAGCGAGGTTCAGCGCGTCGGCGCTCGAAGCGAGCGCGGCCGCGACCGAGCCGAGCGTGAAGATGCCGATGCCGATCGCGAAGACGCGCCGGCGGCCGAACCGGTCTCCCAGCGCAGCGCCGGTGAGGAGCAGTACCGCGAAGGTCAGGGTGTAGGCATTGACCGTCCATTCGAGGCTCTCGAGCGAGGCGTTCAGGTCTTTGCGGATGACGGGGATCGCCGTCGTGACGACGAGGTTGTCCAGCGTGACCATGAAGAGCGCGATCGAGGTGATCACGAACGTCCACACGGTCTTCGTCCTGGCTGACATCACTGCTCCTTCCATGAGTAACTGGTTACTTTGTTATGAGTGCAAAAAAACGCCATCTCAGCTGGGCTCACACCCGGCAATCAGGCGGTCACCCCACGGGGTGGGGTCGTCGAAGAGCTGCATCGCATTCAGCACGTTCAGGAGCATCCCCTTCGCGAAGAAGGTGCTGATCACCTCGGGGGGCTCGCCCGAGGTGCGCTCGACGAGGTCGACGAGCTCCTGCCAGACGCGCCGCACCGACTCCCGGACGTCCGGGTCGTCGCAGCCGGCGAAGCACTGGAGCATCAGCTGGAGCCGCTCCCGGTTCTCGATCAACCCGGTGTAGGACTCGCCCATAGCGTGCAACGCGTCCTCGCCGCGCTTGCCGCGGGAGGCGCGCTCGAAGGCCTGGTAGATCTCCTCCATCGCCCGTGCGGTGGTGGCGAGATAGAGCTCTTTCTTCGTCCCGAAGAGCCGGAAGAGATAGGGCTGGGAAATGCCGGCCGCCTTCGCGATCGTGTCGGTCGAGGCGCCATGCAGGCCCTGGCGCGAGAACTCGCCGGCGGCGGCGGTGAGGACGGCCTCACGCCGCTCTTCCGCCGTCTGCCTGGTCGTTGTCGTACTCATACTAGTGAGTATTCACTTACAACCTGGGTTTGTCAAGCGAAGCGCGCGACTCCCTCGGCGACCCGGTCGAGATCCGCGTCTGTCAGCCTCGAGTGGAGCGGCAACGCCAGCGCGCGCTCGAACGCGGCGTCGGCGCCCGTAAACGGCCCCTGGTCGCGGTAGGCGGAGAGATGGTGGAGCGCGTACGTGCCGATCTGGACCTCGATCCCCTCCGCCCGCAGCGCCTCCAGCGCCTCGGCGCGGCGGTCGAGCCGGATCACGTAGGCCTGCCAGCCGTGTGTGTCGCCCTCCTCGACCTCCGGCACGTCGACGAGGCCCGCCAGCCGCTCGGTGTATCCCGCTGCGATCCGCGCCCGGTCGGCGAGCAGCTTGTCCAGCCGTCGCAGCTGCGGAATCCCGATCGCGCAGAGGATGTCGGCGAGCCGGTAGTTCGTGGACGGCTCGACGATGTCCGCGCCGGGATCCAGGCCGTGGTTGCGCAGGCGCCGAATCGACGCTGCCAGCCCTGCGTCGCTCGTCGTCACCGCGCCGCCCTCGCCCGTCGTCACGATCTTGCGCGGGTGGAAGGAGAGGCAGCCCATGGTTCCGAGGCCGCCGCAGGGCATCCCGCGCCACCGCGCCCCGAGCGCGCCGGCCGCGTCCTCGAGCAGCAGCACCTCCGGCGGCACAGCGCTCTGCAGCGCCTCCCAATCGAGCGGACGGCCGAAGAGATGTACCGCGAGCACTGCTTTCGTCCGCGGCGTCACCGCCTCGTACACCCTCCCGAGATCGAGGTTGAAGGTGGCGGGATCGACGTCGACGAGCACGGGCGTCGCACCGGTGAGCCGGACGATGTTCGCGGTCGCCGGGAAGGTGTAGGCCGGAACGATCACCTCGTCGCCTGGCCCGATCCCGAGCGCGAGCACGGCCAGGTGGAGTGCGGCGGTTCCGTTCGAGACCGCGACTGCATGCTCGACCCCGCACGCCGCGGCGACGAGCTGCTCGAGCTCGCCGACCTTCGGCCCCATCGTCAGCGCGCCCGACGCAAACACGGCGCGGACCTCGGCCAGCTCCTCCTCCCCGAGCTCCGGGAGAGCTAGGCGGATGGAGTCAGTGCCTGCTCTCGATACCACGCGATTGTCTTCTCGAGGCCCTCGTCGAGGTCGACCTTCGCCTCGAAGCCGAGCACCTCGCGTGCCTTCTCGACGTTCGGGATCCGCAGCTCGACGTCTGCGTAGTGGAGCGGCTGGAAGGTGATCTCGCCCGTGCCGCCTGCGAGCCGGTTGATCCTCTGCGCCAGGTCGTAGATCGTCACCGTCGCACGCGGGTTGCCGATGTTGAACGCCTGGCCGACGGCCTCCGGCACCTCGAGGCAGGCGAGACAGCCCTCGACCATGTCGTCGACGTAGCACCAGGCACGGATCTGCGAGCCGTCGCCGTGGATCGTCAGGTTGCGCCCCGCGAGCGCGGCCTCGATGAAGGCGCGGATGGCGCCGCCGCCGATCTGCCCCGGGCCGAAGACGTTGAAGGGGTGCACGGTCACCGCCGGGAGCTTCAGCTCGTCGTGGTAGGCGTGCGCCATGTGCTCGCCTGCGAGCTTGGAGACCGCGTACGTCCAGCGGGCCTCGCCGACGGAGCCGATCGTCGACACCTGACCCTCCTCGACGCGGAACGCGTGCGTTCCGAAGACCTCGCTGGTCGAGAAGTCGATGAAGCGCTCGAGCGTGTCGAGCGTGTCGACCGCGGACTCGAGCAGGTTGTAGGTGCCGATCACGTTCACGCGCATCGTGCGCACGGGGCTCTCGAGCACGGTGTCGACACCGGCGATCGCCGCGCAGTGGACGATGTGGGTCGAGCCGCGGGCGAGCTCCCGCATCGCGGCCAGGTCGAGCACGTCGGCCTGCTGGAAGGTGAAGTTCGGATGGTCGGCGAGGGGCGTGCCGGAGAGCGCGTCGCGGTGGAGGTTGTCGGCGGCGAGGACCTCGTTCTCGTCGACGAGGCGGCGGGCGAGCGTCGTGCCGATGAAGCCGGCGCCGCCGGTGATGAGAATCCGCTTGCCCTGAAGCACGCGGCGAGTGTATCGGCGCGCTACCCTTCGCCCGGTCATGCGCCTTGCCCTCGCTCTGTGTCTCGTGGCCACCGTCGTGGGTTGTGGCGTCGGCGCCGCCGCGAGCACCGAGGAGTCGTCCGTGACCGACCTGAGGATCACTATCTGGCCCGAGGGCCGCGACAAGGGCAACGGCGGCACCTACACGCTCAGGTGCGTACCCGCTCGTGGTTCGCTCCCGCGCCCCGGGGCGGCCTGCACGGAGCTGCTACGGATGTCGAGGCCGTTCCGGCCGGTCCCGCCCGACACGTTCTGCACCGACCTGTTCGGCGGGCCGCAGGAGGCGCTCGTAGCCGGGACGTTCAAGGGCGTCCGGGTCTGGGCGCTGTTCTCGGCCACCAACGGCTGCCAGATCGCCCGCGCCAAACGAATCGGCTTCCTGCTCCCCGGCTTCGCCACCGCCGCGGGGGCGTGAAACACGCCGCGGCTGCGCTCGCCGCACAGGCAGTGCTTGTGTTCGCGGGCTGCGCAGGCAGCGGTGGTGGAGACGCCGCCGAAGCAAGGATCGACCTGACGCTGACGCTCTGGCCGACCGGGACGAGCGGCGCCGGGCGCTGGGATCGGATCGCGCCGGTCTTCGACACCGATTTCTAGGCCCGCGGATACGATCGCGCGCGACGTGAGCACGGTCCTCTTCGTCGGCGCAGGCCGCCACCAACGTCGCGCGATCCTGCGCGCACAGGAGCTCGGCCTCCGTGTCGTCGCGGTCGACCGCAACCCTGACGCGCCTGGGCTCGCGGTGGCCGACGAGGGCGAAGCCGTGGACTTCACCGACGTTGCGGCGGTCACCGAAGTCGGCCGCCGCCATGGAGTCGACGGTGTCCTGACCGTCTCGGCAGACCGTGCCGTCCCCGTTGTCGCCGCTGTCGCCGAGGCACTCGGCCTGCCGGGGATCGGTGTCGACACCGCATACCTGATGACGCACAAGATCGCGATGCGCCGCACGCTCGCCGACGCAGGCGTCCCGCAGCCGGCGTTCGCGGGAGCGCGTGACCTACAGAGCGCGCGCGCCGCCCTGGACACGGTCGGCGTGCCGGCGGTGCTGAAGCCGTCCGACTCGGGTGGGCAGCGCGGCATCTTCTACGTCGAGTCGGAGGACGAGCTCGACGCGCATCTGCACGTGGCCCTGGCCGAATCCCCAACCGAGGAGGCGATCGTCGAGCGCTTCCACGACGGGCTCGAGCTGAACGGGATCGTGATCGCGCGGGACGGCGAGGCGTTCCCGCTGACGCTCTCCGACCGGCTCCGCCCGCCCGGGATCGGCTTCGGCGTCGGCTGGATCCACGTCTACCCCGCCTCGATCTACGCGGACGTGCTCGCCGAGGCGGAGCGCGTCGCGGTCCATGCGGTGCACGCGCTCGGCCTGCGCGACGGGATCGCCTTCCCGCAGCTGATCGTCTCCGACGACGGCTCGGTGCGCGTCGTCGAGGTCGCGGCGCGCATCCCGGGCGGGCAGATGGCCGACCTCGTCCGCCACGCCGTCGGCGTCGACCTCGTCGAGGTGGCGCTGCGGCAGGCACTCGGCGAGCCGATCCCGGACGAGCTTGTGCTGCCGCGCTTCAAGCAGCCGCTCGCGATCCGCTTCCTGACTGCACAGCCGGGGCCGTTGCGGCCCGGCAAGGTGGTCTCGGTCGGCTCGCTCGAGCCGGTGCTCGCGGCCGAGGGCGTCGTCCAGGCCGATTCCTACCTCCAGGTCGGGGAGACGATCAGGCCGGTGCGGCTTGACGGCGACCGCCGCGGCTACGTGATCGCGACCGCCGACACGTCGGTCGAGGCGCTCCAGCGCGCGGAGGACGCTGCGCGACTACTGGAGGTGGTCGTCGAATGAGCTGCGCCTTCGACCTCGACCACTACCGCGAGCTCCTGGAAGCGGCGCAGGCAGGTGGCTACCGCTTCGCGTTCTTCGAGGGCGAGCCGGAGCAGGGCGAGATCATCCTGCGCCACGACGTCGACCTCTCGCTCGACGCCGCGCTGCGCCTGGCCGAGCTCGAGGCGGACACGGGCGCGGTCGCCACCTACTTCGTGATGACCGGCTCGGTCTTCTACAACCTCTCCTCGCCCGAGGGCGAGCGCGCGCTCGAGCGGTTGCGGGAGCTCGGTCACAGGGTCGGCCTGCACGCCGTCTACCCGCGCCTCGATCTCGACGAACGCTTCGAGCGCGTCGTTGCCTGGCACAACCCCGACGCCGAGTACATGCGGGCGCCGATCGACGGGGCGATCAACGTGATGGAGGAGCCCTGGTTCGATCCGGAGACCTACCGTTCCGACTCGAATCAGCACTGGCGCTCGGGCTGCCCGCACGAGGAGCTGCGCGCCCACGCGTTCTCGTGGCTGCAGCTGCTCACACATCCCGAGATCTGGGTCTACCCGGGCACGAGGATGGGCGAGACGATGCGGGCGATGCTGGAGGAAGAGAAGGAGCGGCGGCTCGACCAGCTAGCGGCTGACCGGATCGACCTCTCGTGAAGGACGTCACCGTCCTCGTCAGCGCGTCGGGCGCGCCGGGCACGGCGGCGCTGCTGAAGGGCTTGCGAGCGAACGGCGAGCGGAGCGTGCGGCTCGTCGGCACAGACATGAGCGAGCGGTCGATCGGCCGTCACCTCTGCGACGCGTTTCATCTCGTCCCGGCCGGCTCCGATCCAGGTTTCGCCGACGCGGTCCTCGAGCTCGTCGAGCGGGAGGATGTCGACGTGGTGCTGCCGCAGTCTTCGTTCGACCTCGAAGGGCTGGCGGCGCACCGCGACCGCTTCCCGGTGCCGGTGCTCGTCTCCTCGCCCGACACGATCCAGCGCTCGAACGACAAGGCCGAGACCTACGCACTGCTCAAGCGCCTCGGCGTGAAAGGCCCCGACTTCCGGCGCGTCAACGGCGCGGCCGAGGTCGCGGCGGCCGCCCGCGAGCTCGGCTATCCGGACCGTCCCGTGTGCTTCAAGCCCGTCTTCTCCTCCGGCTCGCGCGGCTTCCGCATCCTCGATCCGACAGTCGACCGCGCACACCAGCTCCTGAACGAGCGTCCGGGCGCGGTGGCGATGCGGCTGGAGGAGGCGGTCGAGCTGCTGCCCGCAGAGGGTGGTCCCGACCTGCTGGTGATGGAGCTCGCGACGGGCGGCGAGCGGACGATCGACGGGCTCGCGGACGGGAAACGCGTCATCCTCGGCCACCCGAAGACGCGCGAGGCGATGCGAGCCGGGCTCGCGATGTACTTCGTCACGCTCGAAGACGAGGAGCTGATGGCGACAGCCGACAAGCTCGTCGAGGAGCTCGCGATCGAGTGGTTCTTCAACATCCAGCTCGTCGGCGACCACGTGATCGAGATCAATCCGCGGATCTCGACGATCGTCTACCAGGAGGACCTGAACCTTCCCTACCTCGGAGTGAAGCGCGCGCTCGGGGAGATCTCGGACGAAGAGCTCGTCTCGCTGCGGTCGCGGGTGCGGCCCGGCCGGGCGAGCCTGCGCTACTTCGACCAGGTCGACTTCGACGGCCCGGTCGTCGACTCTCGCGCGCACGCAAACGAGTAGCACTCACAACTCCCCGGACTGGCAGTCCTAAAGGGATTGCTGTTAGAATGCGCGAACCTAAAGAGGAATATGAACATGACTGCATCACCGGGGAAGAACCCATTCCGCCCGGGCGTTGGAACCAAGCCGCTCCACCTCGCCGGCCGAGATGCACCGATCAGGCGCTTTCGGGCAACGCTGAGAGCGGCCCCGGAGCAGCCGGCCAACACGCGGCTCACCGGTCTCCGCGGAGTAGGAAAGACGGTCCTGCTCGGCGAGTTCGAAAGCCTCGCATCCGCTGACGGATGGGCCGCTGGATCACTGGAATTTAAGCCTGGCCACAACGCTGAGGGCGCGCTCGTTGACGCCCTCGGAACATTGGCGCAGAAGACAAAGGAGCAACTCTCTCGCGGCGAACGTCTGCGCGCGGCAGTCGGCGGTGCCGTCCGCAGCGCGGGTTCTCTTGGCCTCACGTGGGGTGACTTCACCCTGGCGTATACGCCAGCGGCTGATACGCGAGAGGAGGATCTAACTCACGCGCTCTTCGACGTAGTCGAAATGGCGGTCGAAAAAGGTCGGAACGGATTCATACTCCTCCTGGATGAAGCCCAGGTAGTCCGAGACGAGCGTGATCGCCGTGGCGAGCATCCCCTCTCTCTCCTCGTGTCGTCCGTCGTCGCACTGCAGCGTAGGGAACTGCCATTGGGGCTGGTGCTCTGCGGGCTGCCGACATTGACGGGGAACCTTCTCCGAGCTCGCTCGTATACCGAGCGCATGTTCCGTGGAGAGGAGATTGGATCATTGGGCGCCGACGATGCGCGAGCAGCGTTCACCCTGCCGCTCGCAGAGACTGGCAGCGACGTCAAGGCTGCCTTGGATCTCGTTGAAGAAGTGATCGCCGAGGTCGAGGGATATCCCTACTTCATCCAGCTGTGGGGCGCAGAGCTGTGGGACGCGGCGGAAATCGCCGGGCTCCGGACGATCTCGCTCGACCTTCTCAAAGCAGCTCGCCAGGACATCTACCGGAGGCTCGATATCGACTTCTACGAGCCCCGTGTGGCGACGCTCACTCCGGCCGAGCAGGACGTATTGCTTGCCACCGCTTCTTGCGACTATCCGCCGCTAGTCGTCGCCGCTCTGAATGATGCGGTTGCTAAGAGCCCGGCCAACATTAACGTGCTCTTGGGTCGGCTTGTCGAAGCGGGCGTCTTATATCGGATTCAGAAGGGCCGGTACGACTACACGGCCCCCAAGTTCCGCGATTATCTGGTTCGGCGCACCCAGTCCCTGGAACAGGACGCCAAGCCCAGACCCCTCTGGTGAACGCCGCGAGCGTAGGCCTGCGCCAGAATCGGCCGTTGCGGGTCACGCTCTGTCCGGTCAACACGGCCGGCGTGCCCTGGACGAACGCGCAGGCGCTGCGCCAACGCGGCGTCGACGCCCGGCTCGTCGTCTTCGAGCGGTACAGGCTGCACCCGGAGGCGGACGAATCGCTCGGCCTCCCAACGGACAGCCCGCTACTCGCTCGCCAGGCGAAGCAGTGGGCGGCGCTCGCGCGACTGCTTCGGCACACCGACGTGTTCCACTTCCACTTCGGGCTGACGCTCGTGCCGCAGTCGCTCCAGTTCCCGCTCCTCCGCGCCGCGCGGAAGAAGTCGGTCATGCACTACCTCGGCTCGGACATACGCGGCAAGACGCCGGAGCAGCTCGCGTACGGGAGGAAAGCGGATGCCCAGGTGGTCGGCAGCTACGACGCCATCCGCTGGGTGCCGGAAGCGGACGTGATCCCGCCCGGGATCGACCTCGCACAGATCACGCCGGCGCCTCCCTCCGGCCGGGCCCGGCCGCTGATCGTCCATGCTCCCTCCTCACGTCGTCGCAAGGGAACCGAGCACGTCATCGCAGCCGTGGACGGGCTCGACGCCGACCTCGAGCTCGTCGAGGGCCTCCACCATGACGAGGCGTTCGAGCGCTACCGGGGGGCGGACATCGTCGTCGACCAGCTGAACGCCGGCTGGTACGGACTCTTCGCGATCGAGGCGATGGCGCTCGGTAAGCCGGTCGTCACCTTCCTGCACGACGAGGCCGTGCGCCGAACGGAGGCGGCCTTCGCCACCCGCGTTCCGATCGTCTCGGCGACCGCGGAGACGCTGCGCGAAGCGTTGCGCCCGCTCGTCGTCGACGCAACCCTCCGCCGCGAAGTGGGTGCAGCCTCTCGCGTGTACGTCGAACAGATCCATGACCTCGACCGGATCACCGACCACCTGCTCGACCTCTACGCTCGTCTGTAGATGACGCTCGGAGCCCAGATGCGGCGGCTCGGGAAGCACTCGGCCGTCTACGGGCTCGGCGGGATCGTCTCGCGTGTAATCGCGGTCTTCCTCCTGCCGATCTACACGCGCTATCTCGAACCGGGCTCCTTCGGCGCCGTGGGCGTGCTGGTCGCGCTCTCGGCCGTGCTCGTGACGATCCTGCGCGCCGGCATCTCGAGCGCCTTCTTCCGCTTCTGGTTCGACGCCGAGGACGACGAGCAGCGCTTGCTCGTCCTGCGCACGTCCTTCTGGTTCACGATGGCGAGCGCAACAGTCGGGCTCGCCGCGGGCTCCCTCCTCGCAGGCCCGATCGCCGACGCGCTCGGGCTCGACGACCCGTGGCTCGTTCGGGCCGCGTTCGTCGGCATCTGGGCCCAGATGAACTTCGAGCAGCTGACGGCAGTGTTCCGGGTAGAGGAACGCTCGGGTCTCTTCGTCCTGGCGAGCCTCGCCAACATCGCGGTCACCGTGCTCGCGAGCGTGCTGCTGATCGTCGTCTACGACCAGGGAGCCCGCGGCCTGATCGTCGGCAACTTCACCGGCACGCTGACGGTCTATCTCGTTCTGCTGGGCTACCGCCGCGCACAGCTCGGCCGCTCGTTCTCCCGCGAGCTGCTGCGCGAGATGAATCGCTTCGGCGTCCCGCTCGTGCCGGCCTCGCTGGCGCTGATCGCGATGAACCTCGGCGATCGCTTCTTTCTCAACCACTACGCGGGAATCGACGAAGTCGGCCGCTACGAGATCGGCGTCCGAATTGCCTCGGCAATGGTGCTCCTGATCACGGCGTTCCGGACCGCGTGGCCGGCTTTTGCCTACTCGATCGACGACGAGCACGAGGCGAAGCGGACGTATGCGTACGTGCTCACCTACCTCGTGACGCTGGCTTCGTGGCTGGCGCTGACCCTCGGGCTGCTGTCACCGTGGCTCGTGCGCCTGCTGGCGACGCGCCCCTACTACGAGGGCGGACGTGTCGTCGCGCTGCTCGCGTTCGGCGGCGTTGCCTACGCGGCGTACATCGTGATGGCAATCGGCGTCGGCCGCGCCAAGCGCACCCGGTTCAACTGGGTGATCACCGGCGCCGCCGGACTCGTCAGTGTCGCGCTCAACCTCCTGCTCGTGCCCGACCACGGCATGGTCGGTTCCGCGGTCGCCGCCGCCACGGCGTACACGGCCATGTTCCTCGGCATGACCTGGTACGCCCAGCGCGTCTTCCCGACGCCGTACCAGTGGCGCCGGGTTGCCACCGCCGCCGGAGCTGCTGTCGCGCTCACCGTCGCCGGCAAGCTGCTCGACCTCCCGCTCGCCGCCGCGATCGCGCTCGTGGCGGCCTACCCGCTCGTACTCTTCCTGCTCGGCTTCTTCCTGCCCGAGGAACGGCGATCGCTCAGCGCGCGCGTACGGTTCGCCAAGAGCTCCAGGTGATCCGGAGGATCACGAGCGTGATCCCGAGCCCGATCAGCGGATCGGCCCGCTCGAGCCCCAGTGCGACCACGATCGCGCTCGCGACGACTCCGAGCGAGACGAAGCCGTCGGCCCGGGCGTGGTTGCCGTCGGCCATCAGCGCCGGGCTCGACAGCCGTCGTCCTGCGCGCAGCCGCACCCGAGCAGCGAGCTCGTTGCCGACGAAGCCGAGCGCGCCGGCGGCCGCAACGACCCAGAGGTACGAGAGCTCGGCCGGGTGGATCAGCCGCTCGATCGACTGCCAGAGGGCAACGCACGCGAAACGAAGATCGCAACCACGACTGCGAGGCCGGCAAGCTTTTCGGCTCGCACGGAGCGCAGGAAGAACGCGATCCCGAGCGGGACGGCGGTGAGCGCGTCACCGACGTTGTGGATCAGGTCGGCGAGGAGCGCGACGCTGTCGGTGAGCACGAAGAGGACGGCCTGCGCGGCGGCCGTCGCTCCAAGGACGGCGAAACTCGTCGCGACTGCGCGCACGCCCTCCCGCGAGCGGATGATCGACGGGTCGACGAGGCCGTGCGAGTGGCCGTGCTCAGGCGGATGCACGTCGCCGCGAGGCTACCCGGCGAGCAGGCCCGTCACGTACATGATCGCGATCCCGCCCAGGAAGCCACCGATCGCGTACCCCGAGCGGAGCCCCTCCGGAGCGCGCCGCGCGACGTAGCGCACGACCTCGGCGACGACCTCGAACGCCGCTCCTGCCGCTGCCCCGAAGAAGAGTGCCGCGAGGACGTCGTTGGCGGCGAAGCCGCCGAGCCACGCCCCGAGAATCGCGGGCCCCCCCGCGACGAGCGTCAGCGCCACGAGACGCGGCCACGCCAGCGTCGCGCCCTCGTCCGCCGCCGGCGCCGCGATCCCGAGCCCCTCGGTGACGTTGTGAACCATGAAGCCGATGATCAGAAACGAGCCGAGGGTGAGCTGCCCGACCGCGAACGAGGTCCCGATCGCGAGCCCCTCCCCGAAGTTGTGCAGCCCGATCCCGATCGCTACGAGCGTCGCCAGGGCAACGCCGCCGAGCGTACCGCCGGCCTTCGTGGAAAAACGGCCCGAGATGAACGTCATCGTCAGGAAGCTGCCGGCGACGCCGAGCAGCACGAGCCCGGGGCCGCCGAGGGGGCCAGGCACGACGGCCTGGAGCTGAAAGGCCTCGAACAGCGCCTCGACGCCGAGGAAGGTGAGCAGCCCGCCGGTGAGCGCCATGAACGCGGTCAGCCACTGCTGCTTGACGCGGCGCAACGACGGCAGCCAGAGCAACCCGAGCGCAACCGGCAGCACGCCGACGAGGAAGCCGATGATCCCGTAGCCGAGGAAGCCGCCGCCCGTGATCCCGGGCGTCTCGACGGCGGCCGTGATCGCAGCGACGGTCTCGATCCCGGACGAGCTCGTCACCCCGACGCTGATCGGGTCGCCGGCGACCCAGCGGTACGGGACGACGATCGTGCTCGAGCGCAGCCGGCCGAGTGTGCCCGGGCCGTCGAGCTCGAATGGGACGATCGCGTCGTCCACGGTCACCGAAGCGATCTTGAGGTCGTCCTGCTGCGGATTCGTGACGTGGATCCGGATCTCCGAGGGCTTGAACTCGACCCGTCGGATGTCGAACACGTCAGGTGAAGGCGGGTTCGTCCCGATCAGACCGACGAGCGACGACCCCGACGCGACATAGCCACCGACGGCCAGAGCGAGCAGGATGACCGGAACGAGCGCCCACAGACGCCACGAGAGGTTCCCGCGTCCTTCGGCTCGGGCCTCCATCACTCGACCACGTCGAAGAAGCCCATCCACCCGAGGTCGGTGAACTCGGACTGGTGGGCGTGGAACATGAATCTGCCCGTATTCGTGAAGTCGACCTCCAGCACGCCGCGCTGGCCCTGGCACTGCACGACCGTGTCGGTGTACTCCCAGTGGTCGCCGGTTCCGGTGGGCTGGTGGCGGAAGAACTCTCCGTGCAGGTGGAGCGAGTTGAGCAGGTCGAACTCGGTCAGGTTGACGAGGTAGATGCGGACCGTCTCGGACCGCTTCACCTGAATCGGATACTTGGCGTAGTAGAACGTTCGCCCGTTGACGGTGTAGAAGTTGTTCTTGCCGTCGCCGTCCGTGTCGTAGCCGTTCATCACCAGCACCAGCTCTTTGGCCGGCGGGCGCGGCTCTTTCGGATCGATGATGAAGGCGCCGTAGAGCCCCTTGTGGATGTGCTTCTTCAGCGGTGTCGTGTGGCAGTGGTAGAGGTGCATGCCGGCAGGCTTGGCCGGGAACTCGTAGACGAACTCCTCACCCGAGCTCACGACCTCGAAGACGCCGTCCATGTTCGACGGATGGATTCCGTGGAAGTGGATGGAGTGCGGATGGGAGGCGGCGTTCACGAAGTGCACGCGAAGGATGTCGTCCTCGGTCGCGCGAATGATCGGGCCGGGGACGGTGCCGTTGTACGTCCAGGCCGGAAAGAAGACGCCGGGCGCGATCTCGATCTCCTTCTCGGTTGCCCGCATCACGTAGTCGCGCACGCGCCCCGGCTGATGCGGCAACGCGGGAGGCGGGTTCAGCAGCTCGTCGAGGTCATGAGCGCCGCCGACCGCAGGGGCATTCCCGCCGACCATGGCCGCGTGCCCCATGGCTGCGTGGCCGTGCACATGGCCCTGGAGGGAGCGCTGAGCGGCCTCGGCATCGCCGTCGAACGCCAGCTTGCCGAGCAGCGGGGCGGCGACGAGCGGCGCGGCGCCTGCAAGCAGACGCCGACGGGTAAATTTAGCCATGCCTAAATCCTAGCGAACTCTCGGGCGGCACTGAGACCCGTTCGGATGTCACCGGCCTTATGGTCCAGTAGATGAAGCCATCGCTTTTGCCCTCCCGCTCCCTCGGCGCCAGGGAAGTGCGGGCGCTCGCGCATCCGCTGCGCCTGCGGATGCTCGAGTCGCTCGGCGACGGCCCAGCGACCGCGTCAATGCTGGCGCGGGAGCTCGGCGAGTCGAGCGGCGCAACGAGCTACCACCTGCGCGCCCTTGCTGCCGCCGGGATCATCGTCGAGGATCTCGACCGCCGCAAAGGGCGCGAGCGATGGTGGAAGCGCGAGCCGAGGACGGTCGGACTGATCTCGTCCGCGCCGGCCGAGGGCCCCGAGTACGACGCGGCCGTGGCGCAGCTCGAGAGCACGATGCTGAACCGCGACGAGGATGCGATCCGCCGCTATATGCGCGCCCGCGGCGACGGCGAGCACAGTGACGCCTGGCGCGAGACCGCGTTCATCGGCGGTTGGATGGTCTATGCGACCCGCGAGGAGGTCGACGAGCTCTCCGAGCTCGTCGTCAGCTGGCTGCGCGCCCGCCGCAGGCCGGAAGAAGAGCGCGAGCCGGGCACCCCGCTCGTCTACGTGACCTACCGAGCGCTGCCGCAGACGCCGACGGCGGAGTCGTCCTCCTAAGCCACGATCCGATAGACCTGGAAGCACTCCGCGTACTCGCGGTTGACGTTGATCCCGTGCACGCGGGCGAGGTTCCAGACGTACTCCGGATTGGCATAGCGACGGTGCTGCTGCGACGCGTACTTGGCGAGTGCCGCGACCTTCTTCTCGAGATGCCGCTGCTCGAGTGCGATGTAGGCGCCGTAGGCGAAGTCGAAGTTGTTCCAGGGGATCTCGTACCCGAGCACGGTTGTCCGCTTGAACGCCCGCAGCCCTTCCTGCGCGATCGTCTGATGATCCTGGTGCACGTCATGGTGGGACGGCTGGAAGACCGCATCCGGCCGTAATTTCTCCCAGAGTTCGACGAGCAGTTCGAGGATGTCCTGCCTGCGCTCGGGGAAGGTGCGGACGTCGAAGTCGTGGACCGTCAGATTCGGCTCCGGGATCCCGAGCTCACCGGTGGCAGCGCGGACTTCGCGCGCGAGCGTGTCGGGCGCGAACCCCGGCGGCAACGAGCGGGTCGCGATCGAGAAGGCGTGGTAGTGCACCTCGATCCCGGCCTCGACGAGCCTTGCCATCGTGCCGCCGCAGCCGAACTCGCCGTCATCGGTGTGCGGCGCCAGGACAAGCACGCGCTTCCAGGTCTCGATCATGACGGCGCCTCTTCCGCGCGGCGGGCCGCCGCGAGCGCGATCAGGCCGAACAGGCCCCAGGTGGTCGGGTCCTCGAAGAGCGCGTTGTAGAAGAGGCTGTGCACGGCGATCGCGCCAAGCGTAAGGCCCGCGGCGAGTGCAGCGCCGCCCGCAGCCGATCGGCCCCGGGAACGGAACGCCGTGAAGAGTGACATGAATCCCAGCCAGAGCAACAGAGCGAGCCCGGGGATCCCCGTCTCGGCAGCCACGGTGACCGGCGTAGAGTGGGAGGCCGCCTTCTTGGGATCGCGCCCGTGCAGGCCGGTTCGGTCGGCGTAGGCGCGCTTGAAGCCGCCCGTGCCGACACCGAGCACCGGGTGATCGGCAGCGATCCTCAACCCGTTCGAGACGAGCCCGGCGCGACCGCTCGTGGCGGCGTTCAGCCCCGCCCTCGACTCGTGCAGGAGCTTTGTCCGCACCTGAGGCGTCGCGAACGCAACCGCGACGACCGCCAGGGCCGCCAGGGCAAGAGCCGCCGCAGCACGCCAGCGCCAGACGAACGTCGCCGCGGCGAGGGTGCCCACGATCAACGCCGCGAAGCTCGACTGCGAGAACGAGAAGAGCAGGCCCGCCCACATCACGGCGATGGCGACGGTGGCCGCGGCGAGCATGCGCTCGCGTAGCCCGAGCAGGACGAGCGCGAGCGTCGCCAGAATCGCGACGACGAGATAGCGGCCGTAGATCGATGGATCCCAGAAGACGGAGTTGACGCGGAAGAACGGCGCGTACGCGTTGTCCACTTGGAGCTTCGGGTTCCAGAACACCTCGCGAGTGGCCCACTGGTAGAGCCCGACGCCCGCGTAGGCGAGCGCGGTCGCGACGAGCGCCCCGAAGAGCCCCAGCACTCCACGCCGGCTCCAGGGCAGGCGCGCGAACCCGATCGCGAGCAAGCCGAACGGGAGCACGAATGCGGCCAGGAAAACCGCGCCGAGGCGCAAGTCGTCCGTCCAGAGGAGCGCGAGCCCGGTCCACGCGACAACAGCCGCCAGCGGAAGCGCGATCGGGCCGAGCTCGCGCCCGCGATCGTTGGCGCGTAGTAGCTGCCAGCCGAGAACGGCGGCGAGCGACGCCACGACTCCGTACAGCGGCAGGAGCAGGTTCGCGTTCTCCGCGCCGACGTAGACCGGGATGCGGATGGGAATGCACGCGAGCGTGGCGAACGCGAGCAGCCAGGGCTGACGGAGAAGCAGCGCTCCCCCGGCCGCCGCGAGCAAGACTCCGACCGCAGCAGCCGTCGCGAGCGTCCCCGGCCGACCGTCCGGGGCGAGGTAGAGGCACAGCCCGGCCATCCCCAGGGTCCACGCGACAAGTCCGGCGAGCCGAAGCTCGCGTCTCGTCGCCACGAGCAGCAGGGCGAGGCCCGCGCACCCCAGCGGGCCGGCAAGGCGGGCCAGTTCGCTCAGCGCGTGGGCTCCAACACGAATACCGCAGCCCGGGTGGCGTGCCCGTTGGCCGACACGGTGAGCGTGAACCGGCCCTTCTGGAGCGGGGCGCGCAACCGCAGCGTGCCGGGACGCGCGAAACCGCTCCGGCCTGCGAGCGACCAGCGCACCAGGCGCGCGTCGGACGAGACACGCAACGCGAACCGCGCGCCCGCGGTGACGCTGATCCGTTTGCGACCGAGCGCCACGTAACGGATCACGATCTGGATCGGCGGCGTTTGCTCGGAGACGTTCCCGGCCGGGTCGAAGGCGGCGAGCCGGGCGGTGTGGGCGCCGGCCGCGAGCACCCTGGCTCTGAGCTTGCCGTTCCACACGATCGAGTCCTGCTTACGCGGGAACCGTGTCAGCCCGCGGCGCTTCCCGTCGACGAACAGCATCCCGCGGCCCGGCTCGTTCAGCCGGTACCGGAAGGTCATCTTGTCGCGGCGCCGGTCGCCGTCGGGCGAGATGACTCTGGGACGGGCCGAAACGCGCTCGAGCCGCGGAGCAGTCACGTCGATCCGGATCGGATTCGGCAGCGTGTACGTCGTCCTGTGGTGCCGGAGGTGGATGCGAGGCTTGTAGTCGCCCTCGGGCATCACCTGGCCGGCGTCGCTGCGACCGTCCCATTCGATCTCGACCGGTCCCTTGGCGTAGTCGCGGCCGCTCTCGATCGTCCGGATCACATGATCCGAGCCGTCGACGACGGCCACGTCCAGCCGATCAGGCTGCCTGAGCATGAACGCGATCGAGGCCCTCTGGGAGTTGCACTTGCAGACGGGCGAGAACACCGTGTCCACGTCCGTGCCGAAGATCTCAGCCGGCTGGTTCTTGAGGCCCTGCGTCAGCGCGAAAGCCGCGGCCGTGGCCGCAAGCAGCGCGACCACGAGCACGGTCGAGGCGATTCGAGCCACAGCTGGGGCATTCTAGTGCCCACCCATCAGCTAGAGCTGTAGCGTCTTATTACATCCTACGTAGCAAGTTATGCCGCTACAGATCCGGCACCGTTCTGCTACATCATTTGTAGTAAGATCCGCGGATGACACGAGCACAGAGCGCCGACCTCTTCCCCACCGACTTGCCGCTGTCCGCAAGCGCCATGATCGGGCGCGACGAGGACGTGCGGGAGATCGCCACGAGCCTCCTGGCCGGCGTCAATCTCGTCGTAGCGGGTCCGCGCCGGACCGGCAAGACGAGCGTCTGTGAAGCGGCCGTGGCACGCGCGAAGCGATCCGGCTACTACACGGTCTCCCTCGATCTCTTCCGGATCGCCAACGCGGCCCAGCTTGCCGAGGCCCTCGTCGCGAGCACGATCTCGAACCGTCCTCGGCTGTACCGGATGCTCCATCGCGCCCGCGAGGCGGGACGCCTCGTCGCCGACGCCGCCGGAACGACCGTCCTCGTCCGGGCGCAGCACGAACTCGGCGAGGAGATCGAGATCGCTTTCAAGCCCGGCCTCGCCGACCGCGACCCGGAGCGCTTTCTCGAGTACGCACTCGCTCTGCCGCAACGGATCGCGGTCGAGGACGGCAAGCACGTCGTGCTCTTCATCGACGAGTTCCAGGAGGTGGCGAACCCACGCAAGCCCTACGGGGACCCCGACGCCGTCACCAAGAAGATGCGCGCGATCTTTCAACGCTCGCCGGACGTCAGCTTCCTCTTCGCAGGCAGCTACGAGCACGTGCTCCGCGAGCTGTTCGGGCGCGCCCGGCAGGCGTTCGGGCACTTCGGAAGCATCTACGAGCTGCGGCCGATCGCGCAGGACGCGTGGCGCAAGGGTCTTCTGGAGCGGTTCGACGCCGACTCGTGCACGGTGAACGCCGAGGCGCTCGAGCGCCTGCTCGAGCTGGGCGGCGGTCATCCGCGGACGACGATGCTCCTGGCCCAGAAGACGCACCTCCAGTCGATTCTCGTCGGCACCAGGACGATCGACGCGACCCTCGTCGAGCTGGGTCTCAGGTCGGCGATGCTCGGCGACCGCGCGACGCTCGACCAGAGCGTCGAGCAGATCCGATTGATCCACCGGCACGCGCTTCTGGTCGCGCGCAGGATCGCGATGGGGGAATCGCCGTACCGCGACCTGAAGTCCGTCGAGGCGTTCCGGGCGTTGAAGGGTCTCGAGCACGCCGGCGTCGTCGGCCCGGCCGGGCCGCGCCGCTGGCGCATCCTCGAGCCGTTGCTCGGGCGCTACCTCCGCGAGCTGGAGCCGTTCGGCTAGCCTCGGACCATGGAGCGAGCGGCCGACCCGTACCGCGACACGTCGGTGATCGACGCGCGCGCGCCACGCTTCAACCAGGCCGTCGTGGGCCTGGTTGCGCTCATCGCCATCACCCTGGGCCCGTGGTGGCTGCTGGCCGTGCTGGCCGGGCAGCTGTTGGTCGGTCTGACGCTCGGACGACGCTATTGCCTGCCGTGCCTCGCGTACTTCGAGCTCGTGCAGCCGCGGGTCGGCGAAGGGCCGCTAGAGGACGCGCGGCCGCCGCGGTTCGCCAATCTCGTCGGGGTCGTGTTCCTGACCGCCGCCAGCCTCGCCTTTGCCGCCGGGTGGGACGCCCTGGGTGTGGGGCTCGGAGCGATCGTTGCAGGGCTTGCGCTGCTCGCCGCGTCGACCGGCTTCTGCACCGGTTGCGAGGCGTACAAGCTCGGCTACCGGCTCACGGGCCGGCGGTTCGTCTCGTGCCCGCTGCCGCCGCAGCCGGCACCCGCTTCGCGGAGCCTCTGAGCAGCAGCTTCCGAACTCCGACAGCAACGAGAGCGAGCGCCGCGCCCGCGAGAACGACGAGAATGATGATCTCGGCGCCCGGCACGTCCACGAGCTTGAGGCCGGAGAGCAGCAACGTCGTCGCCAGGCCGAGGCGCAAGCCGAGCTCCGGGAGGTTGATCGAGACCTGGCTGCCGAGCAGAACGCCGGGAATCGACCCGACGAGCAGCCACCCGGTCGCCCGAAGGTCGACGTTCCCGGCGACGAGATGACCCGCCCCCGCGACCCATAGGAGGGCCGCCGCGTGGAAGATGTCGGTGCCGACCACCTTCGACGCCGTGAGCGGGAACACGAGCAGCATCACGAGCCCGAAGAAGGTGCCGCTGCCGACTGACGTGAGGCCGACGACGAAGCCGCCGGCCATGCCGAGGAAGAACGCGATCCTCCGGTCGGACGCTTTCAGCACGAACGGCGCGTCTGTCTTGACGCGTCCGGTGAGGAACGTCTTCGCGGCGAAGCCGAGGCCGCCGGCGATGAGCGCGAAGCCGAGGATGACCGCCGCGGTGTCCTCGAAGCCTGCGCCGTAACGGTGCTGGAGCCACGACGAGAGGCCGACCCCAACCAAGGAGAACGGCGCCGATCCGAGCAGCATCCAGAGCGTCAGCCGCGCATGGACGGTGCCGAGCTGGCGGTGCCGGGCGGCGCCGAAGCTCTTGAAGATCGCGCCGTGGAGGATGTCGGTGCCGATCGCCACCGTCGGCTTGAAGCCGAAGAGAAAGACGAGCATCGGGGTCATCAGCGAGCCACCGCCCATCCCGGTCATGCCGACGAGCACGCCGATGAACAGCCCCGCGAGCGAGAGCTTCCAATCCACGCGCCCACGGTACACAATCTCTACTAATACTGTCGATTAGCTCGTGTTATGAGTCCTGATAAGCTCCGCGCGTGCAACAGACGGCTCACAGCGACATTGCGGCTCTGGCGGCGCGCTCCGAGGAGCTCTCGGCCCAGGAGCTCGTCGGCGAGATGGCAGCCCGCTTCGGCGCTCGCGTCTCGCTCGCCTGCTCGTTCCAGAAGGAGGAGAGCGTTCTGCTCGACATGCTCTTCAGCGTCGAGCCGAAGGCGCGCGTCTTCGCGATCGACACTCATTACCTCTTCCCGGAGACGTACGAGCTCTGGCGCGAGGTCGAGCAGCGCTACGACACGAAGATCGAGGTGTTCGAAGGCCCGAGCGCCGACGACCTCGCGGCGACGCACGGCGAGCAGCTCTGGGAGCGTAAGCCCGACCTTTACCTCGCGGTCGCGAAGGTCGAGCCGCTGGTCCGCGCGCTCGGAGACCTCGACTGCTGGATCACCGGGGTCCGCCGCGTCCAGTCGCCGACCCGCGCGAATGCGCCGAGGCTCGGCTGGGACGCCGCGCACGAGCTGTGGAAGGCGAGCCCGCTCGCCGACTGGAGCGATGACGACTGCTGGAAGTACATCCGCGAGCACGGGCTCCCGTACAACGCGTTGCACGACCGCGGCTACGCATCGATCGGCGACATCCACTCGACGACCCCGGGCGCCGGCCGCGAGGGCCGCTGGGCCGGCAGCGACCGGACCGAGTGCGGGCTCCACGTTCCCCGCTCCGGCTCCGTCGAGCCTACGCCGCCGTCGTGAGCCGGGTACCGATTCATCTGTCCCACCTCGACGTCCTCGAGGCGGAGGCGATCCACATCATGCGCGAGCTCGCGGCCGAGCTCGAGCGTCCGGTGCTGCTCTTCTCCGGCGGCAAGGACTCGATCGTGCTCCTGCGCCTGGCTGAGAAAGCCTTCCGGCCCCGCAAGTTCCCGTTCCCGGTCATGCACGTGGATACGGGCCACAACTTTCCGGAAGTGATCGAGTACCGCGACCGCCGCGTCGCCGAGCTCGGCGAGACGCTGCTCGTGGCCTCCGTGCAGGAGTCGATCGACAACGGCCGCGTCGTCGAGGAAACCGGCCCGCGCGCGTCGCGAAACCAGCTCCAGACGACGACGCTGCTGGACGCGATCGAGGAGCACGGCTTCGACGCCGCGATCGGCGGCGCGCGCCGCGACGAGGAGCGCGCCCGGGCCAAGGAGCGGATCTTCAGCTTCCGCGACGACTTCGGCCAGTGGAATCCGCGCGCGCAGCGGCCCGAGCTCTGGAACCTCTACAACGCCCGCGTCCGCCGCGGTGAGCACGTGCGCGTCTTCCCGATCTCGAACTGGACCGAGCTCGACGTCTGGCAGTACATCGCCCGCGAACGTCTCGACCTGCCGCCGATCTACTTCGCCCACGAGCGGGAGGTCTTCCGGCGCGACGGGATGCTGTACGCGGTGAGCGAGTTCGTCGAGCGCATGGAGGGCGAGGAGCCGTTCACCGTCTCCGTCCGCTTCCGCACCGTCGGCGACATGAGCTGTACCGGCGCGGTCGCATCGGAGGCACGCTCGCTTGAGGACGTGGTCGCCGAGATCGCGGCGACGCGGATCACCGAACGCGGCGAGAC
>JANMJY010000085.1:0-4231 GCA_031371615.1 Actinomycetes bacterium | reverse complement strand
TCTCGTCTCGGATCCACGTGGCGACGAGCTTCGTCGACTTCTCGGCCTGCTCAGGGGTCTCGAAGAGACCGAGCGAGGTGAAGATGCCGTTGCCGGCGTCGACTAGGTAGTAGCCAGCGAAGCCGGGCAGCTCGCTGAGCTGCGGGACGAGGGTCTCGTTGACCTTCGCCGTCAGCTCGGCGGTGCGATTCTGGTCCACGCCGTGGTAGCTGCGGATGGTCGCATACATGCGATGCTCCTTCTGTCAGGAAGTCCAGACGAACTCCCGGTGCGCGCTCAGGCCAGGTGTGACAGTCGAAGAGGAAGGTGCAGAGCCTCGGCGGCTTCAACGCTAGAGCCTACGCGCTGAGATGAACGTACCTGCGACTCTCGGGCTTCGTATCCGTAGTTTCCCCCCTAATTGCCCTCTGTCGTCGAGGAGTCGGGAAGCGAGCTAGGAAGCGGTGTAGGCGATCATGATCCCCGTTACGGCGAAGACGGCGAATCCGGTCATGCCGAGCAGCACGACGCCCTGTGCGAGGCGGCCAGGCCTCCGCCCCCGGTCGGGCGCGAGCCGCTCGATGATGAGCGGCACTGGCGCGGCGGTCAGTGCGACGGAGCCGACGATCAGGATGAGGCCGAGTGTGACTGGCAGGAACGCGAAGTCCTCGCGGTTGCCGCGAACGATCTGTCCGAGCATGAACGCGGTGGTACCGAGCGTGAAGAGGATCGTCCGCAGCGGCGTTCCGGAGGGGAGCAGCGTGCGCCCCACCGTGTAGGCGACGCCAAGAGCGACGCCGGCAATCGCCCCGAAGGCGTAGATCGACGCCGTGCCGTCGCTCGTGAACTCACCGACTATCGCGCCCATCGCGGTCTGGATCCCGAGCGCGTCCTCCTTGGCGAGGAAGAGGATGCGCATGAAGGCCCGTCCGAGCGTGCCTCCGACGACAACGCCGACAGCGAACCCGACCGCCGCACCGATTGCGAGGCTGCGAAGCCACCACCGCACGTTCCGACCTCCTCGATTCGCCCTACCCGGCGTGAGTATCACCGGCAGGAGCTGCCGATACAAGGAACGCCAGCGGCGAACACGTGGTCGAAGCTCTACGCATTCCCGCCAGGGAGCACGAAGTCGTCGTACACGGGTGCCCGTGCAAGACATCGCCTCGAGCTCGGGGCGGGTACAAAGCAGGTACGTCAGCTCGTGCACGGGCGAGCACGCGCGTCCACTGCGTGAGCTCACGAACCGGCCAGTTTCCGGCGCGAACGTGTCCGCGAGTGGATGCACGTCCCCTACTCGTCCATCACTCGTAATGAAGGGTCCGCGGTTCGCATCCGCGCGTCGGCTTTCCAGGTCGAGGAGATCCCTGCAAAGAGGATTTCGTGTTGTCTCGGAAGGCGCGGCGAGCACATCACTGGGAATGAAGTGCTGTCACCGTCTGTCATTCGCGCGTCGACTTACCCTGCCTGCGGCGCCTCCCGCCGAAGTACGTGATCTAGTCGCGGGTTTGCCGCAGACATGGCCACGCCAGGGTGGTGGCCGCGAAGTCCGCGCGCTCGTCGTGTCGGCGGCGACGTTGGCGCTCGAAGCGCTACTGGCCTGACGGCAGGTCCGCGGGTAATCCACAAGCGGTGCGCGGGCCGGCACGGATGAGCGTACGTGCCGGGCAAGGGAGACTCGATGTTCCGATGGCCCCACGAGCCCTCAGCACCGTGCGCACTCCCTCCGCACCAGTGTGGCGAGGCGGATTCGGGGGCCTCGGGTGGAGAGACGTGTGATGGCGATGCGGATCGTCATCGCCGGCGGTGGTGTGGCTGCGCTGGAGGCCGCTCTGGCGTTGCGCGCTCTCGCCGAGGAGCGTGTTGCGATCGAGCTCGTCGGGCCCGAACCACACTTCTGGTACCGGCCCCTCTCCGTCGCTGAGCCGTTTGAGCTCGGCGAGGCGCACCGCTACGAGCTCAGCGCGCTTGCGTCCGCCGCGGGTGCGACCTTCACGCTGGGCGCGCTCCAGGGTGTCGACGCCGCTCGCCACTTGGCCAAGACCTCGGTCGGCGAGATCCCCTACGACGTGCTGCTCGTCGCCGTCGGCGCCGTACCCACTGTGGCTGTGCCCGGCGCGCTGACCTTCCGGGGTCCGGCCGACTCCGCGAAGATCCGTGGCCTGCTCGAGGAGCTCGCCGCTGGGACGGTGCGGCGGGTCGCCTTCGTCGTGCCCTCGGGCGCGGTCTGGTCGCTGCCGATCTACGAGCTGGCGCTGATGACGGCGATGCATCTCGGTAGGCACCAGGTGCAAGGCGTCGAACTAGCCCTCGTCACTTCCGAGGACGAGCCGCTGCAGCTCTTCGGCCGCGTCGGAAGCGAGGCGGTGCGGGAGTTGCTCGAGGAGAGGGGGATCGAGCTCGTCACCGGCGCCCACCCGGCGGAGGTCGTCGAGGGCGAGCTGCGGCTGGTTCCCGAGGGACGGATGGCCGCCGACCGCGTGGTCGCGCTGCCGCGCCTGCGCGGCCAGCGGCTCGACGGCTTGCCGCAGACGCTGGAGGGCTTCATCCCGGTCGATGCCCACGGCCGTGTGCCCGGCCTCGGAGATGTCTACGCCGCCGGCGACATCACGACCTTCCCCGTCAAACAGGGCGGCATCGCCACGCAGATGGCGGACGCCGCGGCCGAGATGATCGCGGCGAAAGCCGGCGTCGAGGTGAGACCGGAGCCGTTCCGGCCGGTGCTACGAGGGTTGCTCCTGACCGGGAGCCGACCGCGCTACCTGCGGCACGGGCTCACCGGCGGCGGTGATGGTCCGGCAGATGCCGTGAGTCCCGAGCCGCTGTGGTGGCCGCCGGCGAAGATCGCCGGACGCCACCTCGCTCCGTTCCTGGCCGTGCTCGCCGGTGGCGGGAGCGTGGTCGAGCACTCGCAGGCGTCGGACGCGATCCCTGTCGAGATTGAGCTGGCCGAGGCCGACCTCAAGCGGTTCGCGGCGCGGCGGCTCGAGCTTCCCGAGCCGGAAGGCGGCACGGTCGGCGAGGTGATGACAGCGCAGCTGCTGGTCGTGGCGCCCGCGGACCCCCTCGTCGAGGTCGCCCAGAGAATGCGCGACCTCGATCTCGGCTCCGCAGCGGTCGCCGACGACGGACGCCTGATCGGGATCCTCACCTCACGCGACCTGCTGCGCGCCTACGCCGCCCGCGCTGATCCGAGCAAGGAGCGCGTGCGCGAGTGGATGACCGCCGAACCCGTCGCCGTACCGGTCTCGGCACCGGTTGAGACAGCAGTCGCCCTGATGCGCGAATACGCGATCCATCAGCTGCCTGTCGTCGAGGGCGAAAGGCCGGTCGGGATGCTCGGCTTCCGGCAGGCCGCCCAGCGGACGCTCGGGCGCGGCATCGGCCTCGGGTTCTGAGCCAGAGCGCGTGCCGGTTGCGGGAAACCCGTCGCGAAGTCTGCGGTCATCTACGAACGATCTGCGGGCAGCCCAGGAGGCTGGACGAGCCGCTGCGTCCTACCTTCGACTCACCAACTCGAATGAGTCCGAAGGAGACAACACGCCATGACTTCATACCCTGCAACTAGTAGGCAACGCCCTCATGCCCCGGAGACGAGCTCTGGCGCGTTCTGGATGGTCGCCACCATGCTGCTCGGTGGCGCCGTCGCTGTCGTCGGTTTCTTCGCGCTGCTGATGTGGGCTGATGCCCGCGAGTCGCGCGACGCGGTCGCCCAGCCGGTGGCGGCCGCCGCCCCGGCGACTGGCGACGCGGCCGGTCACAACGTGGCGCTGCCGCTGAGCAGCTTCGCCGGCGTTGTGCCCGAGAATGCGGCCGAGCTCGCCGCCGCGCACAAGCCTTACGACGCGAAGTTGCCGCCGCTTCCCGCCGGCGACCTCGTGAAGGTGCACATGACGCTCAAGGACGTCACGCTCGAGATCGCTCCCGGTGTCAAGTACAACACCTGGGCCTTCGGCGGGCACGGTGCCCCAGGGCCGATCGTGCACGTCCGCCAGGGCCAGACTGTGGAGATGACGCTCACGAACGGTGGCGCGATTCCCCACTCGATCGACTTCCACGCGGCCCGCATCGCGCCGAACGAGGCGTTTCGGGATGTCGCGCCGGGCGAGTCCTTCACCTTCCGCTTCAAGGCGGGCGATCCCGGTGTCTTCATGTACCACTGCGGCACCAAGCCGGTGCTGGCGCACATCGCCAACGGCATGTACGGCGCGATCGTCGTCCAGCCGAAAGCCGGTCTGCCGCCGGTCGACAA
>JANMJY010000030.1:0-14716 GCA_031371615.1 Actinomycetes bacterium | reverse complement strand
AGGTCCTGGCCCTGCTCGGCGAGCTCCTCGAGGAAGATGAGCGCGCCGGCCGTGTCGCGGTCGACGATCGCGTCGCAGAGGCGGAAGAGCGCGTCCTCCTCGACCGCCCCGAGCAGCTGGAGCACGGACTGGACGTCGATCGTGTTCCCGGTCGCCGACGCCAGCTGGTCGAGCGTCGACACGGCGTCGCGGAACGAGCCGCGCGCCCCGCGCGCGATCAGCGCCAGCGCGGCGTCGGGGGCCTCGATCTTCTCGGCGTCGGCGATCCGCCGCAGCACCCGGACGAGCGCGGGCAACCGCGGCCGAGCGAAGACGAAGGTCTGGCAGCGCGACCGGACCGTCTGCAGCACCTTCGCCAGGTCGGTCGTGCAGAACACGAAGACGAGGTGCGGCGGCGGCTCCTCGATCAGCTTCAGCAGCGCGTTCCACGCGGCGTCCGTCAGCTGGTGCGCCTCGTCGAGGATGTAGACCTTGTAGCGCCCCTCCGCCGGCTGGAGGATGACGCGGTCGCGGATCTCGCGGATGTCGTCGATCCCGCGCTGCGAGGCGGCGTCCATCTCGACGACGTCCAGCGACGTGCCGGCGGCGATCGAGACGCACGCGTGACAGACCTTGTCGGGCGTCGCGGTCGGCCCGGTCTCGCAGTTGAGCGCTTTTGCGAGGATCCGCGCCATCGACGTCTTCCCCGTGCCGCGCGGCCCCGCGAAGAGGTAGGCCTGGCGGAGTTGCCCGAGCTCGATCGCGTTCCGCAGCGTCCGGACGACCGCTTCCTGACCGACGACGTCGTCGAAGTCCTGCGGCCGGTACTTGCGGTAGAGCGCTGTCACCGCTCCATCCTAGTCGGCCGTCGCCGAATGGGCGCTAGCCGCGAAAGGGGCCGCCTCAGACGAAGCCGGCGGCGTTTGTCAATTAGTTGTTTGGGCCGTGTTTTGGCCGTACCCGGGGCGTTCGCGTGGCCGTTTTATTCGTTGTAATTCACATCCGAAGAGGAGGAACGATGAGAGGGTTTCGCCAATTGGGAGCTCTGGTCGTCGGGTTGACGCTGGCTGCTGCTGTGACACTGGGTGTCGCTCATGCAGCCACGAACGTCGCCCCGGTGAACACAGCACCCCCCACGATCACGGGAACGCCCCAGGTGGGGCAGATCCTGACGGCCGGTAACGGCACCTGGACCAACACGCCGACCTCGTTTGCGTACCAGTGGCTTCGCTGCAACGCCGGCGGCAACTCGTGCGCCAACGTTGCGAACGGGACGCAGAAGACCTACACCCTGGTCGGCGCCGACGCCACGCACACGATGCGGGTTCGGGTCACTGCGACGAACGCCGATGGCTCGGCCTCGGCCCAGTCGGATCAGACTGCGGCCGTCACGCCTGCAGTCTCGACCGCCGGCCCGAAGAACACCGATCCGCCCACGATCACGGGTACGCCGAAGGTCGGCGAGGAGTTGACCGCCAACGACGGATCTTGGACGGCCAATCCGACCAGCTTCACGTACCAGTGGCAGCGGTGCGACGCGGACATCGCCGCGTGCTCGAGCATCACCGGGGCGACCGGTAAGACCTACGGTGTGCGGATCGCGGATCTCGGCTACCGGATTCGTGTCGCTGTGACCGCTCGGAACGCGAAGGGTAGTGCGACCGCCAACTCGGCGATCACCGGGATCGTCGCGCCGATCGCGGTGATCACGAACAAGCGGCCGACGCTGACGATCGTGTCGGTGCGCTTCTCCGGTGCCAGCGTCTATGCCCGGTTCCGGGTCTGCGACGACTCGTTCAAGAACGTGACGATCCTCGCCACGGACTCGCGTCCCGGCGTTGCTTCGTTCACGCACCGCTTCACCACGATCGCAGCACCGCGCCCGTGCGGCGTGTACACCCGGCACTGGCTCCCGGCGGTCCGCTTCCGCGGCAAGGGCCGGTACACGGTGACGCTCCGCGCCCGCGACTTGTCGGGCCTGACGAGCCTCCCGGCCAAGCGGACGTTCACCCGCTAGAGCAATGAGCAACGCAACGGGCGCCGTCGGGTAATTCCGGCGGCGCCCGCGGCACTCACCTACGCGTCGATTGACTCCGAGTGCGGCTAGTCATATGGTCGCCGACGGGAGGGAACTGCGGCCCCTCCGCGACAAGAGATCGAAAGGAGAGGGTCAATGTCGGAGAATGACGCGCTCACCCGTAGCGCGTTCTTGCGCAAGACGGGTGTAGCAGGGGCAGCGATCGCAGGCGGCACGCTCTGGGTGACGGCACCGGCGGCGGCGCGAGCACGGCGGTATGGGAAGAGCCAGACCCCGCTTCGGCACATCGTGATCTCGTGCCAGGAGAACCGGTCGTTCGACCACTACTTCGGCTACGCACCGATGGTTCAAGCGGCTGGATACGGGCCGCCCGCGGGTTACACGCAGCCCGACGCGAGCGGAACGGGGCACGCACCCTTCGAGTTCACTGCTCTCAGGACGCCCGATCCACCGCACTCGTGGAACTCGGTCCACCGGCAGTGGAACGGCGGCAAGATGGACGGCTTCTACCGTGAAGGCGGGGACTCGGCGATCGGCTATTACACCGCCAACGAGCTTCCGTACTACTACAGCCTCCTCGGAGGGGCGGGCCTTTGTGCCAACTACTTCTGCTCGCTGCTAGGCCCGACTTGGCCGAATCGCTTCTATCTGATGTCTGGGACATCCGGCGGGATCACCACGAACGGGCTCTGGGGGTACGGCATCTTCCAGTCCAGCTCGTGGCCGATCATCCTAGACCTGCTCGACGAGGCGGATGTCAGCTGGAAGATCTATTACATCGGCTCCGACGGCGTCGAGGTGGGCGACACCGACAACGTCGCCGTGTTCTGGAGCAAGTACGCGCACGACCCGCGCACGACCGGGTCGATCGAGGAGTACTACGAGGACTGCCGGCGGGGGACGCTGCCGAACGTCTCCTGGATCATCCCGAGCTACTCGATGCAATTCGACGAGCATCCCCCGGCGGACGTCGGGGTCGGCATGGCGTTCCAGCAGCAGACGATCGAGGCGCTACAGGGTTCGCCGCACTGGGGGAAGTCGGCGTTTCTCCTCACCTACGACGAGCACGGGGGCTTCTTCGATCACGTTCCGCCACCGCAGATCGACGCCTTCGGCCTCGGGATTCGCGTGCCGTTGTGGACGATCTCGCCGCACGCAAAGCGTGGTGTCGTGACCTCCCGGAAGCCGGCGGAGCACGTGTCGACGCTGAAGTTCATCGAGCGGCTCTGGGGCCTTCCGACGCTCGCGTCACGAAACCACACGTTCGACACCTCGACACCGACCGGCCGGAACTACCAGACCGGCGGGAAGCCGGCGCCGCCACGTGACGGCCTCGACTCGATCAGCGACCTGTTCGACCTGTTCCACTTCGAGAACCACTGACCGTGGGTGCGTGGGGAGCGGTGCTCCCCACGTCTCACCCGAACCTGTGCTCCATGGGCGCACCTGGGATTGAACCAGGGACCTCTCGTGTGTGAATCACGCGCAACGCTCGCCGTAGGTCGCCATGTGGCGCTAGGCACCCGTGTTTCCGTCGAAATAGGGGGGAGTCAACCTCGTCTCGGTTGCCGTGTGGCGCTAGGGGCGGGCCACAGCGTCGAGATCGTGCGCTAGTTCGGCTGCGGGATCGCGACCACGCCTGGCCGATCGCTGCTGATGATCGGGCAGTTCGGCACTGGGCCCGAGCGTCCCCACGTGCTGCCGTCGACGTTCGTGACCTTGCCAGCCCCGGCGAGCGCCTGAACGTCCTCGAACGAGGTCTGCCGCGTCCGCTGTGAGAGCGGGATCGCCGGGAGCCAGCGGGTCAGGTGCGCATCCCAGAGCGGACTGTAGAGCGTCCTGCCGACACCGCCGGTCGGTACCGACTGGATGATGTTCAGCGGGACGGGCCCCGAGATCGCCGTCACACCCTGTGGGGCGTCGACGATGGTGGAGTTCAGGCCCTGCCGGTTCGGATTGCCGAGCCCGTTCTGACCGTTCGTGAAGGCGATGATGCCCGCACGGGAGCTCGTCTCCGGATTCAGGTTTTCGTCGGCCGGATTGCCGCCCGGCGAGGCGGCGAGCGCCGGTGCGAGGGTGACGTTCTCGAGCATCGCCGCAGCCGCGGCCGACGCGTCGAGCGAGATGTAATGGATCGTCCGGTGCCCGAAGAAGCCGGAGGTCTCCTCGTAGCTGACGCTGCCAACAGCACCCACCGTGACGAGGTCATGCGCCTTGTCGGCGTGTCCGCTCGAGTTCGCAACCTGCGACGCGTTCAGCACGGTTCCGTCCGGCAACTGGACAAGGGGGCTGTAGCCAGCCTCACCGACCGCGCCGACGGTGAATGCCGACAACGGCAGCCCGGTCTCGTTCGGCCCGTACGGTCCCTCAAACACCGAGCGAGCGGGCGCGAAGTTCACGGTCGCCGGAAAGGCGAATGCGCCCGAGCTCCAGGCGACGTGCTGGACCGAAGCCGTACCGGCCGCGTTCGCGAGCTTCGGCGAATAGTTGACGCCGAAGGCTTTGGCCGCGCTGCGGGTCGAGGCGTCCGTGAGCACGTACCAGACGGTGTCGCCATGGCTCGTGCCGCGGTAAAGAGGCAGCGTGACACGGGAAAGATCAGCGTTCTCCACGGCGCTGCGCAGGAAGACGTTGTGGCCTCCGGCATCTGCAAGCGCTCCCGTCACGAGCGTCAGCGCTCCCAGGGTGGAGAATGTGATGAGGCAGAGCAGCCTTCTAATGGGGGTCGTCCTCTCTACTGCAATACGTTCGATGAGTCCCATTGTATTGCGCCAGTGCCGGAAGTCACCCCGGACGCCTTACAAGGTCATGAATGAGTGGGCGCACCTGGGATTGAACCAGGGACCTCTCGCGTGTGAAGCGAGCGCTCTCCCGCTGAGCTATGCGCCCTAAGCCGCTTAGGATAGCCAAATCTCACGAGGAAGCCCGCTTGCGTGGGCCGCTTGGCAAGTCGTTTGGCAAGTCAGCCTATGCGAGCGCTGCCCGCACCTGCTCGGCTCGGCGCACGCGGTTGAACCACGCGGCATAGACCCGCAGCGTGATTGAAGGGTCTTCGTGGCCGACGACGCCTGCGACCGTCACTGCATCTAGACCGGCGGCGATCATGCGCGAGACTGCCGCGTCCCGCAGGTCGTGGAAGGTGAGGCTGGACGGCAGCCCGGCGAGGCGCGAGCAGGCTCGAAGCCGCGCCTAGTGACGTTCCGATGGCCGAGCGGCGTCCCGTTGCGTGAAGCGAAGATCGGATCGGCATCCTGCGAGAAGGCGCTGCGCAGGCGAAGCGCAATCAACTCGTCCCGGAGCGAGTGGGGAAGGGCGATCTCCCGCACACCGGCCGGGGTCTTCGTCGGGCCGTACTCGCCGGAGCGGAGCCACTGCCGTCGTACACGCAGGGCGCTCGCATTCTTGTCGAAGTCCTCCCACCGAAGACCGAGCACTTCACCGATCCTCAGCCCGAGCCGGGCTGTGAGCCGGATCAGCGCCGCGTAGTTGTAGCGACTCTCGGGGTTGAGGGCCTGCCGCTCTGCGGCTGATCCGAGGGCGGCAAGCTCGTCATCCGTCCACTCGTGCACCGGCTGTTTCTCTTCGCGCTTCGGTCGATCATCAGTCGTGAGCACGTCGAACGGGTTCGCTGCGATCAGCTTCCGCCGCACCGCGAGCGCCATGATCCCGCGCAGCGGCTTCAGGTAGTTCGTGCCGCTAGTCGGAGAGCCGCACCGGGGCTATGCGCAGAAATGCGGCGGTCGCTGGAAATCTGAGCCGGAGCGCGTGGAACGGTTGCCTTGGATCACTGACGAGCGGTGTCGCAACGGGAGGCCACGCCAAGGGTTTGAGGATCGCGGTCGAGCCGCCTCGCTGCCGTAACGCTTTGAGATCGTCCATCAGGCTTCGGGCTTCCTGGCTAGCGAAGGAGATCGCCTTGAAGTAGCTCTCCGTCTGTGCTGGCTCACCGGATCCCGATTGGCCGAGCTTGGCGAAGCCGCTGATGACGACCAGTTGGTCGTTGAGGTCGTGCGCGATCCGGGCGGAAACGTGGTCGAGGGCGTGTTCGGTCAGCCCTTCGGTGCTCGCCGCCGCTTTCCCTGTGACAACAACCATCCTTACTTCCTCCGGTTCTCGCGGTGTCCGCGTGGCACAAGTGGTTGGTGTACGTAGGCCTCAACGCCGGTCGCGAGAGGCCCCCCTTCGCCTCCCACGACCGGAACCTCGGCGCGCCAGGACGATCAACCGGGCTGCCTGGCAGCAGCTTCGGCGTGACAGTCCCACGCCTGCGGGACAGTATCTGAAATGTTGCAATCGCAACAAATAGGTACATTCGTTGCAACCGATACCTTCTCGACTCCCTGACCTTCTGGCCACTGAGCGTTGAAGGAGTCAGGAGCAGCGCTTGGCTCTCCTCCACCGAAGCGTTCCCGAGTACGCACCCGAAGCCTCACCGGGCGAGATGCGGATCACGCTGACCAACTCAGCGCAGGGCCGACACCTACAACACGCCTTGAGCGGTCACTGCGAGGTGGACTTCCTGCCTGGGTGCGAGGGTGCCACGGTCGTCGTCTCGAACTTGGACTCCGGCAATCGCCCCGTCCTCCGCCGCGTGAACGCTTGGATGACAGAGTTCGGCGTAGAAACAATCTCGCTTCAACAGCACGGACGCACCTACGAGATGAAAAAGGCATAGCACGACGACGAACGCTGTCGAAACGAAAGAGGCCAAGTCGGATTGTCCTGCCACTGGCGCAGGCGACTGCGCGGGTACCTTCCGGGCATGCCCCTCATGCGGGACTCGAAAGTCGAGAAGTGGCTTCGCTGGCTAGAGACGATCAAGCATGAGGTCATCTCGATGCACGGCCAACGGGACACTTACCGAACCGTTGCGCGGATCACACGAGACCACGGGCAGCTTCCGCCCTCGCGGTTCTTCGACTACCTGAGCATGTGGTATGCCACCTCGCAGGGGGTGGCCGTCCGCCGTCAAGCGGAGGTCAGCCTTGTCTCAATGCCGTGTTAGCGCTCGTTACCGCCCACCCTCTCGCGTGTGAAGCGAGCGCTCTCCCGCTGAGCTATGCGCGCCCGACTTTCAGACCGTCAGTCGTGACAAGGATGGCGGCGCTGCTACCGTGTGTTCCGCCCGGTCGCGCTAGGTGGGGAGTTAGCGGTTCCCTGAACCCGACATCCGCTCCAGCGGGGCCGAACGCCGTCCGAGGGACGGCTTCAACGGGATCAGGTCTCGCGCACGTGGCGTCGATGGTCGGGTTCCGCGCACTGAGAGCATTCGAACCGCGTCAGGTCCGGAAGGAAGCAGCGCTAAGAATCCCTCTCAGGTGCCGCGGTACCGCCCGGCCGGAGCCGGCGACGTGAGCGCCCCCCGGGGAAGCCTTTCGAAGACGGAGCGCGTGACCGGGCGCTACGGCCGCATCACGGTGAACACGCAGCCCGGTTCGCCGCGGTGCATGCACTGGATCTCGCCGACGACCAGCGTCTCGCCGTAGTGCTCCGCCGTGCCGAGAACGAGTCCTTCGAGCAGGCGGCACAGCTGCCGCTCCGACGTGTACGAGACGAGGACACCCTCATCCTTGAGCCGCTGCACGTGCAGCCTCGGCGGATAGGCGCCCGGGATCGTGGCATCCCGAGCAGGAAGGTCAACGTGTCCCCGCTCTCCTCGTAGTACGCGGGATAGAGCCCCACGAAGGTTTTCTGTGCGGCGAATGACCCAAAGCCGCGCAGGATCTCGTCGCGCGGATCCCCTGTGGCGACGGCAAGCCGCTCTAGCTGGGCGGCGAACCACTCGTCGTCGTAGGACTCGGTCGTCTCGAAGACCCGGTCGTTCCAGAGTCCGACAGCCTCGGCTCCAAGTCGCTCGATCGAATAGTCGCGAAGGCTCGAGAAGATCAGCCCGTGCACGAATTCCTCACGTCAGCTGCCATTCGTCGCCGCGGAGGATGGGCACCGCCGCACCGCCCGCCTCGACGCCGTCGACCTCCACCTCAGGCCCACCGATCATGAAGTCGGTGTGGATCGTGGAGGTGTTGAACCCGATCTCCTCGAGCTCGGACGGGCTCAGGTGGTCGCCGCCCTCGACAGTCTCGAGAAGCCCGGTGCCGTAAGCGATGTGGCAGCTTGCGTTCTCGTCGAAGAGCGTGTTCAGGAAGATCAGGCCTGTACGCCCGACGCGAGAGTCGCCGTCCACGAGCGCGACCTCGCCGAGCATCGCTGCGCCGTCGTCGGTGCGCATCTGCTCTCGCACGACGTCGACCCCGGAGCTCGCGTTCACCTCGACCACCCGGCCGCTCTCGAAGCGCATCTCGAGATCGCGGACGACATTGCCCGCGAGCGCCAGCGGCTTCGTCGAGCGCACCGTTCCCTCGGTGCGGCGGCGGTCGGGAGTCGTGAAGACCTCCTCGGTCGGCATGTTGACCACGTGGCGACGGCCGTCCACGGTCTCCTCCAGCGCCGTGCACCAGTTCGAGCGCGGCGTTAGCCCGATGCTGAGATCGGTGCCCGGCCCGCGGAAGCGAATGCAGTCGAAGCGGCGCTCGTTCAGGAGCGTCCCGCGCGCGACGAGCTTCTCGATGTGCTGCCGCCACGCTTCGACGGGATCGGGCTCGTCGAGCCGGGTCGCGGAGGCGACGGCGTCCCAGAGGCGCTCGACGTCCGGATCGCCGAAGACGGACTCCGCCCAGCCTTCGTTCGGGTAGGCGACGATCGTCCAGTTGAGCAACCGCTCGTTCGTCGCCTTCACGTAGCGCTCGGCAAGCTCGCGCATCCGCGTCTTGCCCACGCGCGCGCCGTCGAGGTCTGCCAGGAGCTCCGGCTCCGGATCGCCGACGATGTGCACCTGGGCGCTGCGCCGCTCCGCGAGGTAGTCGATCTTCGTGAGCGCCCATGGCGGCGTCCACCCGAGCGTGTCCTCGTCTGCGTGCTGGATTCGTGCGCGGCGGACATGCTGGTCGGCGTACTCCACGTCGACGTACCGCGCGCCGCTCTCGTACGCACAGCGGGCGATCGCGCGGACGAGCGGCGCGTGCTCGGGCAGAGCCGAGACCCACACGTCCTGCCCAGGACCGATGTTCGAGCCCACCTCGACCGCCAGGCGCGCGTAGCGTTCGAGCCGTTCCTCGGGCAGCATCGCGCGAACCCTATCTCGCGGCGTTGGTAGCTTCCCGACCGATGAGCCCGGCGACCGTCACTCCGATCCGCAAGCCGCGGACTGGCGATCCAGGCGGCGGCGTGGGCGCGCCGTGGCAGGTGATCGTCCTGAACGACGACCACAACACCTTCGAGGGCGTGGCGCACGCCCTGGCGGCGGTGCTGCCCGGCGTCGGGTACGACCAGGGCCTGACGTTCGCGAACAAGATCCACTCGAGCGGGCGTGCTGTCGTCTGGTCGGGCCACAAGGAGCAGGCGGAGCTCTACTGGGAGCAGCTGCAGGGGCACGGGCTGACGATGGCTCCCCTCGAACGCACGTAACCGGCCGTGGTAGGTTCCCGCGCGTGCTGCTAGCGATCACGAACGGAGGAAAGCTGGGTCTCGGCCTGGTGGCCGGGCTCTTCATCGTCTTCGCGATCCTCTCGTCGTTCTACTTCCCGCGGCGCGACCCAGAGTTTCCGGGGAACCGGCTCGGCGCCTTCGTTGCTGTGGCGGCGCTGCTCTTCGCCTTAACGATGGGCGGTGTCATCGTCTTCGCTGCCGAGGGCGGCGAGGAAAACGCCGCCGAGCCGGCCACCGCGACGGAGACCGGCGGCAGTACGGGGACGACGACGGAGGCGGGCGGCGCGGCCGCCGGCGACCCCGCCGCCGGCGAGGCAGTCTTCGCCTCGGCGGGCTGTGGCGGGTGCCATACCCTCAAGGCGGCGGGCTCCAGCGGCGCCGTCGGGCCGAATCTCGACGACGCGAAGCCGGACGCCGCGCTCGTCGTCGAGCGGGTGACGAACGGTAAGAGCCCGATGCCGCCTTTCAAGGGCCAGCTCAGCGAAAAGCAGATCCAGGACGTCGCCGCGTACGTCGTTCAGTCCACAAAGGGCTAGGGCTGCGGTCGGATACCCTGTCGCTCGCCCGGAGAGGTGTCCGAGCGGCCGAAGGAGCGCGACTGGAAATCGCGTAAGCGTCGAAAGGCGTTTCGCGGGTTCAAATCCCGCCCTCTCCGCCTTGCGCAAGGCCGGAATCTGCGGGAGCAGATTCCGGCCGCGCCGACAACCCCTGAAGCAGCGTGGGTCGTCATGGGGGCTGGCTCAGAGTCTCGGAGCAACTCCCGCCCTGCAGTGACAGCTGCGCTACTCCGGGTCGGAGAGCTTCACGCGTTGGAGCACGGTCTCGCCGTCTGCGGCGACGATGATCGCCGCGCGCTTGCGAGGCCAGCCGGCGTGGCCGCCGACCCGGGCGAGGACGGCCGCGACGATCGACTCGACGAGGGGTTCCTCGACCGGTTGCTTCAGATAGACGACCAGGTCGGCCAGGGGCGCGGTGAATGTCGTTGCACCGCGGCGCCGCTCGACCGCCTCGCGTAGCTCGACGTCGAAGCCGAGCGTCGCGATGTCTTCCACGAGCGCGTCGTAGGCGTCTTGCATCTCCGCTCGGCGCTCCCAGCGTGCGTGCTCGAGGACGATCAGAGGGAGGTGTTCGCTCGCCACCCAGCGACGGTAACGCTTGTCGCGGTGGGGCGCTGCTTCAAGGGAACGGCGAATCCCGCATCGCTCGGCGGGATCCGGCCTGTGGAGCGGAGAGGGGGATTTGAACCCCCGAGGAGCCTAGCGACCCGTTTGGCGGCGCCGCTGGCGCCGTCGCGTGGGGTCTTGGAGCTCGACTGGACGTTCGATGGCGGTTAGTCTGGGCCCTTCCGAAGTTAGGGAGGGGAGAACATGCGCCACAAGCATCTGGGGACGGCCATTGCCGCGGCCGTCATCGCCTTCGTGTCGGTAACCGTAATCTCGGCGGCAAGCCTTACGCTCGGCCCGCTCGTGCAGGTCTCGGGCGCGAGTCCGTTCTCGGCGTCGTGCGATGACGCTGCAGGCCAGACCGGCACCCCATTCATCAACAGTGAGGTAGAGCCCTGGATCGACGTCAACCCGGCGAATCCGCTCAACATGGTTGGCGTCTGGCAGCAGGACCGCTGGTCGAACGGCGGATCGCGCGGGCTCCTCGCCGGCGTCACCGTGAACGGCGGTACGAGCTGGACGATCGTGAACGGCCTCAAGACGTCGCTGTGCACCGGCGGAACGACCGCGAACGGGGGCGGGTATCAGCGGGCCACCGACCCGTGGGTGACGTTCGGGCCGACCGGGATCGCGTACCAGCTCAGCCTCTCGTTCAACGACCTCAAGTCTCCGATCACGAGCTTCGACTTCGACCACGCTCTGCTCGCCTCGAGATCGACGGACGGCGGTTTCACGTGGAGCGATCCCGTAACCGTGATCAGGGACACCGCTCCGACGGTGTTCAACGACAAGCAGTCGATCACTGCCGACCCGACGAATGCGAACTACGTCTACGCGGTCTGGGATCGGCTGGTCTTCCCGGGGAGCGAGCGTGCGAGCGTGGTCGCAGCGTTCCGCACGAGCTCGTTCAGCGGCCCGGCCTGGTTCGCGCGGTCGTCGAATGCCGGGCAAACGTGGGAGCCTGCACGGCAGATCTTCGACGCCGGCCAGCGCGACCAGACGATCGGCAACCAGATCGTGGTCCAGCCCGACGGGGCACTGGTGGACATCTTCACGGAGTTCAACAACGAGAACGCCAAGAAGCATCGCGGCGGGTTCATCCGAGTCCTTCGCTCGACCGACAAGGGCTCCACGTGGTCTGGGCCTTACGACGTCGGCAGGCTTGGGACGATCGGAAACTTCGACCCCGAGACCGGTGACCCGGTGCGGACCGGGGACATCATCCCCGACATCGCGGTCGACTCGACGACGGTGACCCCGAGGAGCGGCAGGCTGTACGCCGTCTGGCAGGACGCGCGCTTCAACAGCGGACAGGCGGACGCGATTGCGTTCTCCCAGTCACTCGACGGCGGCCTCTCCTGGTCGTCACCGATCAAGGTCAACAAGACGCCAACGGGCATCTCGGCTGGAAATCAGCAGGCGTTTACGGCGTCCGTCGACGTGTCAGCCGACGGAACGGTCTCGGTCACGTACTACGACTTCCGAAACAACACGTCGGCTGCGCCGCTCCTGACGGATTACTTCGTCGTCCACTGTCATCCGACGTCGCCGACGTCGTGTCTCAGCGAGACGAACTGGAAGGACGACCAAGCAGGAGACGACAGACGACTCACGGAAGTGTCCTTCGACATGCGGCAGGCTCCGTTTGCCGGTGGGTTCTTCACTGGCGACTACGAGGGGCTGGCGAGCGCGGGGAACGCCTTCACCCCCTTCTTCTCGCAGCCACACGCGGGCGATCGTTCGAGCGTGTTCTTCCGGCGCGCGGGTTAGGCGACGTCCAGACCCGAGCGGGGGCATGATGCCCCTGCTCGGGTCTCAGCTACGGAGTCAGCGGGCCGCTCTATGGATCGATGCTCTCAAGAACGAGGGGATCTTCGCAGGACGTCTGAAGAAGTCCCTGGATTGGGCGCGGCGCGCCAGACCGCAGCGGCTCCCTATCCGGGGAGCCGCTCATTGAAGCGGAGAGGGGGGGATTTGAACCCCCGAGGAGCCTAACGACCCCTAATGGTTTTCGAGACCACCGCATTCGACCGCTCTGCCACCTCTCCGAGCGACGGACAGCGTAGCTTCCCGCGCCATCTCCTTCAGGGACGCCTGCGGACACCATGAGGAGGTGTCACCCCCGCAGCGCGTGACCGGGCTTCGCCCGGTCGCTTGCGCGACGGAGAAGGAGGGATTCGAACCCTCGACGCAGGTTTATACCCACGTAACGCCTTAGCAGGGCGCCGCCTTCAGCCACTCGGCCACTTCTCCGGGCTGGGGATGGTATCGCACGACCTGAGCGGGAAATCACCCTTCGGAGTCATGACCGCACGCGTCCCGAGAGACACCATGGGACTGCCGGTTCCCCCCTTCTTCCCCCCGGCACTGCGGCGCCCGTCCCTTGTGGCGGGCGTCTTGCTTTTCCGGGCTAGTCGTGGATGCGGGCGAGGAGATCCTCGCGCTTGAGCAGCCGGACGCGGTGCGGAGAGCGGACGAGGCGAACCTCGTAGCCGGCTTCCCGAGGGTAGAGCACCTTCTCGCCGGGCTCGATCGTCTCCACGTCGGGGCCGACCGCGGCGACGATCCCGGAACGGGTCTGTGAGCCCTCGTTGATCGGGACGATCAGGCCGCTCGGCGTCTCCGAGTCGTCGAGCGGCTCGACGACGATCCAGTCGTCCAACGGCTCCAACGTGACGTCGGTGGTGGTGTTGTTCTCCAGCACACCTTGAAGTGTAAGCCGGTCTTGCCTTTCTACTTCAGGGGTCTTGCCGTTTCCCCCGCGGGAGGCGGCTTTGCCGCCTCCCTTGCGGACAAATCAGAGGCGGCCGGCGGCGATGATGCGATCCAGGAACTGGCGGGTCCTCGGCTCGGTCGGCGAGCTGAAGATCTGAGCGGGCGGGCCTTGCTCGAGGATGACGCCGTCGTCTAGGAAGCAGACGCGGCTGGCGCTGTCGCGCGCGAAGGCCATCTCGTGCGTCGCGATCAGCATCGTCATGCCGCCCGCGGCGAGCTCGCGGATGACGCTCAGCACCTCGGCGACGAGCTCGGGGTCGAGCGCGCTCGTCACCTCGTCGAGCAGCATCACCGCAGGCTTGAGCGCCAGGGCACGCACGATCGCGACGCGCTGCTGCTGGCCGCCGGAGAGCCGATCCGGGTACTCGTCGCGCTTGTCGGCGAGGCCGAAGCGGGCGAGCAGCTCCGTCGCCTCGGCGTCAGCGGTGCTGCGTCGCGTGCCGAGCGCCTTCCGCGGGCCGAGCGTCACGTTCTCCAGCACGCTCATGTGCGGGAAGAGGTTGTAGGCCTGGAAGACGATCCCGATCCCGCGGCGGATGCGGTTGACGTCCACGCCGCGCGCGGTGATCTCCTCGTCGGCGATCAGGATCCGTCCCGAGTCGACCGGCTCCAGCAGGTTGATACATCGCAACAGCGTCGACTTGCCCGAGCCGGATGCGCCGATCAGGCAGACGACCTCGTGCTCGGCGACGTCGAGGTCGATGCCGCGGAGCACCTCGAGCTTGCCGAACGATTTCCGCAGCCCTTCGATCTTGACGGCGCTCACACGAGACTCCCGGCTTGTCGCTTGCGCCGGTCGCGGGCGATCAGCACGTCCGTGAAGCGCGCGAGCGGGATCGTGATCGCGACGAACAGGGTCGCCGCGACGAGGTAGTGCGTGAAGTTGAAGTCGGCGGACACGTCGATCTGGGCCTGCTTGAACGCCTCCACGGAACCCAGGATCCCGACGAGCGCCGTGTCCTTCTGCAGCCCGATGAAGTCGTTCAGGAGCGGTGGGATCACGCGCCGGACCGCCTGCGGCAGCACCACCGAGATGAGCGCTTGCCCACGCGTGAGCCCGAGCGAGCGGGCCGCCGCCTCCTGGCTCGGGTGCACCGACTCGATCCCGGCGCGGTAGACCTCCGAGACATACGCCGTGTAGATGAGGACGAGCGAGACGATCCCCCAGAACGTGGTCGAGGTGGGAATGCCCTCGATCGCGAGTGCCGGCGCGCCGAAGCCGAGCAGGGCGATCACGAGGATCGTCGGGACGCCGCGGAAGAAGTCGGCGTAGGCG
>JANMJY010000027.1:0-18321 GCA_031371615.1 Actinomycetes bacterium | reverse complement strand
GGGTCGAGGACTGGGCGGCCGTCGGCCTCGCCGAGCTCGAAGCGCTGCTCGCCAAGCACGCCGCCTTCCTGGGCTTTCTGGAGACCGCCGAGGACTAGACCGCGTTTGCGGTCACCGTCGCGCGATAGTCTTCGCGCACGTGAAGCTCGAGCACCTGTACCGCGGCCTCCCCGGCCATCCCCTCCATCCGCCGCTCACGGACGCGACGATCGGCATCTACACGTTTGCGACGATCGCGTCGGTGCTGTCCGTGCTCGGGGTCGCGAACGACGCCGCGGCCAAGGCGTGGGCTCTCGCGCTCGTGATCGGCTTGATCGTGAACGTCCCGACGGCCGGGACGGGCCTGCTCGACTGGCTCAGGATCCAGAAGGGAACGCCGCTCTACCGGACGGCAACCACCCACTTCATCGTGATGGACGGCGTGCTCGTGCTCTTCCTGCTCGCGGCGATCCTCGGCTACTCGTCCGGGATGGACGGGGTCGTCGAGACCTTGCCGTTCGTCTTCACCCTCGCCGGCTTCCTCATGCTGACGTTCGGCGGCTGGCTCGGCGGCACGATCGTCTTCAACTACGGGATGCGGGTGCTGAACCTGGTCGAGGAACCGGCGAGCCGCGCGGCTTCGCCGGTCCCCCACCCGGAAGAAGAGTCAGCCGAGAGCTAGTTACTCGGCGGTGAGGCCGAGGCTGCGCTCGAGCGCGCCCTTCGGCTGGGCGCCGACCGCAACTGCGGCCTGCTCGCCGTCTCGGAAGAGGACGATGGTGGGGATCGAGACGATTCCGTACCGCTCGGCGAGCTCACGCTCCTCGTCGATGTTCACCTTCACGAGCTTCAACTCGCCCGCGCGCTCCTCGACGATCTTGTCGAGGACCGGCGCGACGGCGTGGCACGGTCCGCACCACTCCGCCCAGAAGTCCACGATCACCGGCGTCTCGCTCTCGAGCACTTCCTGGGCGAACGTGTCTTCCTTGACTGCTGTTGCCATCTGGATGGTTCCTTTCACTGGTTGAGAGCGCGTTACCCGCGCTCACGTATTGAAAACGATAGGGGCGGACGGAGTGTTCCCTAGAATCGACTGCATGTTCACGCCCCTGCCGGACAAGCCCGACCATCCAGCGCTCGAGCTCGAGATCCTCGAGCTCTGGGAGCGCGAGGGCACCTTCGAGCGGCTGCGCGCGCTGAACCGCGGCGGCCCCAAGTTCAGCTTCATCGACGGCCCGGTGACGGCGAACAGAATGGTCCTCGGCGTCCACACGGCCTGGGGGCGGACGCTCAAGGACGTCTTCCAGCGCTACAAGGCGCTCCAGGGCCATGAGCTGCGCTACCAGAACGGGTTCGATTGCCAGGGGCTCTGGATCGAGGTCGGCGTCGAGCGTCAGCTGGGGCTCAACTCGAAGCGCGAGATCGAGGAGTTCGGCCTGGCCGAGTTCGCGCGCCGCTGCCGTGAGGTCGTCGTCCAGTCCTCGCGCGCGCTGACCGAGGGCTCGATCCGGCTCGGGCAGTGGATGGACTGGGGCACGGACTACTTCACCTTCAGCGACACGAACATCGAGTACATCTGGCGCTTCCTGCACCTCGTGCACGAGCGTGGCTGGCTGTATCTCGGTCACCGCTCGACGGAGTGGTGCCCCCGCTGCGGCACCTCGATCTCGGCGCACGAGCTGGTGGGCTCCTACGTCGACCGCGCCGATCCCTCGCTCTACGTGCGCTTCCCGCTGCTCGAGCGGCCGGGCGAGGCACTCGTGATCTGGACGACGACGCCGTGGACGCTGCCGGCCAACGTCGCCGCGGCGGTCAAGCCCGACGCCGAGTACGCCAGGCGCGGGAACGGGGAGTGGGTCGCGGCGGCCCGCTATCCGGACGAGACGTTCCTCGAGCGCAAGCAGGGCGCGGAGCTCGTCGGTTGGACCTACGCCGGCCCCTTCGACGAGCTGCTGCCGGGCGCCGGCGTCGAGCACCGGGTGATCCCCTGGGACGACGTCACGCTCGATGACGGAACGGGCATCGTCCACATCGCGCCTGGTTGCGGTTCGGAGGACTTCGAGCTCTCGCGGGCCCACGACCTGCCAGTCCTGACGCCGGTGGACGAGTCCGGCCGGTTCTACGACGAGTACGGCTGGCTGCACGGGCTCTCGACCGTCGAGGCCGCGGAGCAGATCATCGGCTACCTGGAGGAGCAGGGTCGGCTCGTCGAGACGGGTTTGCACGAGCACCGCTACCCCGAGTGCTGGCGCTGCCATACGCCGCTGATCTTCCGCATCTCCGACGACTGGTTCATCGCCGTCGACGACCTGCGCCAGCAGCTGCGGGACGCGAACGCGGAGGTCGCGTGGACGCCGGAGTACATGGGCAAGCGGATGGACGACTGGCTGGTGAACATGGGTGACTGGAACATCTCGCGCCGGCGCTACTACGGCCTGCCGCTCCCCTTCTATCCCTGCTCCTGCGGCCACCTGAACGTGATCCGGTCGAAGGCCGAGCTCGAGGAGCGCGCGACCGCCGGGCTCGACCAGCTCGAGGAGCTGCGCCGGCCCTGGATCGACGACGTCCCGATCCGCTGCGAGCAGTGCGGCGAGGAGGTGCGGCGGATCCCGGAGGTCGGCGACGTCTGGCTCGACGCCGGCATCGTGCCGTTCTCGACGCTCGGGTGGCAGAACACGGAGTACATCCCGGAGGGCTACGCGACAGGGGCTGCGAAGGGGCTGACGACCGCCGACCTGCCGGACCACGCCTACTGGGAGGAGTGGTTCCCGGCCGACTGGGTCTCGGAGATGCGCGAGCAGATCCGGCTCTGGTTCTACTCGCAGCACTTCATGTCGGTCGTCCTCACCGGGAAGGCCCCGTACAAGCGGGTGCTCGGCTACGAGAAGATGCTCGACGAGTCCGGCCGCGAGATGCACAGCTCCTGGGGGAATACGATCGACGCCCCGGACGCGTTCGAGACGATGGGGGCCGACGTGATGCGCTGGCAGTTCTCGGCGCAGCCGCCCGACCGCAACCTGCTCTTCGGCTTCGGCCCGGGGCACGAGATCAAGCGCAAGCTGCTCACGCTTTGGAACTCGACCCGCTTCCTGGTCGACTACGCGACGATCGCCGGTTTCCGGCCGGAGTGGGCTGCGGAGCCCCCGGCGGAGCGCCCGCTCGACCGCTGGCTCGCCGCGCGGACGGCCAAGTTCGTCGCAGAGGCGACGAGCGCCTATGAGTCCTACCTGACCACGGACGTGATTCGGGCGTTCGACGACTTCGTCGATGACGTCTCGAACTGGTACATCCGCCGCTCACGGCGACGGTTCTGGGACGGTGATGCGGTCGCGCTACAGGCGCTCTGGACAGCTCTGGTGCAGGGGATCCGAGTGATCGCGCCGATCATGCCGTTCCTCTCGGAGCACCTGTGGCAGAACCTCGTGCGCGGAGCTTCCGGCGAACCGCCCGCGTCGGTGCATCTCGCGGGCTGGCCGGAGGCCGGAGAGCTGGACGGGACCTTGGTGGCGGAGATCGCCGATGTCCGCCGAGTCGTTGCGCTCGGGCACCAGGCCCGGCAGGCCACCGGACTGCGAGTCCGCCAGCCCTTACGGCGGCTCGTCGTCGAGGGAGCGCCGCTCGCAGCCGCGCACGCCGACGAGCTCCGCGAGGAGCTGCGCGTGAAGGACGTCGAGTTCGGTCAGGTCGAAGCGACCGAGCTGCACGTGAAGCCGCACCTGCCCGTTCTCGGCCCGAAGCTCGGGAAAGAGCTCGGCGCCGTTCGCGTAGCGCTCGCGGCCGGCGAGTTCGAGCAACTCGAGGGTGGTGGCTTCCGCGTTCTCGGTCACGAGCTCGCTGCCGACGAGGTGCTCGTCGAGCGCTCCGGCAAGGAGGGCTGGGCGGTCGCCTCGGACGAGGGAGTCACGGTCGCGCTCGACACGGCGCTCGATCCGGAGCTCGAGCGCGAGGGCCGGGTCTACGACCTGATCCACACCCTCAACTCGATGCGCAAGGAGCAGGGCTTGGAGCTGACCGACCGGATCACGGTGACGCTGCCGCAGGCCGACGCGGACCTCGTCGCGGAGCACGCCGACTGGATCAAAGCCGAGGTGCTGGCGGTCTCCCTCGAGGCCGACGGCGTCCCTACCCCGCAGATCGCCAAGGCCTGACCGCCCATTCCGGCCTGGTCCTCCCGTCAACCGGACAACCGGGGACAGTCCCCGGCCGTTTGCTTGACACCGAGGCATGGCCGAAGCAGCCACTTGCGCGTCGCACTGCGCCCGCGGACGATCAGGCAATGGATCCCCGGTGGGAGGAGCTCCGGCTCGAGCTCGAGCGGCGGTTCGAATTGCCGTTTCAGGGTCTTCGCGAGCTGAACGAGTTGCGGGCAACGCTCGACCGCATCGAGCGAGAGCTGGTGCTCGCTGCGCGAGACAACCTCTCGTGTGGGGCGGAGATCGGCGACGCGCTCGGGATCAGCCGGCAGGCCGCCCGAGCGCGCCACCGTCCTTCCGTCAACCGCGCAGCCGGGGACAGTCCCCGGCCGTTCGCCTGACGGATAGGCATGTCGTGATTGGCAGTGCGGGCGCGGAGTACTACGCTCCCGACGAGGAGGCGCGATGCACGCGTGCAAGCAGTGCGGCGGGTCGATCGGAGCTGCGTATCGGTACTGCCCCTGGTGCGCGACGCCGCAACGGGTGAAACTCGTCGAGTTCTTCGGCGGCACAGGCCGCGAGAGCGGTAAGGCGCTCCGCGTGTCGCGCTACACCGACGAAGGCCATGTCCGCTTCAGCGTCTGGGACGAGAGCGGCGTCGCGGAGGCCGCGGTCTCGATCGACGAGCGGGAAGCCGCGCGGCTCGCAGCCTTCCTCGGTTTGCGGGAGCGGCTCGGCTCGCTGCTCGAACGCCTCCGCGCTTAGCGCTGAGCTTCGGCGAGCGCGAGCTCGCGGCGGAGCTCGACCGGGAGCCGGAACGTGACGTCCTCATTGACCATCCGGAACGGCTCGATGCGCTCGACGCCGCGGGCGCGGAACCAGTCGCACACCCTGTTCACGAGCTTCTCCGGCGCCGACGCGCCTGAGGTGACGCCGACGGTGGTGACGCCTTCGAGCCAGCCCGGGTCGATCTCGGTCTCGTCGTCGATCAGGTACGACGCGACCCCGGCCGCCCGGGCGACATCGACGAGCCGGTTCGAGTTCGAGGAGTTGCGCGAGCCGATCACGAGGAGTAGATCGACCTCTTCCAGCATCTCCTTCACGGCCCACTGCCGGTTGGAGGTCGCGTAACAGATGTCCTCCTTCTTCGGCGCGTGGATCGCGGGGAAGCGCCGGCGGAGCACACCGATGATCTCCGCCGTCTCGTCGACGGACAGCGTCGTCTGGGTGATGTAGGCCAGCCGCGTGTCGGCGGGGAGATCGAGCGCCTCGGCTTCCGCGACGTCCTGCACGAGCACCGTCGCCTCGGGTGCCTCGCCCATCGTGCCGACCACCTCTTCGTGGCCGGCATGGCCGATCAGTACGACGGTGTAGCCGTCCGCGGCATAGCGCCGTGCCTGCACGTGCACCTTCGTCACGAGCGGGCAGGTCGCGTCGATCACGTTGTGGCCGAGCGCCTCCGAGGCGGTGTTCACGGACGGTGCGACCCCGTGTGCGGAATAGACGATCGTCGAGCCGACCGGCGCCTCGGCCTCGGTGTCGACGAAGATCGCGCCGCGCGCCTCGAGGTCGCGGACGACGTGGATGTTGTGGACGATCTGCTTGCGCACGTACACCGGCGGGCCGTAGTGCGCGAGCGCGAGCTCCACCGTCTCGACGGCGCGCTCGACGCCGGCGCAGTAGCCCCGGGGCGAAGCCAGCAGAACACGTTCGACCATGGTGCTGATCGTAGCCTCGCGACGGGTCGCCGACGGAAAAGCCCTGTCGCGTCGGGGGGTCGTCGCGACAGGGCCCTTCCGAATGCTCACCGCAGCAGCGGTTCGCATCGCCCAGTGCCAAGCCACGCTATTCCTCGCCCCGACGAGTGCCAATAGGCCGGACGGCCCATCTTTGAAAGCCGGACTCTCTATCATCTGTGTCCCCCGTGGACACAGAAGCCCAGGCGGTGCTGTTCGACGCGGTGCCGTTGCTGATCGTCGCGGCCCTCTACTTCGCCGTGGGCGTGATCCGCCGCAGTGTCCTGGGGCGAGAACGCGTGCTGGGGCTCGCCGCCGCGGGGCTTGCCACGGCGATCGCCGGAGTCACGATCCTCGTCACCGAGGAGCCGCTCGCCGGCCAGGCGCTGGTCTCGTTCCCGGTGATCCTGCTGGCGGCGCTTCCGGCGCTCCTCGCGCTTCGGGGTGAGGCGGCCGCCGAGCCCTCGCGCTTCGCGGGACGCGGGCTTGCGGCCGGTCCGCTGGCGCACCGGCTGTTGGACGTTCACTCGGAGGAAGGGATCGCGGGCATGCTCCTCGACCAGCTCGCGGAGGTGTTCGAGCTCGACCTCGCGAACCTGGCGCTGATCGAGGACGGCGGCCGGCGCGCTCGGCTCGTCGCGGCACGGGACGCCGGCCGCGACAACGAGGCCCTCATCGGGCAGGAGCTCGATCTCGAGAGCGAGCCGTCGGGCATCAGTACCGTGACGCGTGAGGGAGTGGCTTTTGCGGTCTTCGACGCAGAGAGCTCGCCGATCGTCAACCCGCGGCTGAACGCGATCGCCCGCGTCAAGAGTTGCGTCTTCGTGCCGATGCTCTCAGGGGGCGAGGTCGTCGGAGTCGTTTTCGCCGCCGTCCGCAGTCCGCGCCTCTTCGCGGACGACGAGCTCGCGCAGATGCAGGCGCTGGCAGCCGAGGCCGGCCTCGCGCTTGCTCGGACGCGAGCCTCTGCCGCGCTGGAGGAAGCGCTCGAGCGCGAACGGCTGATCGCCCACATCTCGCGGGAGGTGCGGTCACGGCGAGACCTCGACGAGCTCCTCGGTGTCGCCGTCGAGGAGACGGCGAAGGCCATCCGCGCCGATCGCTGCTTCATCCGGCTCGGCGAGCCGGGCGACCAGATGCCCGTCGTGGCCGAGTGGCTGGCCGTGGGCGTACAGCCCATCGGTGACTTCACACGTCTGCCGGTCGTCAACCTCGCCGCTCGCGAGCAGCGAACCGTGGCCGTCACCGACCTCCTCGACGCACCGGAGGTGAGCGACGCCACACTGGGCCACGTGCGCGAGCTGGTCGATCGCGGCGTGCGCGCCGTGCTCGCGGCTCCCATCGTCTCGTTCGGGGGAGTGCTCGGCGTGCTCGCGTTGCACCGCTCCCAGCCGACGACCTGGGCGCCCGCCGAGATCTCGCTCGCCGAGGCGGTCGCGCACGAGACCGCGATCGCGATCGACACGAGCCGGCTCTTGCGCGAGAGCACGCGCCAGGCGCAGGTCGAGCGCGGCTTCTACCGGATCGCAGCCGTGCTCAGCGAGCCGCTTTCGGCCGAGGCGACCCACGACGCCGTTGCCCAGGCTGCTGCGGAGGCGCTCGGAGGCGACTCGGCTGCGCTCCTGCGGGCAGTCGGGGACGAGCTCGAGCTAGCGGGGTCGCACGAGCTCGCGGCGGGACTTGCGGCGTACCTCCAGGAGGACGCAGCTGCGCTGACGGCCTGTGCGCGCGGCGGCAAGGTGCTCGCCTCGCGCGGGCTGGTCGACGACAGCCGTTTCGGCGACGGCCTCGCCCGCGCCGCAGAGGTGGCGGGCCGGCATTCCCTGCTGGCCGTGCCGCTGCCGGAGCCCTCCGGGCACGGCGCCGGGCTCGTGCTCGTCTTCTTCGAGGGCGGAGAGGTGTTCGACGACGAGCAGCTCGGCCTGGCCGCACAGGTCGCCGGGGCAGCTCGCGGGGCGCTGGAGCGAAGCGAGCTCTACGAGCGCGAGCGCCGTTCCCGGGCGCTGGCGCAGCGGCTTGCCCGGGCCGGGAGGGAGCTCGCCGGCGAGCTCGATCCCGAGAACGTGCTCGACCAGGCCGTCCGGCATGCGGTGCAGCTGCTCGGCGCCGACGCCGCCTCGGTTCGCATGCTCGAGGACGACGAGGTGGTGATGCGCGCAGCCAGCGGCCTCGGTGAGGACGAGGCGATCGGGACGCGGGCTCCCTCGACGGGGTTCCTCGTCGGGGACATCATCCAGACCCGCTCGACCCGCGCGCTGGCAGACGTGCGGACCGACCGCCGGCTCGGCGAGGCCGACCCGATGCTGGCAGCCGACTACGTGGCGTACCTCGGCGTGCCGATGATCGGGCCGGAAGAGTCGGTCCAGGGCATCCTGGCCGTCTACGACGGTAGGCCGCGCGAGTGGCTCGAGGAGGAAAGCGAGGCGCTGCACGCGCTCGGCTCCAGCGCCGCCGCGGCCCGCACGAACGCCGAGCTCTACCAGGGCGTCAGTCACGAGCAGCAGCGCAGCGAGGCGATCCTCGCGAACGTGGCCGACGGGATCGTCGCGGTCGACCGCGACGGCAGGGTCGTCCTCTGGAACCCCGCTGCCGAGCGGGTGACCGGGGTGCCTCAGCGCGAAGCCCTCGGGCGAACGCCGATGCAAGCGCTCGGCCGGTCCCTGGAGGCCGGGGAAGGGATCCTCGGAGGCAGCCGGCTCGTCCCGATCCGGCGCGGCGACGAAGAGGTGTGGCTCTCGCTCAGCGAAGCGGTGATGAGCGACCCCGCGGGCGCGGTGGCTGGGCGCATCTACGCGTTCCGGGACATCTCAGCGGAGCGCAGCGTCGAGCAGATGAAGACGGACTTCGTCTCGACCGTCTCGCACGAGCTGCGCACGCCGCTGACGTCCATCTACGGTTTCGCAGAGACGCTCCTGCGCCAGGACGTGCTCTTCGGCGAGGAGGAGCGCGCGACCTTCCTGCGCTACATCGCCTCGGAGTCCGAGCGGCTGACGGCGATCGTCGACCGCCTCCTCTCGGTCGCGCAGCTCGACTCCGGCGACATGGCCGTTCAGCTCGCCGAGACAGACGTCGCCGCCGTCGTCAGCGAGGCCGTGCGCTCGCTCGAGGCTGGAGACGCTCCAGACGGTCACCGCTTCGTCGTCGCGCTCGCCGACGAGCCGCTCGCCGCTGCCGCAGATCGTGACAAGCTCGGCCAGGTGCTCGCGCATCTCCTCGACAACGCGATTCGCTACTCACCCGCGGGCGGGACAGTCACCGTCGCCGCGCGGCGCCGCGACGATGCCGTCGAGGTCAGCGTCGAGGACGAGGGAATCGGAATCCCGCACGCCGAGCAGGAGCGGATCTTCAGCAAGTTCTATCGCGGCGACTCGGCTGCCGGCGCGGTCGGAGCGGGCGCGACCGGGCTCGGCCTCTTCCTCGCTAAGGGTCTCGTCGATGCCATGGGTGGGCGGATCCGGGTCGACTCGGACGAGGGTCGCGGCTCGACGTTCGTCCTCGAGCTTCCGGCCGTGGAGAGTGAGACATGACAGATTCGGGTACACGGCTGGACGGCTCATGACGAGGGTATTGGTGATCGACGACGAGGCCCCGATTCGGCTGCTCTGCCGGGTGAACCTCGAGGCCGAGGGCATGTCGGTGCTCGAGGCGAGTGACGGACCCTCGGGGCTCACGACGGCGGCCTCGGGCACGCCGGACGTGATCCTCCTCGACGTGATGATGCCCGGGCTCGACGGCTGGGGCGTGGCCGAGGCGCTCCTCGAGAGCGACGACACGGCGCACATCCCGATCATCTTCCTGACCGCTCGGGCCGAGTTCCGCGATCGTGCGCGCGGGCTCGACATCGGCGGAGTCGACTACATCACGAAGCCGTTCAACCCTGTCGAGCTGGCGCCGATCGTGCGCGCGCTGCTCGACCGGCTGGAGCGCGGTGAGCGCGACGAGCTCCGGCGCGAAAAGCTGACCGAGCTCCGCTCGCTGATGGCTGAGACCTAACCGGCGAAATCGGCGGTGACGACGGTCGCGCCGCCGTAGCCGAGGAACGTGCCGACGTGGGAGCCGACCCCGATGCGGGTCCAGCCTGGCCGAAGCAGATTGGCGCGATGGCCGGGGCTCGCCATCCAACTACGGACGATGGCGCGGGCGGTGGCCTGGCTGCCGGTGCCCCAGGCGAGGTTCTCGCCGTAGACGGGACCGCGGGCGCCATAGCGCGCGAGGCGCGGGCCAACCGACCCGTGTGTGAAGACATCGCGGCGAATCAGCGTCGCCGAGTAGTCGCGAGCGGCGCGGACGAGCTTCCTGTCGACCTGGAGCGGCCGCAGGTTGTGGGCGCCGCGGACGTCGTTGACGGCTCGCAGGAGCGTCTGCTCGTTCTGAGTCAGCGTGGCGGCCTGGGCGGCCGGAATGAGGGCCACGGCGACGAAAAAGGCGAGCAAAGCTGCACGAATATGTTTCGAAAAATGCATAAGGCGGCAGAATGGCAAAGGAGCCGGACGGTAGCATCCCTCGATCGGGGGATTCCCGACCTGCTCCGGACCTTGTGCTGGAACTTCCCGCTCTTAGCGGGCTGTTTGGGCGAGCAGGATTCCAGCGAGCACGATTCCACCGCCGAGCAGCTGCGCGGTTCCGAACGTCTCGCCGAGCCAGAGAAAGGCGACGCAACTGGCGCCGACGGGCTCGAGCATCGCGACGATGCCCACCCTCGTCGCCGAAATGTGGCGTAGCGCGGCGACGACGAGCAGGAACGTGACCATCGTCCCGGCGACGACCACGTAGAGCATCAGCGACCACACGGGTAGCGCGAACCGCTCGAGGTGCCCCAGCAACGAGACGCTGTCGCCGAGCCGTCCGGCCGGGAACCGCCACACCGGCTGCACCGCCGCCCAGAAGAGCGCTGCGAAGAGGAAGCCGTAGCAGGTGAGCGACGCCGGGTCGCGGCGCTTCACACCCCGCTCGGCCATCAGGACGTAGACGGCGTACGCGACCGCGGCGCCGAGGGCAGCCGCGACTCCGAGCCCGTCGAGCGAGAGACCCGTCCAGACCTCGACGACGAGCGAAAGCCCGGCGAGAGCCAGGACGAGCGCCGCCCAGATCCTGCGGCGGACGGGCTCCTTGAACACTGCCCACGCCCAGATCGCGATCAGGATCGGCCCGATGTACTCGATCAGCAGAGCGATCCCGATCGGGAGCCGGGCGATCGCTACGAAGTAGAGCCACTGGACGAACGCGACGCCGGCGATCCCGAAGACGACCAGATACGGAACCTCGCGCCGAGAGAGCCGGAGGCTCTCGCGGCGCGTCGCCGCGAGCAGGACTGCGAAGCCGAGGAAGGCTCCGGTCGCGCGTACCTGGGTCAGGTCGAGCGAGGAGATCCCCGACTGCAGCACGACCTTGGAGACCGTGCCGTTGACGGCGAAGAGCAGCGCGGCCGTGATCACCATCGCGTAACCGACCGCCGGCCGCCGGTCGCGCCCGGGCTCGCCGGGGATGTAGGCGACGTCGGCCATTCGCTGGCGACGCTACCAGCACGAGAATCGTGGGCCGCGTAGCGGCCCCTTCAGGGATCTTCGCGCGCAGACTGACTCCCCGGCCGAGCGGCGTCGGCGGTCGACGACCTGTTCGTTGTCGATCCCGCCGGTGAGGTCTGCTGTCTCGTAGGGCCGCCCGGCGGCGGGAAGACGACGGCGATGAAGCTCGTCAACCGGCTCGCCGAGCTCATGTCTGGCAACGTGCGCGTCGACGGCAGGAGCGTCAACTCGCTTGACGAGACGGAGCTTCGGCGCGCTTAGGCCGCGACTGCTGCGAGGTCTTCGCCGGCCTCGTGGCAGTCGCGGCAGCGCGCTTCGTATTGCTCGTTCGCACCGACGACGATCGTGGCGCCCGAGTACGGAGCGGGCCGTCCGTCGACCAGACGCTGCGTCGTCGTCGCCGGGCCGCCGCAGCGGTGGCAGACGGCCTGCAGCTTGTCGACGAACTCAGCGTGGGCGAGCAGCTCGGGCATCGGCCCGAACGGGAGCCGCCGGAAGTCCTGGTCGAGGCCGGCGACGATCACGCGGGCACCTCCGTCGGCGAGCGCGAGCGCGGCCCCGACGACCTCGCGGTCGAAGAACTGCACCTCGTCGATCCCGACCACCTCCATGTTGCGAGCGTGCTCGACGAGCTCGGCGACGTCGGTCACCGGCACGGCCCGCATGCGAACGCCCGCGTGGCTGACGACGTCTGCAACGTCGTAGCGATCGTCGATCCGCGGCTTGAAGATGACCGCGCGCTGCCCCGCGATCTCGGCGCGGCGAAGCCGGCGGATCATCTCCTCGCTCTTGCCGCTGAACATCGGGCCGCAGACGACCTCGAGCCAGCCGCCGCTCTTCGGGGGGATTCGGATCACGTGCGGGATCCTAGGAGAAGGGCCGGACAAGCCGGGGCTCGGATCGGGCATCGACGCGGCCCGGCCGCGAAGCGGGCGCTTCAGGGATCCACGCGCGATCGGAGTCCGCTTTGCGGATTCCGATCCTGCGCAAACAGAACAAGCTGGTTGCTACACTCACCGTCCGCGCGGCGGCGTAGCTCAGTTGGTTAGAGCAGCGGAATCATAATCCGCGTGTCGCAGGTTCGAGTCCTGCCGCCGCTACTCCTCACCCAGTCTTTTTCCAACAGAAACCGAGAGAACACGATCTAGATGGCAGCCGGAGTTCGAGTCGCGATCACGCTCGCCTGCACCGAGTGCAAGCGGCGCAACTATCAGACGAACAAGTCGAAGCGGAACACGCCCGACCGCGTCGAGTTCAAGAAGTACTGCCGCTGGTGCGGTCAGCACACGGTCCATCGGGAGACCCGTTAGTGGCGCGCGAGACCCGCAGGCAGCGGCGCGACCAGCGCAAGAACTCGGGCGGGAAGCCCGCCGCCGAGGCGAAGCCGGCCGCGTCGCGCGCACGTGCGCGCCAGGCGCCGGTTCGCCCGAGCATGCAGCCGGCCTCGACCCAGACGGGCCGCCGCGAGCGCCGCGAGCGCGGCCGCTTCGTCAAGGAGTCCTGGGGCGAGCTGAAGAAGGTCGAGTGGCCGAGCCGGGCCCAGGTGATCCAGGGCACGATCGTCGTCATCATCGCCTGCTTCATCGTCGGCGTGTACCTCTACGCCGCCGACCAGACGTTCAAGCCCTTCGTTCGCAACGTTCTCCTCGGCCAATAGGAAGAGTGGTTTAGCGATGTTCCGCTGGTATGTGATCAACACCTATTCCGGGCACGAGAACAAGGTGAAGGCCAACCTCGAGCACCGGATCGTCTCGATGAACCAGGCGCCGCGCTTCCGCCGCGTCGTCGTCCCGACCGAGCAGGTGATCGAGACGAAGGACGGCCAGAAAGTGCAGATCGAGAAGCGCGTCCTGCCCGGCTACGTGCTCGTGAACATGGATCTGAACGACGAGGCGTGGTCGGTCGTGAAGAACACGCCCGGCGTCACCGGCTTCGTCGGCGCCGGCGCGAAGCCCGTTCCGCTGGCCCAGGGCGAGGTCGACCGGATCCTGCACACGGGCGCCGCAGCCTCGGGCGCGGCCCTGCGCTCGCAGGTCGAGTTCACCCTCGGCGAGTCGGTGAAGGTAACCTCCGGCCCGTTGTCGGACTTCGACGGCGAGATCGTCGACGTGAACGCCGACCAGCAGAAGCTGAAGGTGCTCGTCGACATCTTCGAGCGCCAGGTGCCGGTGGAGCTCGGATTCGACCAGGTCAAGAAGCTCGACTGAGGATAGGAACGATGGCGAAGAAGATCCTGACGATGATCAAGCTGCAGATCCCCGGTGGGCAGGCGAACCCTGCGCCGCCGGTCGGTCCTGCGCTCGGTCAGCACGGCGTCAACATCATGGAGTTCTGCAAGGCGTTCAACGCGCAGACCGCACAGGAGAACGGCCGCATCACGCCGGTCGAGATCACGGTCTACGAGGACCGCTCCTTCACGTTCATCACGAAGACGCCGCCCGCGGCGGTGCTGATCAAGGAGGCGCTCGGGCTCGAAAAGGGCTCGCCGGAGCCGAACCGCAACAAGGTCGGCCGCATCTCGAAAGCGCAGCTCCGCTCGATCGCCGAGATCAAGCTCGTCGACCTGAACGCGCGCGACGTCGACCAGGCGATGCTCGTCATCGCCGGGACGGCCCGTAGCATGGGCGTGGACGTGGAGCGATGAGCGCGCACGGCAAGCGCTACGACGAGGCCCGCAAGTCGATCGACCGCGAGCAGCTGTACGCGCCCGCCGAGGCGATCAAGCTGCTCAAGGAGCTGCCCGCGGCGAAGTTCGACGAGACGGTCGAGGCGCATTTCCGCCTGGGCCTGAACGTCCGCCACGCCGACCAGCAGCTGCGCGGCACGCTCATGCTCCCGCACGGGACCGGCCGGACCGTCCGTGTCGCCGTCTTCGCCGAAGGCGACAAGGCCCGTGAGGCAGAGGAGGCCGGTGCCGACGTCGTCGGCGCCGCCGATCTCGCTGCGAAGATCGAGGGCGGCTTCACCGACTTCGACGTTGCGATCGCGACGCCCGACCAGATGGGCAACGTCGGCAAGCTCGGCCGCGTGCTCGGCCCCCGCGGCCTGATGCCGAACCCGAAGACGGGCACGGTCACGTTCGACGTCGCCAAGGCCGTCACCGACGCGAAGGGCGGCAAGCTCGAGTACCGCACCGATCGCGGCGCCAACGTCCACGTCTCGATTGGCAAGAAGAGCTTCGGCGAGCGCAATCTGCTCGAGAACTATGCGGCGCTGATCGAGGTGATCGTCCGCGCCAAGCCGGCTTCCGCCAAGGGCCGCTACATCCACCAGATCACGCTCACGACCACGATGGGCCCCGGCCTGCGCGTCGACCCGGCGCGCGTCCGCGGCATCGTCGAGGAGCTCGAGCAGGAGGCTGTTCCGGCCTAAGGTTTTCCGTCCATAGCCCGTCGCCGAAGAACGGAAGCAGCCAGCACCGCTGGCAGAGGTCTTCCCGAGGTGGCGCTTTGGAAGGTGAAGTTTCGCCTCTCCCGAGCCCGCCTCCGTGCGGGCTCGATCGTTTCAAGGAGGTGAGAGATGCTGAAAAGTGACAAGGAGCGGGTCGTCGCAGAGCTGACCGAGCGGCTGCGGACGTCGGAGACGTTGATCGTCGCCGACTACCGCGGGCTCACGAACGCCGAGATCGACGGTCTGCGCTCGAAGCTGCTCGAGCACGGCGCCCGTTTCGCGGTCGTCAAGAACACGCTCACCCGCCGCGCGGCCGAGGCGGCTGGGGCGGACGCGCTACTCGCTCTGCTCGAAGGCCCGTCGGCGATTGCGTTCGTCGAGTCAGACGGCGATCCGGTCGCGGTCGCGAAGGCGCTCAGCGACACCGCGACGAAGACGAAGGTCCTTGCGATCCGCGGTGGCCTGCTCGAGGGCAAGTCGCTGACGGCGGAGGAGATCGACACGCTCGCGAAGCTGCCGCCGGTCGACGTGATCCGCGCCCAGCTCGTCGGGGCGATCGTTTCCCCACTCACGGTTGTCGTCGCGCTGCTGGCGGCACCGATCCGCGATCTCGTGGGGCTGATCGACGCCCGCATCGAGCAGTTGCAGGAGCGGGGCGACACGTCCGGGAGCGAGGCACCGGCCGCGGCAGCGGCTCCGGCCGTCGAAGAGGCTCCCGTCGAGGAGCCCGTGGCGGAGGCAGAGCCCGAAGCAGAGGCGACAGCCGAAGAGGCGCCCGCAGAGACCGTTGCAGAAACCACTGAAGAGTCCACTGACACGCAGGAGGAGCAGGAGTAATGGCTACGGATACCGCGAAGGTGCTCGAGACGCTCGGCAAGATGACCGTGCTCGAGCTCGTCGAGCTGAAGAACGCGATCGAGGAGGAGTGGGGCGTGACCGCCGCCGCTCCGATGGCTGCCGCGGCGCCCGCCGCCGGCGGCGGTGGCGACGGTGGCGCGCCGGCCGAGGAGAAGTCCTCGTTCGACGTCGTGATCACGTCGACGGGCGACAAGAAGATCCAGGTGATCAAGGTCGTCCGCGCCGTCACCGGCCTCGGTCTGAAAGAGGCGAAGGACCTCGTCGACGGCGCCCCCGGCACCGTCAAGGCGGGCGTCAACCAGGCGGAAGCCGACACGATCACGGCGCAGCTGGAAGAGGCCGGCGCCGGCGTCGAGCTGAAGTAACACCGCTCGTCGGATAACGACGCGTGAGCGTGAGGCCGGGCTTTGCCCGGCCTCACGCATTTGCAAAGGAAGTGCAAAGGTTTCGTCGGATCCCTCGTCCGAGGCAGCAGGAAAGTCCTCGCGTTGCCGTCAACACCCGGGACAACGGACTTTTCGGGAGGACTGAGGACTCATGAAACTGAAAGCACTGCTGCTGGCGCTCTTCACCGCCGGCTTTGCCGTCTCCGTCGCCGTCGCGGCGTCGCCGGCTCCGAGCGACCACGGCAAGCCGGTGGTCGCCACCGCGACGGAGGGCACCACGACAGGCTCGACAACGTCCGAGGCGGAGCACGGCAAGAGCCACGCGAAGAAGGACGAGACGTGCAAGAAGTCGAGGAAGATCGTCGTCAAGGGCGAGTTCGTCGCCGCGGGCGCGGGCGGATTCGCGCTGAAGGTCTCGGGTGGTAACAGGTCCGCCAAGGCCTGGAAGGACAAGCAGGCGACCGTGCTCGTCGACGACGAGACGAAGTTCAACGGCAAGAAGCACCAGCTCGCCGATCTCGTAGCCGGCGACCGGGTCAACGTCCAGGGCTATGCCTGCAAGGCCGACGTCGCCGCGGGCACGCTGCTCGCACGCAAGGTGACGACGAAGGGCCCGAAGGACGCCAAGGAAGACGACGACGAGAAGTCGACCACGACCGTGACGACCGCCGCGAAGACGACGACCGCGGCCACGACGACCACCGGTACCACCACCACGAACCCCTAGTCGCGCGCGACAGGATCCTGCCGAGGGCGCCGAACGGCGCCCTCGGTCGTTCTGTGTCCGCTCACTCGTTCGAGGCGATGGTCGCGAGCGTGTCGTGCCGATATCTCGTGGGTCAGATCCCTATGCGGAGGTCCACTCGATGCGGTTCAAGATTGCACTAGCCACAACCATCCTTGCCGGCGCGTTCGCTTCGACCGCGCTGGCCGAGGAGCCTGCTCCAGTGCCCGCCGGCGGTGCGCCGGCAGCATCCGTGCCGGCACCGCGGCCCGAGCGGCAGGCCGCGCTCGAGGTGGCCAAGGCCGCCCGAGAGGCGGCCCTGAAGGAGCTGAAGGCCGGAGTCGAGCGCGTGCGCTCCGAGGCGGTGTCGGAGCTCGAGCGGGTCAACCAGGCCGCCCGCCTCGCCCATCAGAAGCTCGAGGCAGGCGTCAAGGCGGCGTGCAAGGCTGCGAAGGCCGACGGCCCCAGGGACGCTGCGCGGGCCACCTGCAAGGCCGCGCGGACGTCGGCGAAGGCAGCCGGCGAGCAGATCAGGGCAGACGCGGACGCCGAGCGCTAGGCGATCCGGGAGAAGGCGAAGGCGGCCCTCGCGCAGCTGAACGCTGCGTTCAAGGCTAGCGCCAAGTAGCCGTAACCAGCGGGAGACCGTTCCCGTTAGGAGCAAGGGGTCAATACCGAGGGCGCCGCGAGGCGCCCTCGGTCATTTGCGGGCACTTGACCTCGATCTGTATACTTCTGATTCGTATTCGGCCTCCGCCGCGGCTCATGCTTGCGGTGCGGGGCCTGTCTGCGCTACCCTTCGGGGTTCGCCGACGCCGTACCGCCGCATCTGCCCACTGAAACTCTTTTCGCTCGTAGCCATAAGGGAGGCTGTAATCACTTGAGCAGCACTGCTGTCGCGCCCCGTGCGCGTAAGAGCTTTTCACGTCTGAAGCACGTCCTCGACCTCCCCAACCTGATCGACATCCAGAAGGCGTCGTTCGACTGGTTCAAGAACGAGGGCCTGCGCGAGACGATTGCGGACATCTCGCCGATCGAGGACTACACCGGCACCCTTGCCGTCGAATTCGGGGACTTCGAGTTCGGCGACCCCGGATTCACGATCCAGGAGTGCCGCGAGAAGGATCTGACCTATCAGGCCCCGCTCTCGATGACGGTCCGCTTCGTCAACAAGGAGACCGGCGAGATCCGCGAGCAGCGGGTCTTCATGGGCGACTTCCCGATGATGACCCAGTGGGGCACGTTCATCATCAACGGCACCGAGCGCGTGATCGTGACGCAGCTGGTCCGCAGCCCGGGTGCCTACCTGATGGAGCCGAAGGACGCGACGAAGCAGGTCTTCACCGCGAACCTGATGCCGAGCCGCGGCTCGTGGCTCGAGCTCGAGATCGACAAGAAGGGGATCGTCTACGCACGCATCGACCGGAAGCGGAAGCTGCCGGTGACGACCCTCCTACGGGCGCTCGCGCGTGAGGACTACAACGACGGGCTGGCGCTCGACTCGAACGAGGACCTGCTCAAGCTCTTCGACAACTCACCCTTCATCCAGAACACGCTGGACAAGGACACGACGACCCGCGAGGAAGAGGC
>JANMJY010000292.1:0-7659 GCA_031371615.1 Actinomycetes bacterium | reverse complement strand
AGACGATCGCCTGGTAGGCCATGAAGCGCAGCTCGTGCGCGGTCGGGAAGCGCGGCACGACGTTCGGCTTCTTCACCGACGGGACCGTGCCGCTCCACGCGATCTGGAGCGTCGTCCACACGGGCTTGCCGCCCGCGGCCTTGACCATCTTTCGCGTCACGTCGCCGACGACGCTGATGTCGCGGTTCGCGAGGTCGGAGTGCTCTCCCGGCGGATACGCAATCGGGAAGATGTCCGCGCCGGTGATGTCGAACGCAGGACGGTACGGCGTCAGCTGCGCGACGGTGCTGCGCGGCGCCTGGATAATCACGAGCGGGTGATTCGGGTCGAGCGCCTTCAGCTTGCCCGCCGCGCGCACGAGGCCCTCGGGCCGGATCCAGTTGCTGCCCCGAAACGGGTTGCGCGGCTCGTCGACGCCTTTATATGCGCCGAGGCCGGGATGGCTCTTGAGAGACGACGCGATCGTCGAGAGCAGCTGCTCGCGGGCCGAGGCCTGCTGGCCTGCCGCGCGCGCCGGCAGGTCCGGCACCTCTCCGAGGTAGAGCCAGCACCGGAGGCCGTGGGCGGCTGCCGCGTCGAGCAGCGAACGCTCCTCCGCGATCTGCTCGTCGAGCTGCCCGAGGCTCCAGTTGCCGCGGCCGGTGCGGATGAAGGTCGCGCCTGCATCGGCAAGCTCCTTCAGCCCGTCCTTGCCGCCCGGCGTGGAGCCGCCGAGCGGCGGGCCGTTCGAGAGTCCGAGCGGGAAGACCTTCGCGCCGTCGACCCGCAGCGCCCCGGTGGATCCATCGATCGTGACGCGGCTCACGCCAGCAGCGTCGCAGATCCGTTCATGTGACTTGCGCTCAATACGACGGCGTCGTCGCCGGACGGCGTCGAAATGGCCGACTCATAATTAGTGAAATCTGTTACAATTTTCGCCAGGCAAGCCGCCCCGCTCAGGCCGCAACAGACCTCTGCGCCCAACCCTCGCGCCTCGTTCTCGTTGCCCCGAATTCGCTACGGAAGGCACGCATGGACGGGATCCACCACCTCCGCGTCTTGATCGCGAACCAGCGGTCCGACCGTCTGGAGATTCTCGCCCAGGTGGTCACCGGGCTCGGTCACGAGGTGATCGCGCGCGAGATCCATGTCTCGGATGTGGCGGCGGTCACCGCCAGGGAGCGCCCCGACGTCGCTCTCGTCGGGCTTGGCGAGAGCGCCGAGCACGCGCTGCACCAGATCTCGGAGATCGTGGCGCAGGCGTTCTGCCCGGTGATCGCGCTGCTAGACACCTACAACGGGGCGTGGGTGAACGAGGCGGCGTCGCGCGGCGTCTTCGCCTACATCGTCGACAGCAGGCCAGAAGAGCTACAAAGCGCGATCGACATCACCCTGCGCCGTTTCGGCGAGTACCAGCACCTCCAGGGGGCGTTCGACCGGCGCAACGCCGAAACGCTACGCGAAGATGAGCGCAGAAAATCGAAGCAGCGGCACGTGCTCGAGCTGCACGACGGCGTCGTCCAGTCGCTCTCCGTGGCCCACCTTGCGCTCGAGCTCGACCGGACGGACGAGTCACGAGCCGCCTTGCTCGAAGCCCTCGACAACGCCCGCGCGATCGTCAGCAAGTCACTCGACGAGCTCGGACGACAAGGAGTGCCGCTCAACGACCTGATCCGCGACGCCGCGCCGGCGTAGGAAGCTAGGTGAGCGATCAAGTGGTCACGAACGGCAAAGCGGCAGCGGGTGTGCTCATCTGCGACGACAGCGAAGCGATGCGCTCGCTGCTCGGCGTGATCGTGACCACCAGCCTTGGCATGCGAGTCGTCGGCGAAGCGAGCGACGGCAACGAAGCAATTGTCGAGGCGGCACGGCTCCAGCCGGACGTGATCTTGCTCGACCTCGCGATGCCACGCCGCAGCGGTCTCGAGGCGCTGCCCGAGCTTCGACGCATGGCGCCGGACGCCCAGGTCATCGTCTTCTCGGGCTTTGCCACCACCGCCGTCGCCGAGCACGTGATCGGACTCGGAGCAGCGCGCTACCTCGAAAAGGGCGCACAGCCAGACGCGATCGTCTCGACCATCGAAGAAGTCCTCGCGGAAGCCGCCGGCGTGCGCGCGATCCCGTCCGCGCTCGCGTAAGCGCAGGGCCTTGGGTCGCTACCCTGGCGCGATGGCCATCGGTGCGCATGACGACGACGCCGAGCGGCTGAAGGCCGCGGCAGACGTGCTCGAGTCGGTTGTGCGCGACCGCAGCCTGCTCAAGGCCCTGCCGCTCGAGGAACGGACTCGCCTGCTCGCCGCGGCCGGCGACGTCCACAACCCCGACGTCGTCCAGCGCCGGCGGTTCAACAAGGTCGTGCGGCGCGAGAAGAAGGCGGCCAGGCTCGGCCGCGACGAGTCGGTCCTGGCTGAGACCGGCATCCGCGTGCTGCGCGACAAGCCGGTCTACACGTCGCCGAACGTGTTCCCTCCCTCGGGCTTCGAGCAGGTGGAGGTCGAGAGCGAACCCGAGTTCCGGGAAGCGATCCAGCCGCAGCACTGCTACGTGTGCAAGCAGGACTACGTCGAGCTCCACCCTTTCTACGACCAGCTCTGCCGGCCGTGCGGCGACTTCAACCTGCGCAAACGGACCGAGACCGCCGACCTGACGGGTCGCGTGGCGCTCCTCACCGGGGGCCGCGTCAAGATCGGCTACCAGGCCGGGATCAAGCTGCTGCGCGCCGGCGCGCAGCTGATCGTGACGACGCGCTTCCCGCGCGATTCTGCGGCCCGCTACGCCCGCGAGCCCGACTTCGACGCCTGGGGCGAGCGGCTCGAGATCTTCGGGCTCGACCTGCGCCACACACCGAGCGTCGAAGCCTTCTGCACGCACCTGCTCTCGACGAGGGAACGGCTCGACTTCATCGTCAACAACGCCTGCCAGACCGTGCGCAGGCCGGCCGAGTTCTACCGGCACATGCTCGAGGGCGAGCTCGCAGCGGCGGGCGCGATGCCGGCGCACGTCCGCCGCCTACTCGGCGAGTACGAAGGGCTGCGCCGCACCGAGATGCTCCCCGCGGGCTCCGCGGAGCTGTCACAGGTGGCGCTCCTGCCGGAAGACGTGTCCGCGCAGAGCGACCTCTTCCCGGAAGGTCGCCTCGATCAGGACCTGCAGCAGGTCGACCTCCGCGACCGCAACTCCTGGCGCCTGCTGCTCGACGAGGTGTCCTCGGTCGAGCTGCTCGAGACCCAGCTCGTCAACGCGGTCGCGCCGTTCGTCCTCAACGCCCGTTTGAAGCCGCTCTTCCTGCGGACTCCCGAGCGCGACAAGCACATCGTCAACGTGTCAGCCGTCGAGGGGCAGTTTTACCGGCGCTTCAAGACCACCCGGCATCCGCACATGAACATGGCGAAGGCAGCGCTGAACATGATGACGCGGACCTCCGCCGCCGACTACCAGGCCGACGGCATCCACATGAACAGCGTCGACACGGGCTGGGTCACCGATGAGGACCCGGTCGAGATCGCGCAGCGCAAGACGGCCGAGCATCGATTCCGCCCGCCGCTCGACATCGTCGACGGGGCGGCAAGGATCGTCGACCCGATCATCGCGGGCTTCAACACCGGCGAGCACGTCTGGGGCCAGTTCCTGAAGGACTTCCGCCCGACCGACTGGTGAAACCCCGTGGAGGAGCCGAAGCTCCCCCACGGGCTGATTCTCTAGACGGGCCGATCCTCGCTGCCGGCATCACCGGCGGGGTCGACAGGCGGCATCGCCGCGGCGGGCTCGTCGTGCGAGTGGTCGTGATCGTGGCCGGCGTGGTCGTGGCCGGCATGGTCGTCCGTCGAGGCGGCCGAACCGCCTGAGAACACCGACTTGATCTTGTCCATGAGTGACATGTGACGGCTCCCGTTCGTGGGTGAGCCGTGATCGTAGTGGGTGTTGCGGAAAGTCAGGGCTTGCGGACGACGAGCGTGGCGCTCATTCCGCGCTTGCGGTGATCGGCCAGCGAGCACCAGAGCGTGAACCGTCCCGGAAGCAGACGGGCCTCGAGCTCCCCGAGGGCACCGGGACGAACCTCGCCGATTCGGTAGGTGCGAGTTCCGCCCGTGCGGCGGAGGCGGAGGTCGTGTGTGTCCTCGCCGTAGTTGACGAGCTGAACGATCGCCGGGCCTGCTTTGATCGTCTGGCGTGAGAGGGAGTAGCCGAACTCGTCGGCTCCGACCTGCACTCGCGCGGGGGCCAGGGCGAGGAGCACGAGCGCGGTCGCGATCATCGCAGGATCTTCGGCCGCGCGAAGCTGCGGGCCGCGGGGATGATCGCCTCGGCGTCGGCGCCGAGCCACTGCTCGAGCACAGCGCTGTAGAGCCCGCGAAAGTCGGAGGTTGCGCGGAGGTTGCCGTCCTCGTCGAGCCTCGCGAGGCCTGGGAACTCGCCGATCATCGTTCCCGTCACGCGCGAGCCGATCAGGAAGCCCGCTCCGGCGGCGCCGTGGTCTGTGCCGTTCGAGCCGTTCTCCTTGGCCCGGCGACCGAACTCCGACCAGACGTGAACGAGGACTCGGTCGGCGAGCCCGCGGGTCTCCAGGTCGCGCTGGAACGCGAGCAGGCTCTCGGCCGTGAGCTCGAGGCCGTCGGCGAGCTCCTGGGGCTGGTCGTCGTGAGTGTCGTACATGCCGGGCGCGGTCAGCGCGACGACGCGCACGGGCAGCCCGGCGCCGATCATCGCGGCCAGGCCGGAGAGGCGGCGGGGGAAGTCGTCCTCGCCCTTCGGGTACGGGACGGGGCTCGTGAAGCCGGGTGCATCGCCCTTGGGCTTGAACGGCCGCAGCTGGCTGCGCAGCCGCGCCGCCTGCTGTGCGACCGACGTGGCCTGGACGAGGGCGGGGTCGCCTCCGGTAGGCAGGGCTCCGAGCGAGCCGATCGCCTCGAGCATGCGCGTCTCGACGTCGCCCCAGACGTTGCGGGTCCAGAAGTCGTAGCGGTCGGGCCCATCGATCGATGAGACCGGCATCTTCGCCGTCGCGAGCGCCGGCTGAAGCCGGGATTCGAGCGAGAGCCCCTGGAGCGGGTTGTCCGGCGACCCTGCGTGATCGAGGTAGCGGCCGAGCCAGCCGGTCTGCAGCTGCTCGTTCGTCGCGCCCACCTCCCAGTAGTGCCTGGAGGTGAAGTGCGACTGGTCGGGGCCGACGTACCCCACACCGGGGAGCACGCTCACCTTCCCTTCCTGGTGCAGGGTCGCGAGGGCCGTCAGGGAGGGATGCCAGCGCAGGCGGTCGTCCTCGGCGAAGGGAAGGCCGGCCGACGCGGGCAGCGAGAGCTGCGGGCGGAGCTTGCGGTAGAGCGGGTCGCCGCTCGGGTCGCCGCTCGGGAACAGCATCGAGAGCGAGTCGGCGCCCCCCTCGAGGAAGACGGAGACGAGCACCGGCTGCGGCCCGGCTGCGGCGGCTGCGGCGATGCCCTCGTCGAAGGCCCGCGGCAGCAGAGAGGAGCCGCCGTAGACGGCGAGCGCGAGCCCGGCGCTCCGCGCGAGAAAGCTGCGGCGGTCGAGCCCGGTTCCCGCCGGCGTCGGCATCCCCGCCTCGATCGACGGCAGCCCTCGCCCCGCTTCAGCCGCGGCGCGGCGCATCAGGTCCGTGCGCGAGAAGTCGTTGCAGCAGCGGGCCATCAGGAGGTCTGGAGGTCGGGGGACACGGCGACCAGCTGGCGCAGCGCGTTCGCGGTCAGGAAGCGGTAGCTCGTCTTCTTCCAGCGCTGGTCGGCGTCGCCCATCGCCGTGGTGGCGAAGCGGAGGAGCGCTGCACGCGTGGCCGGCCTGAGCGTGGGGGAGCCCCAGAATTTGATCGCGCCGTCCACGAGGGCCTGCGGCTCGGCGGGGAGCGACGCCGACTGCTTGTCCGTCAGCGCGAAGGGGCTGCTGGCGTAGTTCGCGACTTCCCAGCGGCCCCTGAACGTCGCCGTGTCGAGCCAGCGCTCGTCGTCCCAGCCGGAGACGTTCGGCGGCAGGAAGAGCCGCTGGCCGGACTGGCTCGAGAGCCACGCCCAGGCCTGGGTGTCGACGCCGCGGCCGAGCGCGCGCAGCAGGCCGGCGTTGTAGACGGCCGGCGGCTTGACCATGCGCGGACCGGTGTGGAGGGCGGGGTGGAGGAGGATCGCCTCGACGACGGGCCGGATCTGGAAGTCCTTGCGGTAGAGGCTCTCGAGCGCCCGCCGCGTCGACGCGTCCGGGCTTCTCGGGACGAAGTAGTGCCAGAGCTTGTCGACGAAGAAGGACGAGTGCTTCGGGTGATGGAGGCAGAGCCGAACTGCGTCCTGCCAGTCGAAGGCGCCGGTCTTGCCGAAGACGCGCTTCTCTCCGGCGTCGTGGCGATCCGCCTCGAAGCGGAAGTTGATGCTCCCGGGACCGCGCTTCCAGTCGTTGGCGAAGCCGGTCAGGGCGCGGGCCTGCTCGCGTACGTCCCGCTCGGTGTAGCCGGCGCCGGCGCCGAGCGTGAAGAGCTCCATCAGCTCGCGCGCGTAGTTCTCGTTCGGCGACCGCTTGGTGTTCTCCGTGCCAGAGAGCCACAGCAGCATCGCCGGGTCCCTGGTGATCTCGCGCAGCATCGTGTCGAACGAGCCCAGCGACAGGCGCCGCAGCAGCTTGTTCTGTTTCAGCATCAGCTTCTGCGAGCCGACACCGTCGAGGGAGGTCGCAAACCAGTCGTGCCAGACGAGGGTCATCCGCTCGACGAGCGGGCGGGAGGTCCGCACCATTCGATCGAGCCACCAGAGATGGTCGTGGCCCCAGGCGTCGCCGGGCGCGAGCGGGCGGCCCTTGTCGTCGTGGGGCGCGGCGCCGACGAACTTCTCGCCGCCGGGCCGGGTCAGCGAGTGGACGGCGTCGTGCAGGCCGCGCTTTGCCAGAGCCTCGGCCTCGCCGGCGCGCGGGCCGAAGCCGGCACGCCAGAGCAGGCGCTCCGCGTGCCGGCGGCCGAACGGACCTGTGTAGACGGCGATCCCCATCCCGAACGATGTATCGGCAACCCCGACACGCGGCTACAGCCGAATGGGTGAGGGGATGCAAGGGTTTCGTAAAGTCGGGGTGTGAAGACGGCTGCCTTCCTCGTGCTCGCCGCCGCGGTCCTGGTGGCCGGGGCGGCAGCTTCGGTTCCGGCCACGGTCGACCCTGCCAGCGCCGCCGTCGGGGAGACGATCACCGTCTCAGGCCCGCTCGGAGACGTCTCGCTCGAGCCGTTGGACACGGCGGTTGCGCCGGTCGAGCTCGGCCGCATCGCTGCAACCGGGACCCTGCGGGTGAAGGTCCCGAACGTGCCACGTGGCCGCTACCGCGTCGTCGTCGTCGGCTCGAGCGAGGCGCCCGTGCTCGAGGTGGTCGCGCTCGGGCAGCAGACGTCGCTTGCTCTGGTCGTCTTCGGCTTCCTCTTCGTCATCGCCATGCTCGTCGGCGGCATCGCCTTCCACCGCCGCTGGCGCGACGCGATTTCCTAGTCGGCGCCGGGAACGTCCTCGGCGTCGCCCTGCTCCGCCTCGGGATCGGGCACCGGAGATCCCTCATCCTCGACGTTCCGGTCGTCCTCGCGTGGTGGCTGAGTATCCTGATCGCTCATGAAGGTCGTTCTTCCCGACTCGACGGAACTGGAACTTCCGGACGGCGCCACCGGCCTCGACGCCGCGCGGGCGATCGGGCCGAAGCTCGCCGAGC
>JANMJY010000222.1:0-25593 GCA_031371615.1 Actinomycetes bacterium | reverse complement strand
TTCCACCCGTCGGTCGTCGACTTCGGCGAGCTCTCCGGCTTCCACCAGCTCGACGGCACGAGCTTCTTCTCGGGCCTCGACGGCAACGGCTGGCTCACCGTCTACATCGCCTACTCGTTCCTGCTCACGTGGAACGTGATCGCGATGGAGGCGGCCGCGTGCTACATCGGCGAGTGCAAGAACCCCGAGCGCGACGCGAAGATCGCCATGAACCTCGAGGGCGGCTACGGGCTCTTCATCTACACGCTGATCCCCGTCGCCTTCATCGTCGTGCTCGGCGCAAAGGCGTTGTCGGACTCGGCCCTCGTCGATCCGAACACGATCTTTGTCACGTTCGCCGGGAAGGTGTTCTCGACCGGCGGCGAGCTCCTCAACTGGATCATCGCCTTGATGCTGATCGTGGCGCTCGCCCTGTCGGCGCTCAACGCGATCATGGGCTGCGCCCGCTCGCTCCATCAGATGTCGGTGGACGGACAGTTCCCGCGGTTCTTCCAGAAGACGAACAAGCACGGCGTGCCGGGCAACGCGATGTTCTTCAACGTGCTCGCCTCGCTCCTCGTGGTGCTTGCGGGCGGCGCGGTCGAGATCTACTCGTTCTCAAACGTCGGGTACACGTTCTCGTTCCTGCCCGTGCTGGTCGGCTACTACCTGCTGCGAAAGCACAAGCCGGACGCGCGGCGGCCGGTACGGCTGCCGGAATTCTTCAAGTACATCGCGCTCGGGATGGCCGCTCTCTTTGCCGTGATCTGGCTGTACGGCGGGATCAAGTACTCGCAGATCGGCAACACAGAGATCTACTACTGGCTCGGCTGGGCCACGCTCGCCCTCTACCTGCCGCTCTACCTGTGGCGGACGAAGATCGAGGATCCGAAGCACGTCGAGCCGGGGCCGGCGCCGATGGCACCGGTCCAGCGCGTAGAGGACGTCTAGGAATCTGTTCGGGCGCCGGCCCGCCGGCGCCCGAACCTCTGCTGTGCTCCGTCTTCGCGATCCCCTGCCTCCCGACCCCGACACGCTCGAGGCGGACGCCGTCCTGCTGGCGTCGGAGGGCAGGGTGATCCCCGAGGCTGCTGTTGCCCTCGCCGCGAGCATCGCCGGGCGCAACGCGGCGCGCGTGTACGTCTTCTCGATCGCTCGCGTGTGGGGCACGGGGCTCGGCTTGCCGATGCCGGGCCTGAATCCGAACAAGGCCGAGTGGGACGTTCAGCACGAGCTCGTGAGCAAGGCCGTGCAGGCGCTGCGCCGACGCGGCGTCAAGGCCGATGGGCGGGTGGTCGGCACGCGGAAGGCCGGGAAGCGGATCGTGGCCGAGGCTGCGCGCCTCGGTTGCGGCGCCATCGTGATGGGCGGCGACCCGCAGCGCAACCGGTTCCTCGCCGACTTCGCGTGGTCGCAGGAGCCGTACCGCGTGCGGCGTCGAGCGCGCCTTCCGGTCTACGTCGTCCAGAGCGAATAGGAGATTCTGGAGCGCGGGAGTACGATCGCGGGCATCGCGAAGCCCGTCGCACATCACGTCGATAGCCGGTTTCTCTACGAGATCATCTCGACCGTCGGCTCGTCACTGGAGCTCCGCCAGGTGCTGGGCGGCGTCGTGCGGCTGCTCTCCGAAGCAAGTGCCGTCCACGCCTGCTTCGTCTACCTCCTCGATCCGGCCGCCGAGCGCCTCGTGCTCCAGGCCGCATCCGAGCCGTACGCGCACCTTACGGGCACGATCGCTCTCGAGCGGGGCGAGGGGCTCGCGTGGTGGGCGACCGAGCACCGGGAGCCGGCGTTCATCCGCGAGCACGCGACGGCCGATCCGAGGACGAAGTACGTGCCCGAGCTCGAGGAGGACCGGTTCCAGTCGCTGCTGTGCGTTCCGATCCTCGGCCGGGACGAGGCGGTGATCGGCGTGATCTCGGCCCACACCGAGGCGCCGCGGGAGTTCACGCAGCCGGAGGTCGAGTTTCTCGTCTCGAGCGCGTCGCTCGTCGCGGGCGCGATCGAGAACGCACGTCTGTACGAGGAGATGCGAACGAGGGTGAGCGAGCTCGAGCAGGTGACCGGGCTCGCCGAGGCGATCGCCGAGTCGGAGACGCTCGACGAGCTGCTGCCGGCCGTCGCCGGGCGCGCGCGCGAGCTGCTGCAGGCTCGAGCCTGCCACGTGTACCTGCTCGAGCCCGGCTCCGAGGAGCTCGAGTGGCGCGTGTCGCAGCCAGTGGGCGAGCCGCGGCGGGCGATCGGGCTGGCCGAGCTGGGGCCGGAGCTCGCGCGGGGCGGCCGCGCCTCGCGAGTGTCGATGCCACTGGTCGCGAACGACGAGCTGCTCGGGCTCCTTGTCGCCGACGGGAGCACGTCGGTCGACCTCGCCCGGGCCGTCGCCAGCCAGACGGCCGTCGGGATCAAGAAGATCCAGCTGATCGAGCGCCTGACGGAGAAGAACCTGATCAAGGACTTCTTCGAGGAGCTTGCGGGCGGGCGGGTCGGAAGCGACCTCGAGGGGCGCGCTGCTCGGCTCCGCTGCGACCTCGACCAGCCGCATATCGTGCTTGCCGCCGAGCCCGCCGATGACGCACTCGAGAAGGCTCTCGCAGCCCAGTTGCCCGGCTCGATCTTCGATCGCCGCGGGGACTCGCTCCGGGGGCTGCTGCTGGTCCCGCCGCCAGGCGCCGACCGGCTGCTCGCGAGCGTCCGACGCGCGCACGGCAGCCTTGCTGTGCCCGTCGCGATCGGCCTCTCGAGCGTGTGCGCGGGTGCATCCAGCTTCGCGGATGCGTTCGAGGAGGCCCGCCAGGCGCTACTCGGGACCGTGGTGCTGAAACGGCAGGCCTCGGTGGTCAACTTCGAGGAGCTCGGCGCCTACAAGTACCTGCTCCGCATCGCGCTCGAGGGCGGCGTCCGCGACGAGACGATCGATGCGGTCTCGCTTCTGGCCGCGTACGACCACGAGCGCGGTGCCGCGCTGCTGAAGACGCTCGAGGAGTTCCTCCACCGGCACGGCAGCATCAGCGCGACGTCCGAGGCGCTGTACGTGCACCCGAACACGCTGCGGCAGCGGCTGCGCCGGATCGGCGAGCTGTCGGGGCTCGACCTCCGTCGCGACGACTGGCTGATGGTCGAGATCGCGGTGAAGCTCGTCCAGCTCCGGCAGGTGCTCGGCACGGACACTCCGCACATATCCGGCGGCTAGAGAAGTAGAGGTTCCGGCCATCGTCCCCGGGGACGCGAGAGTGATAGGAACGGTGCGCAGCTCCGGCTGATCCCCCAAGGGAAGGAGACCGATGGCCGCTGACACCGCCAAGCTCGACTCGATCCGCTCGACGATCGAGGATCGCGGAGTCGAGTTCATCTTCGCGCAGTTCGTGGACATGTACGGGCGGCCGAGCGCCAAGCTCGTCCCCGCCGCGCACCTCGACGGGCTCGTGACGGACGGCGCCGGCTTCGCGGGCTTCGCCGCGGGTGAGATCGGTCAGCTCCCGAGCGACCCGGACATTGCGGCGATCCCCGACCTTGACAGCTTCACGCTTGTGCCCTGGCAGCCGAACCTCGCGCGCTTCGCGTGCGACATCACCGTCGAGGGCGAGCCGTGGCCGTACTGCCCGCGCACGATCCTCCGCAACGTCCTCGCCGGGGCGCGGGAGCAGGGGTACGAGTTCAAGATCGGCGCCGAGCTGGAGTACTTCCTCATCCAGCTGAACGGGGATGGCTCGATCGAGATCGCGGACAAGCTCGACACGCTCGAGAAGCCCTGCTACGACATGGCCGGCCTGACGCGCCAGTTCGAGTTCCTAACCACGGTCTCCCGCTACTGCAACGAGCTCGGCTGGGGCAACTACGCGAACGACCACGAGGACGCGAACGGTCAGTTCGAGCAGAACTTCGAGTACGACGACGCGCTCGTCACGTGCGATCGGGCGATCTTCTTCCGCTACATGGTGCACACGCTCGCCGAGCGGCACGGGATGCAGGCGACCTTCATGCCGAAGCCGTTCATGAATCTGACCGGGAATGGGTGTCACTTCCACATGTCGCTCTGGAAGGACGGCGAGAACGTCTTTCTCGACGAGGGTGATCCGCGCGGGCTGGGCCTCTCCGGGCTCGGGTACGCATTCGTGGGCGGCCTGAAGGCGCACGCTCGCGCCTACAGCGCGCTGACGGCGCCGACGGTGAACTCGTACAAGCGGCTCAAGTTCGGCACGACCTCGAGCGGGGCGACCTGGGCGCCGGTCTGGATCTCGTACGGCTACAACAACCGGACGCAGATGCTGCGGATTCCGGCGCCGGGGCGGATCGAGGACCGGACGGTGGACGGCGCCTGCAACCCGTACCTGGCGGCGGCCGCGATCCTCGCGGCGGGCCTCGACGGCGTCGCGAACTCGCTCGACGCCGGCGAGCCGAACTCCGAGAACCTCTACAGCTTCTCCTACGACGAGCTCGTCGCGCGCGGCCTCACGTCGCTGCCGGCGAGCCTGGTCGAGGCGACGGACGAGCTCGAGCGCGACGACGTGCTGCGCTCGGCGCTCGGCCGCACGCGCGAGCACGAGGAGTACGTCGACTACTACCTCCGGGTCAAGCGCGACGAATGGTTCCGCTACCACGAGCAGGTGACCCCCTGGGAGGTGAGGGAGTACCTGACCCGCTTCTAGGCGGTATGGAGGTTTTCTCCACATAAGTGACGTGAAGATCGTGTACTCGAACGGTATGTCTCCGTTAGCGTATGGAGAGATCCTCCATACGCCGTAGCAGAGGAGCCTCGCCATGTGTGGAATCGTCGGTCTGTTCGCCAAGTCGCCCGCGCTCGAGGAGCGCCTCGGCGAGCACCTCGCCGCGATGCTCGCGCAGATGAGCGCACGCGGGCCTGACAGCGCCGGCGTCGCCGTCTACCGCGACCCCGTCGCGAGCGGGTCGAAGCTGACGCTGTACTCCCGTGACCCGCTGTACGACTGGGACGCCCTCTGCGGGCAGCTTTCCGGCGCCTTCGGCGGGGCGAGCGTGCCGAGCGTCCGCGCGAGCCATGCGGTCGTCCTCGTCGACGCGGACGCGGGCGAGGCCGAAGCCTGGGTCCGACGGAACTTCCCCGACCTGCGCGTGATGAGCGCGGGCTCGGTGATCGAGATCTACAAGGAGGTCGGACGGCCGGAGGTGTTCTCGGAGCAGTTCTCGCTCGCGGATTTCCAGGGCACGCACGCGCTCGGTCACACCCGGATGGCGACCGAGAGCCGCGTCACCACCGAGGGCTCGCATCCCTTCTCGACCGGGCTCGACCTCTGCCTCGTCCACAACGGCTCGCTCTCGAACCACAACCGGCTGCGGCGCACGCTGCAGCGCGAGGGGATCGAGTTCCACACGGAGAACGACACCGAGGTCGCGGCCGGGTACCTCGCGTGGAAGCTGCGCGAGGGCGCGTCGCTCGAGCAGGCACTCGAGGACGGGATCGACGACCTCGACGGCTTCTACACCTTCGCCGTCGGCACCGCGGACGGGTTCGCCGTCCTGCGCGACCCGATCGCCTGCAAGCCGGCCGTGCTGGCCGAGACCGACGACTGGGTCGCGATGGCGTCCGAGTACCACGCGATCGCGGTACTCCCGGGCGCCGACGACGCCCGAGTCTGGGAGCCCGAGCCGGGGATCGTCTACGTCTGGGAGAAGACACCCGTCTGATGGCGGCCGGAACCGCCTCTGGGACCGCCGTGGAGGTGGTCGACCTCGCGACGACGCCGCTGCGCGAGCTCAATCAGCGCTTGCACGACCTCGCCGGCGGCAAGGACGGTCCGACTCGCTGGCGCGTGCTCAACCCACGCGGCGCCCATGCGGTCGCATGCGGCCTGGACGCGGAGATCGACGTCGAGATCGACGGCCACGTCGGTTACTACTGCGCCGGGATGAACCAGCTCGCGAACGTGCGCGTGCACGGAAGCGCGAGCACCGGCCTCGCCGAGAACATGATGTCGGGAACGGTCGTGATCGAGGGCAGCGTCAGCCAGTCGGCCGGCGCGAGCGCCCACGGCGGCCTGCTCGTCGTGCACGGCGACGCGGCGGCGCGCTGCGGGATCTCGATGAAGGGCGTCGACATCGTCGTGCGCGGCTCCGTCGGCCACCTCAGCGGCTTCATGGCGCAGAGCGGCTGTCTCGTCATCTGCGGCGACGCGGGCGAGGCGCTCGGCGACTCGCTCTACGAGGCGCGCATCTACGTCCGCGGCGACGTCGCCGGGCTCGGCGCAGACTGCATCGAGAAGGAGTTGGGCGCCGAGCACGTTGCCCAGGTGCGCGGCCTACTCGAGCGGGCGGGATTCGACGACGTCGACCCGTCCTCGTTTCGCCGCTACGGCTCCGCCCGAGAGCTCTACAACTTCAAGATCGACAACGCCTACTGATGACGACCTTCGACGAGCAGGCGCAGTGGCGACCCGGCCTGCGGGAGTCGTACCTCTTCGACCGGAACGCGATCGCCGAGATCCAGCGTGCGGCCCGCGAGGGAATCTACGACATCCGCGGCTTCGGCGCCAAGCGCCGCGTGCCGCACTTCGACGACCTGCTGCTGCTCGGCGCGAGCATCTCACGCTACCCGCTCGAGGGCTACCGAGAGCGCTGCGACACGAACGTCGTGCTCGGCAGCCGCTTCGCGCGCAAGCCGATCGAGCTGAAGATCCCCGTCACGATCGCCGGCATGAGCTTCGGGGCGCTCTCGGCGCCCGCGAAGGAGGCGCTCGGCCGCGGCGCCAGCGAGGTCGGCACCGCGACGACGACCGGTGATGGCGGCATGACCGCCGAGGAGCGGGAGCACTCGCAGACACTCGTCTATCAGCTGCTGCCCTCGCGCTACGGGATGAACCCCGACGACCTGCGCAAGGCCGATGCGATCGAGGTTGTCGTCGGCCAGGGCGCGAAGCCCGGCGGGGGCGGGATGCTGCTCGGCCACAAGATCTCCGACCGCGTCGCCGCGATGCGCGACCTGCCGCAGGGGATCGACCAGCGCAGCGCCTGCAGGCACCCGGACTGGACCGGGCCGGACGACCTCGAGATCAAGATCGGCGAGCTGCGCGAGATCACCGATTGGGAGAAGCCGATCTTCGTCAAGGTCGGCGCGACGCGGACGTACTACGACGTCCAGCTCGCCGTGAAGTCCGGGGCCGACGTGATCGTCGTCGACGGCATGCAGGGCGGGACCGCGGCGACGCAGGACGTCTTCATCGAGCACGTCGGGATCCCGACGATGCCTGCCGTGCGGCTCGCCGTCGACGCGCTCGAGGAGCTCGGGCTGCACCGGCAGGTGCAGCTGATCGTCTCCGGCGGAATCCGCTCGGGCGCCGACGTCGCGAAGGCGCTGGCGCTCGGCGCCGACGCGGTCTCGATCGGGACGGCCGCACTCGTTGCCATGGGAGACAACAATCCCGAGTTCGAGCAGGAGTACCGGAAGCTCGGCAGCTCGGCGGGCTTCTACGACGACTGGCAGGCGGGCCGAGACCCGGTCGGCATCTCGACGCAGGAGGACGAGCTGTCCGCGCGCTTCGATCCGGTGCTCGGCGGTCACAAGCTCGCGAACTACCTGCGCGTGCTCAACCTCGAGACGCAGACGCTGGCGCGCGCGTGCGGGAAGTCGCACGTCCACAACCTCGAGCCGGAGGACCTCGTCGCGCTCACGATCGAGGCCGCGGCGATGGCACGGGTCCCGCTCGCCGGCACCGACTGGATCCCCGGCGTCGGCGGCTCGCTCTAGTCTCGCGACGGTGTCGTTTCTCCTCTCCTGTCCCCATTGCGGCCCGCGACCGGTCGACGAGTTCGGCTACCGCGGCGAGGTGCTGACCCGCCCCGCGGACGACGCGACACTGCGTGAGCTCTGCGACTACGTCTACTTCCGTGACAACGTCGCGGGCGTCCAGCGAGAGTGGTGGAGCCACAGGAGCGGCTGCGAGCTCTGGTTCGTCGCCGAGCGCGACACCCGGACGAACGAGGTCCTTCGCACCGAGGTCCCGGACACGCAGCGCGGGTCGCGACAGTGAGCCGGCTGCCGATCCAGCCCGGGGAGCTGCTGGACCGAGACACCGTCGTCCGCTTCAGCTTCCAGGGCCGGTCGATCGAGGCGTTCGCCGGCGACACGTTCGGCTCCGCGCTCTACGCCTCCGGGCGTACTCTGCTCTCGCGCTCGTTCAAGTACCACCGGCCGCGGGGGATCCTGTGCTGCCGCGGCCACTGCGCGAATTGCATGATGACCGTCGACGGCACCCCCAACGTCCGCGTCTGCGAGACGCCGGTGCGGGACGGTGCGGTCGTCGAGGGACAGAACGTGATCGGCTCGCTCGACCGCGACCTCTTCTCGGTGGTCGACAAGGTGGGCGGCCCGTTCACGCCGGTCGGCTTCTACTACCGCACCATGATCCGGCCACGCAGGCTCTGGCCGCTGTACGAGAGGTTCCTGCGCAACGCCGCCGGGCTCGGCAAGGTGCCGGAGCGCGATCCGCACAACCGGTACGACGTCGAGCACCGAGAGGCGCGCGTGCTCGTCGTCGGTGGCGGACGCGCGGGCCGAGAGGCGGCAGCGGAACACGCGGTCGCCGGCCCTGGCGTCGTGCTCGTCGACGAGCTGCCGGAGCTCGGGGGGCTCGAGCTTCCGGGCGTTGAGGTGCTCGCGCCGGCGCGGGCGATCGGCGTCTGGGAGGGAGGCCTCGTGCCAGTGGAGCACGGCAACCTCCTGCTGCGCTACCGGGCCCAGCACCTCGTGGTCGCGACCGGCACGATCGACCAGCCGCTCGTCTTCCCCGGGAACGACCTCGTCGGCGTCATGCTTCCCGGTGCTGTCGAGCGCCTCGTCGAGAGGTACGCGGTCAAGCCGGGCGAGCGCGCCGTTGTGATCGCGGCGGACGACGCCGCGGACCGGGCGCGGGCCGCGCTCGACCAGGCCGGGATCGAGATCGTGAGCACGGTGCGGCTGACCGACGGGCGGACGCCGGCAGTCGCGGCCAACGGCCGCAAGGGACAAGTGCGGAGCGTCACCGTCGACGGCAGGACCGTGGACTGCGATCTCGTCGTCATGTCCGGCGGCCGCCAGCCGGCCTACTCGCTGCTCGCGATGGCGGGCGCGAAGGTCGAGTACGACGCCGCCCGCGGCGTCCTCGTGCCGGCCGCGATCCCGGACGGGATCAGCGCCACGGGATCGGTGACCGGCGCGGTCGGCGAGCAGGCGGTTCCCGCCGCCTCGTACACGGCCGCCCGCAGCGGCAAGTGTTTCGTCTGCGTCTGCGAGGACGTGACGACGAAGGACGTGAAGCGCGCGGTCGCCGAGGGCTTCGACTCGATCGAGCTCGCGAAGCGATACACGACCGTGACGATGGGCCCCTGCCAGGGCCGCTACTGCCACGTCCAGTCGATCCGCCTGTATGCGCAAGAGACCGGAGCCGACGAGGCCGCCGTCGGAGCGACGACCGCCAGGCCGCCTTGGACTCCCGTGTCGATGGGCCTGCTCGCGGGACGGCATCTCGAGCCGATGAAGCGCTCGTCGCTCCATCACCGCCACGAGGAATCGGGAGCGTCGCTGATCTGGGCCGGCGCGTGGAAGCGGCCCTACGCCTACGGCGATGTCGAGCAAGAGGTGCGCGCTGTGCACGAGGACCTCGGCGTGATCGACGTCTCCACGCTCGGCAAGCTGCTCGTGCAGGGGCCCGACGCCGCGGAGTTTCTCGAGCGGCTGTACCCGAACCGCTTCGGCGACATGAAGCCCGGCCGCATCCGTTACGGCGTGCTGACCACGGACGCCGGGCGGATCATGGACGACGGTACGGTCGCCCGGCTCGCCGAGGATTCCTACTACGTGACGACCACGTCGACTGGAGCCGACGCGGTCAACGGCTGGTTCGAGTGGTGGAATGCGATCTGGGGCTATGACGTCGAGATCGCGAACGTCACCGGCGCCCTCGCGGCCGTCAACGTCGCCGGGCCACGTGCCCGCGAGGCGCTCAGCGCGCTGACCGACGCACCTGTCTCGAACGACGCGATCTCGTACCTCGACGCGAAAGAGCTCGCGGTCGCCGGCGTCACGTGCCTCGTGCTGCGAATCGGGTTCGTCGGCGAGCTCGGCTACGAGCTGCACTGCCCGAGCCCCGCGGCCGAGCACCTCTGGGACGCGATCGTCTCCCAGGGTGCTGTCCCGTTCGGGCTCGAGCCGCAGCGGGTGCTCCGGCTCGAGAAGGCGCACGTGATCGTGGGCCAGGACACCGACTCGGAGTCGAACCTGATCTCCGCTGGGATGCCGTGGATTGCGAAGCTCGACAAAGACGATTGGGTCGGCAAGCGCGCGACGCAACTCGTGCAGGCGGCGGGCGTGCGCGAGTGCCTGGTCGGGTTCGAGATGGAGAATGGGAAACTGCCTGCCGAGGGAGGCCAGGTGGTCGAGAACGGCCGGCCGGCCGGCCGGGTGACGAGCGCGCGCCGGAGCGCGGTGCTCGGCAAGAACATCGGCCTCGCCTGGGTCCGGTCGGAGGCGGCCGAGGAGGGCACGCGGATCCAGATCCGGGTCGACGGCCGTCCGGAACCGGCGACCGTGCGGCACGGCGCCTTCTACGACCCCGAGGGAACCCGGCTGCGATCGTGATCTCGCCGGCGTTCCTCTCCCCGGACCGGTGCGAGCCGAGCGTGCGGCTGGTCTCGCCGCTCGAGCGCGCCCTGACGGGGATCGACCCCGGCCGCGTCCGCGACCGCTCGCACGTCGGCAAGCTCGAGGTGCGCGGCGACGTGGCGAGCCTCGAGCCGGCGCCGGGGGACCGGTTCCACCGGATCGGGCCGCGCCACGGGCTCTACGTCCACGAGGGCCCAACGGCAGAGCTGCGCGACTCGCTCACCGCGCGCGGCTACGCGGTGATCGACCAGACCGGCGCGTACGCCGCCTTCGAGGTGCACGGCGCAGACGTGCTCCGGCGGCTCACCGACCTCGACCTGGAAGCGTTGCCGGCGGCCGGGCTCGTCGCCCGCGTGCGCGGGATCGTCACCCGGGCGGACGGCGGCGCCTTCGTCGTCTACGTCGCACAGGAGCACGGGCACTACGCCTGCGAGGCGGTCCTCGACGCGCTCGAGGGGCTGGGCCGGTGAAGGACGTCTTCCGTGTCCGCCGCATGTGGCGCCCTCGCGGCGAGCTGAAACGGCGCTACGACGTGGTCATCGTCGGCGGCGGCTCGCACGGGCTCGCGACCGCCTACTACCTGATCGCGAACCACGGCATCCGCGACATCGCGATCCTCGAGCGCAGCTACATCGGCGCGGGCGCGTCGGGCCGGAACACGACGATCATCCGCTCCAACTACCGCACACCCGAGGGCGCGGCGTTCTACGGAGCGAGCGTCAAGCTGTACGAGCAGCTCTCGGCCCGGCTCGACTTCAACCTGATGTTCTCCCAGCACGGGCACCTCACGCTCGCGCACTCCGACCGCGCGATGAACGTGATGCAGGAGCGAGCGGAGGTGAACCAACTGCTCGGGATCGACTCGCGCGTCGTCGGCACCGCCGAGGTGGGGAGGATCTGCCCGCAGCTCGACGTCTCCGACCGCCCGACGTGGCCGATCCTGGGCGCGCTCTACCACCCGCCGGGCGGGATCATCCGCCACGACGCAGTCGTCTGGGGCTTCGCGCGCGGGGCCGACCGCGGCGGCGCCGAGATCCACCCGGGGACCGAGGTGACGGAGATCCTGCATGAAGGCGGCCGTGCCACCGGCGTGCGCACGAACCGCGGCGACATCGATGCGGGCGCCGTCGTCAGCGCCGTGGCCGGCTGGTCGTCGCTCGTCGCGGGCATGGCGGGGCTGCGGCTGCCGATCACCACTCACATCCTGCAGGCGTTCGTGACCCAGCCGGTGAAGCCGTTCCTCGACACGATCATCGTCTCGTCCCAGCTGCACGTGTATGTCTCGCAGACCGATCGCGGCGAGTTCCTGATCGGCGCCGAGATCGAGCCGTACACGACCTACAAGTCGATCGGCACCTTCTCGTTCCTCGAGACCGCTTCACGGCACACGTTGGAGCTGTTTCCGCAGCTCGCCGAGATGCGCGTCCTCCGCACCTGGACCGGGCTCTGCGACCTGTCGCCTGACTACAGCCCGATCCTCGGCCAAACGGAGCTCGAGAACTTCCACGTGTCGGCTGGGTGGGGGACGTACGGCTTCAAGGCCGCCCCGATCGTCGGCGTGACGCTGGCCGAGCTCGTCGCGACCGGGAAGACGCCGGAGCTGATCGCGCCGTTCGCGCTCGAGCGCTTCCACACCGACACGATGGTGTCGGAGCTGGCGGCCGCGGCCGTCTCGCACTGACCGGCCGGCTAGCGCGTCGCTGCGAGCTGGCCGCAGGCCGCGGCGATGTCGCGGCCGCGCGTGAGCCGTACCGTCGACGGGATCCGCGCGCGGTCGAGCACGTTCTTGAACGCGGCGATGCCGGCGCGCGACGAGCCGTCGTAGATCCCGGTCGGGTTGTACGGGATCAGGTTCACCTTGAAGACCTTCGGGTCGAGGAGCGCGGCCAGCTCCTTCGCCCGCTCGGGCGAGTCGTTGACGCCGCCGAGCATCACGTACTCGACGAACACCTTGCGCCGGCGGAGAGCGAAGTAGCGGTGGCATTCCGCCAGCACCTCGGGGAGCGGGAAGCGGTCGTTCACCGGCATGAGCTCCGAGCGCAGGCGCGGGTCGGCCGCGTGGATTGAGAGCGCGAGCCGGATCGGCTGCTCGACCTCGTCGACGAAGCGCCGCAGGCCTGGCATCCAGCCGACGGTGGAGATCGTCGTCCGCCGATGAGTGATCCCGACGTTTGGCAGCCGCAGCGCCGCGTCCCGCACCTCGTCGAAGTTGAGGAACGGCTCACCCATCCCCATGAAGACGAGGTGGTTCACGGGCTCGAGCCGCCGGAAGTGCAGCACCTGGTCGAGGATCTCGGAGGCGCGCAGGTTGCGGCCGAACGTCATCGCGCCCGTGGCGCAGAAGGTGCAGGTGAGCGGGCAGCCCGACTGCGAGGAGACGCAGATCGAGCGCCGGCCGTCGCGGTAGCGCATCAGCACGGCCTCGACCGGATGCCCGTCAGCGGTGCGGAAGAGCGTCTTGACCGTGCCGTCGGCGGACTCGGCGACGTGCTCGACCGACAGCGTCGAGAACGGAACCGCGCCGGCGAGCTCGTCGCGGAGCGCGCGCGGCAGGTTCGTCATCTCGTCGTAGCCGGCGACGCCGTGTGCGGCCCATTCCCACACCTGGCGTGCTCGGAAAGCGGGCTCGCCGCGGTCTGCGAGGGTTTGGTCGAGCAGCTTCAGATCCACGGGTTCAAGGTAGCTTCTCGCCTGTGATCGACCTTCGCTCCGACACTGCCACCCGGCCCACCGCGGGGATGCGCGCCGCGATTGCGGCGGCTGCCGTCGGCGACGAGCAGAAGCGCGAGGACCCGACGGTCAACGAGTTGGAGGAGCGCGCGGCGCGGCTGCTCGGACAGGAGGAGGCGATCTACCTCCCGACGGCGACGATGGCGAACCAGATCGCGATCCGTCTCCACACCGAGCCAGGCGACGAGCTCCTCGGCGAGGAGAACTGCCACGTCTTCCTCTCGGAGCTCGGCGGCCCGGCCGTCCACTCGGGCGTCGTCACTCGCGGCCTGCCCGGCGTGGCGGGCCGGTTCAGCGCCGCGCAGGTGCGTGCCGCGTATCGCGTCCCGACGAACCTCTCGCCCCGGACGCGTCTGCTCTGGATCGAGAACACGCACAACGCGAGCGGCGGCCGGGTCTGGCCGCTCGAGGAGATCGGAGAGCTGCACGCGGTCGCCCTCGAGCTCGACCTCCGCTTCCATCTCGACGGCGCGCGCCTGCTGAACGCGGCCGTCGCCACCGGGATCGAAGCCGCCGAGATCGCCGGGCGCTTCGACACCGTGACGCTCTGTCTCTCCAAAGGCCTCGGTTGCCCGCTCGGCGCCATCCTGGCCGGGCAGTCCGAGGTGATGGGGAACGCGCGCCGCTTCAAGCACCTCTTTGGCGGCGCCATGCGCCAGGCCGGGATCGTCGCCGCCGCCGGCGTCTACGCCTTCGATCACCATGTCGACCGGCTCGCGGACGACCACCGCCGTGCCAAGCGGCTCGCCCTTGGGCTGGCCGAGTCCGGGCTCGCCGTCGACCCGGACCGCACCGAGACGAACTTCGTCCAGCTCGACGTCGCTCCGCTGACGAAGGCGGACGCGATCGCCCGGCTCGCGGAGGAGGGCGTCGGCCTCTCGGCCACGATCCACCCGACCGTGCTCCGCGCCGTCACGCACCTCGACGTCACCGACGAGGACATCGAGGGCGCGCTGGACGCGATACCCCGTGCCCTTGGAGCCCGTGTCAGCGCCTGAGGCCCTGCAGGAGGAGCTTGCGCGGAGGCTCGCGGCGGCGCAGGCCGAGCAGCGAATGCCGTCCGTCAGCGCCGTTGTCTTCCGCGGCGACGAGCTCGTCTGGCAGGAAGCGCTCGGCCTCGCGGACGTCGAAGCGGCCACCGAAGCGACGCCGGACACGCAGTACCGGATCGGGTCGATCACGAAGACGTTCACCGCCGTTGGGATCCTGCAACTGCGCGATAGCGGAGAGCTCTCGCTCGATGATCCGCTGACGCGCTTCCTGCCCGAGAGCGCGCACGGCCCGACGATCGGTCGCATGCTGGCGCACTCCTCCGGCCTCCAGCGCGAGCCACCCGGTGAGATCTGGGAGACGATGCAGGCTCCCAACCGCGAGGAGTTGGTCACCGGCACGGCTGACGCGGAGCAGGTGCTCGACCCGGGCTCCTGGTGGCACTACTCGAATCTGGCGTTCGCGCTCCTGGGCGAGGTCGTCGCGCGCGCGTACGGCGGCACCTGGGACGAGGCGCTGCAGGCGCAGATACTCGATCCGCTCGGGCTGGGGCGCACGACGCCCGCTGCGACGAGTCCGGCGGCGCTCGGCTACTTCGTCGAGCCGTACAGCGACGCCGTCCGGCTGGAGCCGGATCCCGATCTCGGTGGGGCCGGCGCGCTCGGCAAGCTCTGGTCGACGACCGGCGACCTTGCGCGCTGGGGCGCGTTCCTCGCCGCCGGCGACGACCGAGTCCTCAAGGCTTCGACGCTGGAGGAGATGGCCCACGCCCGCGCGATGGTCGACCACGAGGGCTGGAAGCTGGCGTGGGGGACGGGGCTCGAGCTCTACCGCCGTGACGACCACCTCTTCGTCGGCCACGGCGGCGCCATGCCGGGGCATCTCGCGGGTCTCGTCGTCAACCGCAAGACGCGGATCGGCGCCGCGGTGCTGACCAACACGGGCGCGGGCGCCTCGCCCGACAAGCTCGCCGTCGACCTTGCCATCGCGGCGATCGAGGCACTGCCTCAGGCCGCGGACGCGTGGCAGTCCGGCGAGGCGGCGCCGCCTGAGATCGAGCCGCTCCTCGGACGCTGGTGGGTCGAAGGCTCGGAGATGGTGTTCTCGTGGCGGAAGGGCCGCCTCGAGGCGAAGCTCGTCGACGGCACTCCCGGGCGCGATACCTCGTACTTCGCACCCGAGGGCGAGGATCGCTTCCGCTCCGTCGAAGGTCGTGAGCGCGGCGAGCTGCTCCGCGTCGTCCGCGACGCCGACGGCGGGATCGAGAAGCTCTACTTCGCGACGTACCCGCTCCGCCGCGAGCCGTCGACGTTCTAGCGGTCACCCGCGGCGTAGAAGCCGATCGCGACGCCGACGTACGCGACGATCATGAGCATGCCCTTGAGCCGGCTCGAGCGCCCGTCCGCGAGCAGCACGGAGGCGATCAGGACGGACACTGCGAGCGCGCCGATCTCGACCTGACGCAGCGCCAGCGCCAGCGGCTCGATCAGCAGGGCGAGGAGCGCGACCGCCGGGATCAGGAAGACCGCCACCTGCGCGCTCGAGGAGAGAGCGATCTCGGTGGCCAGCTTGATCTTTCCCCGGTAGGCGACGACGACGGCGCCCCCGTGCTCGGCCGCGTTGCCGACGATCGCGATCACCACGGCGGCGAGGAAGAACTCGCTCACCCCGGAGTCCGTCGCGAAGCCGTTGATCGAGCCGACGAGGATCTCGGCGACGAGCGCCGTGATCACCGTCGCGAAGCCAAGCACGGCAAGCGCGAGACGGAGCGACCAGCCGCTCGACTCGCCGTCTCCGGCCGTGTGCAAAGCGGCATGGCGACGCAGCGAGTACCACGTCAATCCCACGTAGACGACCAGCAGCACGATCGAGACGGGAATCGAGAGGTGGACAATCAGGTCGCGCTCGGGGTCGCCGTCCCAGCTCGGGACCGAGGTGATCAGCAGCAGAAGGGTCGTCACCGCGACAAGGCCGAGCGAGAGGTAGCTCGAGCTCCGGTCGATCTCGCCACGACCTCCGAAGAGGAGCGAGAAGCCGAGCACGAGCAGCAGGTTCCCGACCACGGATCCGGTGAGCGACCCGCGGACGACCTCGAAGTCCATCGCGTTCACGGCGAAGAGCGCGATGATCAGCTCCGGTGCGTTGCCGAACGTCGCGTTCAGGAAGCCGCCGATTCCCGGGCCGGTGTGCTCGGCGGCATGCTCCGTTGCCTCTCCGATCAGCCACGCGAGCGGGATCAGCGCGGCCGCGGCGAGCACGAACTCGAGCGTCTCAGCCGGTTTGAACACGTAGTGGACGACGATCACGACCGGCGCGAAAGCAACCGATGCGAACAGGAGCCGGCGGACCATGGCCGCGGACGATACCCCGCGCGCACTGCCTGAAGACCGAGGAAATGTCAAGTCTTGCGGAGCCAACCCGATGCGCCCACAATTCAGGCGTGGAACAGCCTGTCCACGCACCGACCGAGCTTCCGCTCCGCCCTCAGGACGAGGTCGAATGCCGCCGGTGCGAGGTGCACTGCGACAAGGTCGTCTACCCCGGAGCGTGCATCGAGCGCTCGTGCCCGTTCGTCTATGCGTACGAGGCGTGGGGCCACACCTACGTCGGCTGTATGCAGAGGGTGTACTCCGTGGAGATCGACCGCGACCTGTTGCAGGCGGCAGAGGCGCGGGCAGGCGGCTTCGGTGGGATCCGGGCGACCGGGGCACCGCTGCCGATGTGCAAGGTCGAGGTGGCCGCGTGCTACGAGGGCCGCGGCGACGAGCTCGGGTGCCGGAACCCCGAGTTCCACGAGATCCCGCGCGAGCGGCCGAGCTTCCGCGTCTTCGCACAGCTCACCTCCCGAGACTGACCGCCGCGACACACGAAGGCTTGTGTTGTTTCAACACAAGCCTTGATTTCGTACTCCGTTGCGAAATCGTGACGAACCGCGCGCTCGCAGCGCGCACGCTTGCGCCATGCGATTTGCGCTTTCGCGGAGAGACCCCCGGGTTCACGCCCTGGTGGTCGCGCTAGACCGAGACGACGTTCCGATAGCCGCGACGTGGCGCGCGGTGGGAGAAGCTGCATGGGAGCTTGGCTTGAGCCGGCCCGGCTATCACGCCGTCCGCCGCCTTGTCCAGGTCGAGCGCCTCCGCCGGGCCGCCCGCACGGCGACGCGGGCCGCAGCGCTCGACGTCGCGCTCGCGGTGGGTACGTCACGGGTCGTCAATGTCCCGATTGCGCTCGATGCGCTCGAACGCGTACGCGCGAAGGAGAGGCTTGTGTTGGAACAACACAAGCCTCCGTGAGCCGCTACCGCGACGTCCAGCGGGCGTGGAGCTCGCGCAGCTTTTGTATCTCGGCCGTGTCCGGGCCATGGCCCTCGGGGCCAGGCGTCTCCATCACTGCTGGGAGGTTCTGGACCGCGGGGTGCGCGAGGAGGGCGCCGATGCGCTCTCCGAGCTCTCCTTCGAGCACATTCGCGTGCCGGTCGCGGTTCGAGCCGAGCGGCGCCGCCGCGTCGTTGACGTGCAGTGCGCGCAGCCGGTCGAGCCCGATCCGGTCGTCCACCTCGGCGAGCGCCGTCGCCACCGCGTCCGGGTCACCGACGTCGACGCCGGAGACGTAGAGATGGCACGAGTCGAGGCAGATGCCGAGGCGCGGATGGCGGTCGAGCGCGTCGACGATGATCGCCAGCTCGTCGATCGAGCGCCCGATCGTGCCGCCGGCGCCGGCTGAGTTCTCGAGCAAAAGCCACGTCCGCTCGGAGCAGTGGTCGAGCACCTCGCGCAGAGCGGGCACACAGCGCTTCACGCCCACCTTCAGGCCAGCGCCGAGGTGCGAGCCGACGTGGAAGACGACGCCGTCCGCCTCGATCGCGCAGGCCGCGTCCACCGTCGAGCGCATCGTCGCGCGGCTCTTGGCGTAGATCGTCCGGTCCTTCGTCGCGAGGTTGCAGAGGTAGAGCGCATGTACGAGCACTGCGCCGAGCCCCGCCTCGGCCCGGCGTTCGCGGAACCGGGCGAGATCCTCCTCCGCGTGCTCCGGGAAGCGCCACATGCGGGGGCTCTGGGCGAAGAGCTGCACCGAGTCGGCGCCGATCTCGATCGCGTGGTCGAGCGCGCCCTTGATCCCGCCTGAGCAGTGGGCGCCGAAGAGCACGTCGATAACCTAGCCAGCCGATGAGCGTACGAGTCCGCATGGCGCCGAGCCCAACCGGTTTCCTCCACATCGGCGGGGTCCGCACCTTTCTCTTCAACTGGTTGTTCGCGCGCGGGCGCGGCGGCGAGTGCCTGCTCCGGATCGAGAACACCGACACGAGCCGCGAGGTCGCGGAGTCGGTCGAGCAAATCGAGCGGTCGCTGCGCTGGCTCGGGGTCGACTGGGACGGCGCGACGACCTTCCAGCTCGACCGGATCGAACGCTGCCAGGAGGAGGCGAGGCGCCTCGTCGCGGAAGGCGCAGCCTACGAGGACGAAGGAGCGATTCGCTTTCGCATGCCGAACGAGGGCGTGACCGGCTGGGATGACGCAGTCAAGGGCTGGATCGAGTTTCCCAACGAGCAACTGGAAGACCTCGTGCTCGTTCGGGGCGACGGGCGCCCCACGTACAACTTCGCCTCCCCGGTCGAGGACTGGTTGGACGCGATCACGCACGTGATCCGCGGCGACGACCACGTCTCCAACACCCCGAAACAGATCCTGATTCTGCAGGCGCTCGGGGCCGAGCTCCCGGTCTACGCGCACGTGCCAAACGTCTTCGGCCCGGACGGCAAGAAGCTGTCGAAGCGACACGGGGCCGTCGCGGTCGACGAGTTCCGCGACGCCGGCTACATCGCGCCGGCGCTGATGAACTTCCTGGCGCTGCTCGGCTGGGCGCCTGACGGCGAGACGACGATCATGCGGAGGGAGGAGCTCGTCGAGCGGTTTACGCTCGAGCACGTCGGCGCCAGCCCGGCGACCTTCGACTACGCGAAGCTCGACTGGATGAACGGCGTCTACCTGCGCGAGCTGGATCCCGAGGAATACGCCAAGACCCTGGTCGAGTACCTACGCGAGCAGGGGTACGACTGGGATGATCAGCGCGTCCGTGCGGCCGCTCCGCTGGTGCAGGAGAAGATCGCGCGGCTGGCAGAGTTCCCCGCCTTCGCCGGCTTCCTGTTCCACGACGTCGACCCGGACCCGACCCTCCTCGATCCCGCGATCCTGGCCGCTGCAGCCGAGGCGCTCACGGCAGTCGAGCCCTTCACCGGCGGACAGATCGAGGCCGAGCTGAAGGAGTTGTGCGAACGCCTCGGCCTGAAGCCGCGGCAGGCCTTCCAGCCGATCCGTGTCGCAGTGACCGGTTCGAAAGTCTCGCCTGGGCTCTACGAGAGCCTGGAGCTGCTGGGGCGGAACGAGTCCATCATGCGGCTTCGACGCGCCAGCGGCTTGACCGGTGCTAGCGGATCGAGCTCGCGTTGAAACTCGATCCACGCACGGCGACGGTAGCTCGCGCTCGGCTTTGGAACCCGGACGTCCGGCTCCTCGACCTTCTTCTCGCCCTGTTCGGAATGCCCTCGATTTCTCATTTGTAATTCCTAAACGATTTGGCGGCCGGTTCCGGTACGGGGAACCGCTACAGTGGCCGCAGGATGAGCGGCGAAGGGGGGCGCACGCACGTCAAGTCGGTGCTCGTGGTGGATGACGAGCGCTCGCTTCGGCTGCTCTGCCGGGTCAATCTCGAGCTCGACGGCCATGTGGTGCACGAGGCCGGAACGCTCGCCGAGGCGCGCGCGCTGATCGAGAGCGAGTCCCCGGACGTGATCCTGCTCGACGTCCACATCGGCTCCGAGGATGGGCTCGAGCTGCTCGACGAGGTCGAGGCCCTCGACCTGCCGGTCCGGGTGGTGCTGCTCTCGGGCACCAGCGAGGTCGGGCCCGAGCTGCGCTCACGCGTCTCCGGCGTGCTCGGCAAGCCGTTCGAGCTCGGCCGGCTCGCGGCCGCCGTCGCCGGTTTGATCCTTCGGTAGGCTCGATTGCAATGAGCGTCACCTCCGTCCGCACTCCGGATGTCTACGAGGATCGTCTTGCGCGCTATCTCTTCGAGCGCTCGGAAGAAGGCCGCGCGGTCCGCGTCGGAGAGAAGGAGACCTCCGAGCAGGCTGCGATCGTCGAGCGCTACCGCGACCTCTTCTCGACCGCTCAGCTCGAAGTACTGCGGGAGGCGGAAGCAGGTGCGGCCGGAGACGAGCGCGAGCGGCTCTACCGGCTCCGCAAGACCTGCGAGTCCGGGATCCACGCGGCCGAACTCGCCGCGCGCGAGGACGAGCTCGAGAACCGGATCCTCGCGGTGCGGGTCGATTGGCGCGGGGAGGAGCTGCCCTTGCGGACGGCGCAGGCGAAGCTCGCGGTACTTCCTGGGTACGGCGACCGCGACGAGCTAGGCGGGATCGCGAACGCCGCCAGCGCACGCTTCAACGACGACCGCCTGGAGCTCCTTTCTGCCGGCGAGGCTCTCGAGGCCGAGCTCTCGGGCGAGCCGGACGCGATCTCCCGCAACGCCGAGGAGAAGGGGATCTCGCTGCACGAGCTCGAGCGTGCGCTCGACGCTGTCTCCCGTGCCTCCGCGGGCGCCTACGCGGCGATGCGGGAGCGCTGGTTCGACACGGTGCTCGGCCCGGAGCGCGAGGACGTACCCACCTCGAATCACACGAGCTACCTGCGTCGGCTCTCCCCGCTCGAGCAGACCTACAGCAAGGACCGCGCGGTCGAGGTCTGCGTCGCCACGCTGCGCGCGCTCGGCCTGGACATCGAGAACACGCCCGGGATCAAGCTCGATCTCGACGACCGGCCGCAGAAGTCGCCCCGGGCCTGTGTAATCGCCTCCGACCCACCGAACCTCGTCCACCTGATCACCCGTGCCCAGGGTGGGCTCCACGACTACCAGGCGTTCCTGCACGAAGCAGGTCACGCCCTCCACTACGCGGGCTGCGACCCGGCCCTGCCGTATACGTTCCGCAAGCTCTCGCGCGACCACGCGCTGACCGAGATCTACTCATACATCCTCGAGGCGATCTCGAGGGAGCCCGCGTGGCACGCCGAGCACTTCGGGCTCACCGACGCGCAGGCGGCCGAGAACGCGGAGGCGACGGTCTTCCTCGAGGCGCTCCTCTTCCGCCGCTACACGGCCAAGCTCCAGTTCGAGCTGGGGTTCTGGGGCCGCTTCGACGAGGACGGCGGCACGGCGGCCGGCTACTCCGAGCGGCTGACCGAGGCGACCGGCATCCGCTACCCGGCCGGGAACTACCTCTCCGACATGGACTCGGGTTTCTATTCGGCGGACTACCTCCGCGCCTGGATTCGCTCGGCGCAGCTGCGCCAGTCGCTGATCGACGTTGCCGGTGAAAACTGGTGGCGGAGCCCCGAGACCGGGGAGCGGTTGCGCGACCTCTTTCGCGAGGGGACACGCCCGACGAGTGAGGAGATTGCCGGGCGGCTCGGGTACGACCCCTTGGACACCGGCCCGCTCCTGCACGAGCTTGGAGTGCATTCGCCTTGACAGCTGTCCGGACGCGCCCATAAGCTAAGACCTGAATCGGGTCTCAGGTCTTGGGGGAGGCCCGTCATTGTCTTTTCTCACGGAGGTCAGGGAGATGCAGGCAAGGCGTTTGCAGGGCGTCGTGGCGTTCGCGGCGGCGACGGTGCTGCTCGCGGGATTTGCCGGGAGCGCCGAGGCGAGAACGGACGTCGCCACGGACTCGGCGGCGACCGCCGCGTACAAGGTCGGAATCGTCTACTCGCGGACGGGCCTGCTCGCGGCCTACGGCGCCGAGTACATCCAGGGGCTCCGCTACGGGCTCGCGTACGCAACCAAGGGCACGATGAAGGTCAACGGCCACCCGCTCGAGCTGACGATCGTCGACGACGGCACCGATCCGGTGAAGGCGGTCGCAGCGGGCAAGGACCTGATCGGCAAGGGCTACAAGATCCTCGCCGGCAGCGTCTCCTCGGGAGTCGCCCTCCAGATGGCCCCGCTCGCGGAGCAGAACAAGGTGCTGTTCATCTCGGGCCCGGCAGCCTCGGACGCGATCACGAACATCAACAAGCACACCTTCCGCTCTGGGCGGCAGACCTACCAGGACGTGAAGACCGCGGCGACGTTCCTCAAGGGCGTCGGCAAGAACGTGACCGTCTTCGCGCAGGACTCGGTGTTCGGCGCGGGCAACTTCAATGCCGTCAACCTGATCGTCGGCGGCCAGGGCCACAAGGTCGGCAAGATCCTCGTGCCGCTCTCGGCGCAGGACTTCACGCCGTTCGCCCAGCAGGTAAAGCAGGCGAACCCGGATCTGCTCTTCGTCGCGTGGGCCGGCACGACCGCGCCCGCGATGTGGCGTGCGCTGGAGCAGCAGGGCGCCTTCGGGGTCTCGAACAAGATCACGACCGGGCTTGCCGAGCGTGCGGCCTGGACGCTCTTCGGGGACGTTGCGCTGAAGATCGACTTCCTCTCGCATTACGTCTACACGGCTCCGAAGAACAAGGTGAACGACTTCCTCGTCAGCTCGATGCGGAAGCGGAGCCAGGCGCCCGACCTGTTCACGCCCGACGGTTTCGTCGCCGGCCAGATGATCGTCCACGCGCTCGAGACCGCGAAGGGCGACGACGTCTACAAGATGATCGCGGCGCTCGAGGGATGGAGTTTCGTCGGCCCGAAGGGGCAGCAGACGATTCGTGCCTCCGACCACGCCATGATCCAGCCGATGTTCCAGGTCAAGCTCGTGAAGGTGAACGGCAAGCTCCAGCCGAAGGTGCTCGCGCGGATCAAGGGCCAGTTCGTCGCCCCGCCGGAGCCGCGCTAACCGGTAATTCCTGACCTTCGGGGATCGTGGTGGGCACTCCCTCACCGATCCTCGCCACGCGGAACCTCGGGCTCGACATCGGCGGCGCGCACATCGTCGCCGATGTCTCGCTCGAGGTCGGCGCCGGCGAGCTCGTCGGAATCATCGGGCCGAACGGCGCCGGCAAGACGACGCTGTTCAACCTGCTCTCGGGGCTGACGCGACCGACGGCCGGCTCCATCGAGCTCAAGGGCCGTGACATCACCGGGGAACCGCCCTTCCGGCGGACGCGTGCCGGCCTCGGGCGTACGTTCCAGGTGTCGAGCGTCTTTGCGCTGCTGAGCGTGTTCGAGAACGTTCGTCTGGCCGCCGACGCCGAGCTGGGCGGAACGATGCGGATCTGGCGCCGAGCGGCCTCGATCGGCGTCGAGCGGGCCGAGCAAGCGCTCGAGCGCGTCGGCCTCGTCGCGCGCAGGTCCTGGCCCGCGGGACTGCTCTCGCAGGGCGACAAGCGCAAGCTCGAGATCGCGATGCTGCTGGCCGGGGAGCCGGACGTGATCCTGCTCGACGAGCCGATGGCCGGAGTCTCGGTCGAAGACGTCGACGATCTCGTCGCGCTCATCCGCGCCATCCACGCCGAGGAAGGCAAGACCGTTCTGATGGTCGAGCACCGGATGGAGGTCGTCGTCGGGCTCGCGGAGCGGATCGCGGTCATGCACCACGGCGCGCTGCTCGCCTTCGACGAGCCGGACAAGGTGATGGCGAACGAGACCGTGCAGACGGCCTACCTCGGAGAGCCGCTGTAGTGGCGCTGATCGCCGTCAACGACTTGCACGTCTACCTCGGAGAGTCGCACGTCCTCCAGGGCGTCTCCTTCGACGTTCCCGAGGGCGGAGTGACCGCGCTCCTCGGCCGGAACGGGGTCGGCAAGACGACCACACTCCGCGCGATGATGGGGCTCGTGCCGAGGCGTGGAAGCGTCTCGCTCGCCGGGAAGGAGCTGAACCGCCTCCCGACGCACTCGATCGTCCGGCAGGGAATCGGCTACGTGCCCGAGGACCGCGACGTCTTCGCCGGACTGACGGTCGACGAGAACCTGCGCCTTGCCGAACGCAACGGCAACCCGCGCTACGAGCTCGTCTACGAGCTGTTCCCGGAGCTGAAGACGCGGGGCGGCCAGAAGGCGGGCACGCTCTCGGGCGGACAGCAGCAGATGGTTGCGATCGCCCGTGCGCTCCTGAACGACAACCCGGTCCTGCTGGTGGACGAGCCGACGAAGGGCCTTGCGCCATTGCTCGTCACCGAGGTGGCAGCGGCGCTCGAGCGGGCCGCGGAGCTCGCGACGGTGCTGCTCGTCGAGCAGAACCTCGCTGTCGTCGCCCGCGTCGCACAACAGGTGGTCGTGCTCGACGGCGGCCGCGTCGTCCACACGGGTGGCGCCAAGGAGCTGCTCGGTGACCCCGAGCGCATCCGCGAGCTGCTCGGCGTCCACGGAGGCTCGCATTGAGCACCTTCATCCTCCTGACGATCACGGGCCTCGGCCTCGGGGCGATGTACTTCCTGATCGCGTCGGGCCTCTCGCTGATCTATGGCCTGATGGGCGTGCTCAACTTCGCCCACGGTGCGTTTCTCACCGTCGGCGCGTACGCCGCCTGGGAGGCATCCACGCACGTCGGCGGCGGGCCGGGCACGAAGCTGCTCGTCGCGACTCTCGCGGGGCTCGCGGCCGGCGCACTCGTGGCCGCGCTCGTCGAGCTGCTGCTGATCCGGCCGCTCTATCAGCGGCCGATCGAGCAGGTGCTCGTCACCGTCGGCCTCGCGCTCGCGCTCAGCGCGCTGGTCGAGGCGATCTGGGGCTTCGACGCTCGCCAGTTCCCGGTCCCGTCCTGGCTGATCGACACGACCACGATCTTCGGCGCCCACATCCCGAACGACCGCTTCCTCGAGATCGCCACCGCCGCGACCGTGTTGGTCGGGTTGACGGCATTTCTCCGCTACACGCGCTACGGGCTGATCATCCGTGCCGGTGTCGAGAACCGCGCGATGGTGACGGCGCTCGGGATCGACGTGCGCAAGGCGTTCACGCTCGTCTTCGCGCTCGGCGGGCTCGCAGCAGCGCTCGCGGGCATCCTGTCCGGCGTCTACTTCGGGACGATCGACCCGAGCCGCGGCACCTCGCTCCTGATCTTCGCCTTCATCGTCGTCGTCATCGGCGGCTTCGGCTCGATCGGCGGCACCGCCGTCGCGGCCGTCGTCGTCGGGCTGATCCAGCAGTACGCCAACTACTACGCCTCGAGCGGCCTCGGCGACCTCGCGGTCGTGCTCCTGCTCGCGGTCGTGCTCCTGCTCAAGCCGGAGGGCCTGTCACCGAGGGTGGCGCATTGACCAGGGCGCGTCAGCTCGGAGTGCCGCTCGTGCTCATGGCGCTCTTCGCCGTGGTGCCGCAGCTCCCGCTCGACATTCCGGTGGTCTTCAACGGCGCGCT
>JANMJY010000213.1:0-8679 GCA_031371615.1 Actinomycetes bacterium | reverse complement strand
ACCAGTGGGAGGTAGGAGATGAAGTCAAGCATGCTGGCAGCCGGTGTCATCGCCGCTGCTGCCCTCGCCGCGCTGACCGCGGCGTTCGTTGGATCGGGCCCGGGCGAGGGGACCGCCTCGAGCCACAGAGAGGCGCCGCTGATCTCGGAAGATCCGGTCGCCGACAACACCGATGTCTACGCGTTCGTGAGCCCAGACCGGCCGGATACGGTCACGATCGTCGCGAACTACGTCCCGCTCGAAGAGCCGGCAGGTGGGCCGAACTTCAACGGCTTCGGCGACGACGTGCTCTACGAGCTCAAAGTCGACAACACCGGCGACGGAGCAGAGGACGTCAGCTACCAGTTCCGCTTCCGGACGGAGACTCGGAACCCGAACACGTTCCTCTACAACACCGGGCCGATCGACACGCTCTCGGACACCGATTGGAATCGGCCGCAGTTCTACAGCGTCACGCGCGTGGACAGCGGGCGTGGCAAGCACGGCACGCTTCTGGCCGACAACCTGCCGACGCCGCCCGTCAACATCGGCCCGCGCTCGACGCCCAACTACGGCTCGCTCATGGGCGCAGCCGTCCAGGGCCTCCCCGGAGGCGGCAAGGTCTACGCCGGCCAAATCGACGACCCGTTCTACGTCGATCTCGGCTCGGTCTTCGATCTCGCCGGTCTGCGGCCCTTCAATCCGGCCCACGCGATCCCGCTGCCGGCTGCGCACGGAGTCGACGGCGTCGGCGGCTACAACACCCACGCGATCGCACTCCAAGTCCCGATCGCCCAGCTGACCAAGGATCACGCGCTGCCCACCGGCCCGAACGATCCGGACGCCGTGCTCGGCATCTATGCCAGCGCGAGCCGACAGCAGATCCAGACGCTCGGCAAGGACGGCGAGTCGAAGGGGCACGGCAAGTTCGTGCAGGTCTCGAGGCTTGCCAACCCGCTGATCAACGAAGTGGTGATCCCGCTCGGACAGAAGGATGAGTGGAATCGCTCCGATCCGTCCGGCGACGCCGCCTTCGTCGACAAGTACCTCGCGCCCGAGGTGACGCGGCTCGAGAACGGTCTCTACGCCGTGCTCGACGATGCCCCCGCAACGAGCCGCGACGATCTCGCCGCGATCCTCCTGACGGGCGTCGACCTCCGCGCCGTCGGCGGACCCATCAACCTCAACTCGACCGGGTCGACGAAGGCCGACCTGATCCGGCTGAACACGGGAATCGCGCCGACGGCTCCGGCCGGCGGCGGTAACCGGCTGGGCGTCCTTGCGGGCGACCTCGCCGGCTTCCCGAACGGCCGGCGGCTCGAGGACGACGTCACCGACATCGAGTTGCGGGCGTTCGCCTGCGGCTACGGCACCGTGGTCGGGCCAGTCGTCGAAGCGCTCGGCGAGTGCGGCGGCAACGCCAACCGCTCGCCGAACAACCTGCTCGGAGACGGCGTCGACAGGAACGACCGCCCGTTGCACGTGAGCTTCCCTTATGCGGCGGAGCCGCACCAGGGCTACGAGCACGTCCACCACAGCAGCGTGGGCGGCCCCTAGGTGAGCCCGTTTCGTGTGGGGGCGGCCCCCCGCCCCCACACGAACGACCCGAAACCGCAAACCAGACCATGAAAATTCTCACCGCCATCGCGATCGCCGCCGCTCTCGCCGCCGCCGCCCTTCTTGGAGGCGTCGCGCGCGAGTCGCGCTCCGCCACGTCTGCGCCGGTCACCCCCGCGCAGACCGCTTCGCTCGGGTCGGAGTTCGGCTCGACAGACACCGTCTCGCTGCTCCTGCGTCTGCAGGACGCGGCCAGGGCACGTCCCGACGACGCTCAGACGCAGGCGTTTCTCGGTCTCGCCTATGCCCAGCGCGCGCGCGAAACGGGCGACCCGGCCTTTTACACCCGCGCCGCGGGCGTGCTCCGCCGCGCGCACGAGCTCGACCCGAAGAACGTCTACGCGCTGACGGGTCTCGGCGGGATCGCGCTCTCGCGCCACCGTTTTGCCGAGGCGCTCGAGATCGGGCGCGCCGCCAGGGCGGCCGCGCCGACGAGCGCGTCACCGTTCGGCGTCGTCGGCGACGCCCTCCTCGAGCTCGGGCGCTATCGCGAGGCGTTCGCCAGGTTCGACCGGATGTCGGCGCTGAAGCCGAACGCCTCCTCGTACTCGCGTGTCTCGTACGCCCGAGAGCTCTCGGGCGACGTTCCGGGCGCGATCGAAGCGATGGAGCTCGCGCTCGACGCCTCGATCGGCCGGCCCGAGGCGTACGCCTGGACGGCCGTCGAGCTCGGCAAGCTGCACTGGTCGGTCGGGCGGATCCGGGAGAGCGCCTCCCACTACCGTCTCGCGCTCCAAGTCGTGCCCGGCTACGCACCCGCACTGGACGCCCTCGCCCGGGTCGAGGCGGCGCAGGGGCGACTCCCGCGCGCACTCGCGCTTCAACGCCGAGCCGTCGAGGCGATCCCGCTGCCGCAGTACGTGATCCAGCTCGGAGACCTGCTCGCGTCTGCCGGCAAGCCCGCCGCTGCGAAGGAGCAGTACGCCCTCGTCGGCGCGATCGAGCGGCTTCAGGCCGCTAATGGCGTCACCACCGACCTCGAGACTGCGCTCTTCCGCCTCGACCATGGGATCAAGCTGCGCCAGTCGCTCGCACTGGCCCGGAAGGCGCGCGCCGCCCGGCCCTCCGTCGTCGGCGACGACGTGCTCGCCTGGGCGCTCGCACGCAACGGCCGCTGCTCCGAGGCGCGGGTCGCCTCGGACCGCTCGCTCCGGCTCGGCCAGCGCGATGCCACCTTTTTCTTCCACCGCGGAATGATCGAGCGCTGCCTCGGTGAGACGGCGGCCGCGAAGACCTGGTTCGCCCGCGCGCTCGACCTGAACCCTCACTTCTCGATCCTCTGGAGCCCCGTCGCACGAAAGGCGATCTCATGAAACGACTGCTCGTACTCGGAGCGTGCCTCGCCGCGCTGCTCGCGCCCGCAGCGGCCCAGGCGCATCCGCTCGGCAACTTCACGACGAACCGCTACTCGGAGCTCGTCGTCTCGGGCGACCGGCTCTACGCGCTCTACGTGCTCGATCTCGCCGAGATCCCGACCTTCCAGGACAAGTCGAAGGTGACGCGGCTCGGCCGGGTGGGCTACGCGGATCGCCTGGCTGCGCAGATCGAGCGCAGCTTCGCCGTCCGCGCCGGCGGCAAGCGGCTGCCGCTGCACGAGGTCACACGAAGGCTCGAGTTCCCGCAGGGCGTCGGCGGCCTGAAGACAACGCGGCTCGAGCTCGTCTTCGACGCAGGCCCGGCTACTGCCGCTCGACAGGTCTCGGTGAGTGACGAGACCTTCGCGAGCCGGGTCGGCTGGAAGGAGATCGTGATCCGCTCCGGCCTCGACGCGAGCGTCGCCTCCGCCTCGGTACCGGCCGAGAGCTCGAGTGACCGGCTCCGCACCTACCCGCAGGACCTGCTCAAGAGCCCGCTCGACGTCACGAGCGCTCGGGCGACGCTCGAGCCGGGGAGCGAACACGGCGTCGCGCCGTCGCTCGGAGAGCGCACGACGAGGGTCGGCCGCACCTCTTCGAGGAGCGAAGGCGGCTTTGCCGGCCTGGTCGCCCACGAGGACCTGAGCATCGGCTTCGTCCTCATCGCGCTCCTCGTGGCGATGTTCTGGGGCGCTGCGCACGCGCTGACGCCGGGACACGGCAAGGCGATCATCGCCGGCTACATGGTCGGCTCGCGCGGCCACGCGAGGCACGCGTTCCTGCTCGGCGGGATCGTGACCGTCACCCACACGATCGGCGTCTTCGCGCTCGGGCTCGTCACGCTCGGGCTCTCGGAGTTCATCGTCCCCGAGGATCTCTACCCCTGGCTCAACCTCATCTCGGCGCTGCTCGTCGTCGGCGTCGGCATGGTCGTGCTCCGGGCGCGCTACCGCGCGGTCAACGGCCGCGGTCACGGTCATCATCACCACGGCTCCGGCCACGAGCACGCGCACGGGGCAGAGCATGGGCACAGCCATGTGCCGGAGCCGGGTAGCGGCATCCGGGGCCTCGTCGCGGTCGGTGTCTCGGGCGGGATCCTGCCCTGCCCGACGGCGCTCGTCGTCCTTCTCGCCGCCATCTCTCTGCACCGCGTCGCGTTCGGGCTGCTCCTGATCGTCGCGTTCAGCGTCGGCCTCGCGGCCGTCGTCTCCGGAATCGGCCTGCTTGCGATCGGCGCCAAGCGCACGTTCGGCCGGATGAGCTTCGAAGGCCGGATCGTCCAGGCTCTCCCGGCGGTCAGCGCCCTCCTGATCCTCGGGCTCGGCGTCCTGATGACGATCCGGGCGCTCCCGGCAATCTCGTGAACCGTTTATCGTCCTCTTGCGAACAACTCGCAGTTGCGAGAGAGTCTCGCAACGCGGGTGAAGGGAGTGAGCGTCATGTTCGGGCTCGATGACTGGATCGCCGGCTTCTCGGACGGGACGTCGATCTGGATCGTGTTGCTCGTCGCCGTGTTTCTCGGCCTCCGGCACGCGTCGGACCCCGACCACCTTGCCGCGGTGACCACGCTGATCGCGAGTGGCCGCGACCGCGCGGGGCGTGCCGCGGCCCGGATGGGGCTCGCGTGGGGCCTCGGCCACGGCACGACGCTCTTCCTCTTCGGCCTGCCGATCGTGATCTTCAACAAGTATCTGCCCGAGCGGCTGCAACAGGGCGCCGAGACGGCGATCGCCTTCGTGATCGTCTACCTCGCGGTCCGGCTGCTCCGCCGCTGGCGCGCCGGGTCGTTTCACGTGCATGCGCACGAGCACGACGGCGACCGGCACGTGCACGTGCACGCGCACGAGTCGAGCAGCTCGCACGGCCACGGGCACAAGGTGCGGACGCCGCTCGGCGCCTTCGGTATCGGCCTCGTCCACGGCATGGGCGGCAGCGCGGGCGTCAGCGTCCTCCTCCTGGCGTCGATCGAGTCCCGGCGCCTCGCGGTGGTTTCGCTCGTGATCCTGGCCGTGTTCACCGCGATCTCGATGACGATCACGACCGCAGCCTTCGGATCGCTGTTGACGGCGAGGCCGGTTCGCCGTTCCTTCAACTCCCTGGCACCGGCGCTCGGGGTTGCGAGCCTGAGCTTCGGCCTCTGGTACGCGGCAGCTGCGTGGAGCCTGATTCCCTACCCGTTCTGAGCCGATCCGCAGTCGGTGGCATGATCACGCAATGTCGGACGAGGGGCACACCCACTCAGTGGCGCCGGCCGACGTCCTGCGGGAGCACGGCCGCCGGTTGACGCCCCAGAGGGCGATGATCTGGGATGTGCTCGCGGCGCAGCCGGACAGCCATCTCAGCGCCGAGGAGATCGCGGCGCGGGTACAAGAGCTGCTGCCCCAGGTGAACGCCTCGACCGTCTACCGGACGCTGGACGTGCTCGTCGAGGACGGACTCGTTCTTCGCACCGATCTCGGTGAGAGCAAGGCGTACTTCGAGCCAGCCCACGAGCACCCCCACCATCACCTCGTCTGCGAGCGCTGTGGCCGAGTGGATCACGTTCACGACGACGTGCTCGCGGGTGTCGCCGATCGAGTGCTCGAGCGCTCGGGCTTCGTGGTCGGCGCGCGGGAGGTCACGATGCACGGCGTTTGCCGTAGCTGTTCGACGCCCTCGGCGACCCACGAGCACGACCATGGTTGAGGCGCAGACGCGCCGATGACGAACGAGCTGGTCTGCGTCGCCGACTTCGAACGTCTCGCTGAGTCGCGGCTCGAGCCCGGCGCTTTCGGCTTCTACGCCGGCGGCGCGGGTGACGAGCGTGTCCTGACCGGCAACGTCGCGGCCTGGGAAAGGCTGTATCTCCGTCCGCGCGTGCTCGTCGACGTCTCCGAGGTGACGACCGCGACGACCGTGCTCGGCACGCCGGTCTCGATGCCGCTCCTCGTCGCGCCGGTCGCGCTCCAGAAGCTCGCCCACCCGGACGGCGAGCCGGGAATGGCGCGGGCGGCCGCCGCGGCCGGAACGCTGCTGTGCCTCTCGACGGTCGCCACGGCGACGCCCGAGGAGGTCGCGGCGGCGGCTCCGGGTGCTCCCCGGTGGTTCCAGCTCTACGTCTTTCGGGACCGCGGCGTCACCCGCGCACTCGTCGAGCAGGCGGCGGAGCACCGATACGGCGCGATCGTGCTCACGGTCGATGCGCCTCGGCTTGGCCGGCGCGAGCGCGACCTGCGCACGGGATTTCGGGTGCCGGCCGAAGTCCTCGTGCCGAGCGTCGCCGCGCTCCGTTCGGTCGAGGGCGTCGGGTGGGAGGGTGCGACCCCGCTCGAGCTCGGAGCCTTCGACCCGACGCTCACGTGGGCGGACCTCGAGGAGTTGCGGTCGCTCTCGACGCTCCCGCTCGTCCTCAAAGGGATCCAGACCGCAGAGGACGCGGACCTGGCCTGCGCACACGGCGTCGACGCGATCGTGGTCTCGAACCACGGCGGCCGCCAGCTCGATGCCGTCGCGCCGACCGCGGACCTTCTGCCCGAGATCGTCGAGGCGGTCGCCGGCCGGATCGAGGTCTACGTGGACGGAGGCATCCGGAGAGGATCCGACGTCGTCAAGGCGCTCGCGCTCGGCGCCCGCGCGGCGCTCGCCGGCCGCGCGCCGCTCTGGGGGCTCGCCTGCGACGGCGAGGCGGGCGCGACGCACGTGCTCCAGCTGCTGCGCGACGAGATCGAGCTTGCACTCGCGTTCTGCGGCTGCACCTCGCCGGAGGACGTCTCGGCGATCCACCTCGGTACGATCGGCGGCCCATGATCGACGTCCTCACCCGAAACGCCGTCGACGTCCTGCCGGCTGGCGGGCTCGAGGAGAAGCTGAAGCTCGGCCGGCCCCTGCGGGTCAAGCTCGGGATCGACGTCACCTCTCCGGACATCCACGTCGGTCGGGGAATCCCACTGCAGCGGATGCGCGCGTTTCAGGACGCCGGCCATGTTGGCGTCTTCATCGTCGGCGACTACACGACGCGGATCGGCGATCCCTCGGGACGCTCGGCGGAGCGTCCCATTCTCTCCGACGAGGAGATCGACGCGAACGCGAAGATGTACGTCGAACAGGCCTTTCAGATCGTCGACCGAGACAAGACCGAGGTTCGGTTCAACAGCGAGTGGCTGGCGAAGCTCGACTTCGCCGATGTGATCCGGCTGACTCGGACGACGACGGTCGCGCAGATCCTCGAGCGCGACGACTTCAGCAAGCGGATGGCCGCCCAGGAGCCGATCTCCGTCTCGGAGCTCCTCTACCCGCTGATGCAGGCGTACGACTCGGTCGCGGTGGAGGCGGACGTCGAGCTCGGCGGCACCGACCAGCTCTACAACCTGCTCGCGGGCCGCACGGTCATGCAGGCGTACGGGCTCGAGCCGCAGGTGGTGCTGACGACGCCGCTCCTGCTCTCCTGGGACGGAGAGAAGATGAGCTCCTCGCTCGGGAACAACATTCCGCTGACCGCGGCGCCGGAGGAGCAGTTCGGCCGCGCGATGCGGATCCCGGACGGGCAGCTGGCGGAGTGGTACCGGCTGGTGCTCGAGCGTGACCTGCCGGCCGGCGAGCCGATGGAGGCGAAGCTCGCGCTCGCGCGCGCCATCGTCGCGCGCTCGCACGGGGAGGAGGAGGCGACCCGGGCGGAGGCGCACTTCACGCGGGTCGTACGCGAGGGCCAGGCGCCCGACAACATGTCCGAGATCCCGCTTCCCGAGGGGGATCCCGTGCATCTGCCTGCCGTGCTCGCGTCCGCGTTCGGGCTCTCGACGAGCGAAGCGCGGCGGCTGATCGACCAGGGTGGGGTGAAACTGGACGGCGTGGCGGTGACGGAGCTGGACGTTCCGCGTGCCGACCTCGCCGGAGTGACCCTCCAAGCCGGTAAGCGCCGCTTCGCCAAGCTGCAGTAGAACGTTGACAGAGCGGCGTGGTTTGCTACTGTTCCTCGGCCGCCCGTGAGGGTCGGTGCTGCAAAGGTCCCTGTCCCGCGACCAACCGGAGCGTCTCCAAGCCTCGATCGGATACGATCAGCACCACAAGCTTTGGAGGCCTCTGGCGCGAGTCGGAGGCTTTTTTTACGCCGCTTCCACAGTGGCACTGGTCTTTGAAAACTCAACAGCGTGCGTTTACGTCGAGACCTCATCGTCTCGTGAGCTTTGCTCACGACCCGGATGAGGCTTCAACTAAAACCCGTCGACCCTCCGCTGCTTCGGTAGCGGTGCGGAAGACACTTTGAGCTCAAGCTCGAAGCGAAAGATTGCCCGCAGTCGTTCGTTGACTGCATCTATGGGCAAACAATCCTTCACGGAGAGTTTGATCCTGGCTCAGGACGAACGCTGGCGGCGCGCTTAACACATGCAAGTCGAGCGAGAACCATTCCTTCGGGAATGGGGACAGCGGCGAACGGGTGAGTAACACGTGGGTAATCTGCCCTCGATTCTGGGATAGCCCGGGGAAACCCGGATTAATACCGGATAGCCTCTCGAGCTTACGAGCTCTTGAGAAAAGGTAGCTTCGGCCTCCGATCGAGGATGAGCCCGCGGCGGATTAGCTTGTTGGTGGGGTAATGGCCTACCAAGGCGACGATCCGTAGCTGGTCTGAGAGGACGATCAGCCACACTGGGACTGAGACACGGCCCAGACTCCTACGGGAGGCAGCAGTGGGGAATCTTGCGCAATGGGCGAAAGCCTGACGCAGCGACGCCGCGTGGGGGAAGAAGGC
>JANMJY010000161.1:0-9829 GCA_031371615.1 Actinomycetes bacterium | reverse complement strand
GGTGTGGGGGAACTTGGAAGTTCCCCCACGGCACAGAAGAAGGGGGCTCGTGGGGGAAACATGGTTTCCCCCACGGGAGCGAGCCGAAGGCGAGCGACGCTCATCGACGTGAGCCTAACGCGAGCGGCGCCGCCGTCCATTCGAACTGTGCGGCTTCGGCTTGGTCGCGACGATCATCCCCGAGGAGGCGAACGACTCGCCGTGGCCGAGCCGGGTGGCGAGCCGGCTGACGTCGCCGCGCTGATCCGGGAGGACGAGCGTGACGCCGGTGCCGCTGCGCCCGGCGCGGCCGGTACGGCCGACGCGGTGGACGTAGTCGGTGTCGCCCTGGGGCGGGTCGAAGTTGATCACGTGCGTGATGTCGTCGACGTCGAGGCCGCGGGCGGCGACGTCGGTCGCGACGAGCGTCGTGATGCGTCCCGACTCGAACTGCGCGAGCGCGCGCTCCCGCTGGTTCTGCGAGAGGTTGCCGTGCATCGCGACCGCCTTGATGTTGTGCTGGCGCTCGAGCTTGCGGGCGAGCTTGTCGGCGCCGTGCTTCGTCCGCACGAACACGAGCGCGAGCCCGCGGTCGCTGCGGAGCTGCTCGACCAGGCGGTCGAGCTTGTCCTCGGCTGTGACCGCGACGAAGGTGTGGTCGACCTCGCCGCGCTGCGCCTCGATGGGCGCTTCCGCCTGGACGCGCACGGCGTTAACCGTGTAGGCCCGAGCGAGCTCGGCAACCGCGCCGTCGAGCGTGGCTGAGAAGAGCATCGTCTGCCGGTTGTCCGGTACGCCGCGGAGGATGCGGTCGACCTGTGGCTTGAAGCCCATGTCGAGCATCCGGTCGGCCTCGTCGAGGACGAGGACGCGGACGTCGGTGAGCCTGACGGCGCGCCGTTCAATCAGGTCATGGAGGCGGCCGGGCGTCGCGACGAGGATGTGAGCGTCGCGCGCCTTCTTGATCTGCGCTCCGATCGGGGCGCCGCCGTAGACCGTCTCGACGCGAAGGCCCTTGGCCTTGGCGAGCGGGCGAATGTCGGCGCTGACCTGGAGCGCGAGCTCACGGGTCGGGCAGAGGACGAGCGCGCCCGGACGGGCGTTCGAACCAGCCGTGCGCTCGACGAGCGGCAGGGCGAAGGCGAGTGTCTTGCCGGAGCCCGTCGGCGACTCGGCGAGAACGTCGAGGCCTGCGAGCGCGTCCGGCAAGACGCTGGACTGGATTGCAAAGGGATGGGTAAAGCCACCGGCTTCGAGCGCCCTGACTACGGGCGAGCTGACGCCGAGCTCCTGGAATGACTTGGACACGTGTTCGACTCCTTGATTGACGAGCATGTTCGAGACGCAACTGACCTCGAACAACCTAAAAAGGAGGAACGAGAAGCTAGATCTCCACGGGGCCCGAATGGCCTGCCGTGCACCCAAGGTAGCAGAAAGCCCTGCACGTACAGCTAACCGGGTCTGCGTGCCACCGCCTCGACCTCAACGAGGATCCCGCCGGGCAGATCGACGCCCACGGTCGTGCGGGCGGGGTACGGCTCCTGGAAGGTCGCGCGGTAGACCTCGTTGAAGGCCGCGAAATCGCCCAGATCGTTGAGGTAGGCGTTGACCTTGATCACGTCGGCCGGCTCACAGCCGCCCGCCCGCAGGCAGGCCAGGAGGTTCTCGAACACCTTCTGCGTCTGACCGGTGATGTCGTCCGCGGTCAGCTGGCCGGACTCGTCGAACCCGACCTGACCCGCCGTGTAGACGAGGTCGCCGCTGACGACGACCGGGGAATACGGTGCCGCAGGCCGCGCGAGACCCTCCGGCTGAATCGCTTCCTTCACCAGCTCACCTCACCTTTCCGCGTGCCGCTGTCGGCAGCGTTTCGACGATCTCGCCGCCGCGGTGCATGACGATCTCGTCATGCATATTCGCGGCCGTGCAGGCATGGTTGGGGACGATCGTGACGCGCGCTCCGATCTCCGGCGGCGGGTCGCAGCGGCTGACGTCGACGTAGCCGTGCTCCTCGTTCAGCGCGTAGATTTCCGCGTCCGGGTACTCGACGAGCAGGCCGTGGCCGGTCGCGCCCAGGGCCGGGTCCGAGGTCAGCGTCTTGGATCCCGCGTCGATGATCGCGCGCTCGCGCGTCGGCCGGCTGACCACGGTCGCGACGATGCGCAGCGCGCAGTCCTCGAGTTGCATGCCGTTGACGAGCAGGGAGCGGTCGCCGTAGATGTAGGTGCCGACGCGGAGCTCGTCGACGACACCGAGCTCGTGCGTGCGCTCGGCCGTGGGCGTGCCTCCACCGCTGACCCGGTCGACCGAGATGCCCCGCGCCTCGACCGCCTGCCGCGCGGACTTGAGCCACGCAGCAGTCTCGGGGAGCGACGGGTAGGTCATCAGCCCGGCGAAGCGCAGTCCCTCGAGCCGCTGCACGACCTCGGCCAGGTCGGCCGCCTCCTCAGGGCTCTGCACGCCAGTCCGCCCCAGGCCCGTGTCGCACTCGACCAGGAAGTCGACCTCGAGCCCGTGGCGCGCGAGCACCGGCGCCAGGCCCTCGGCGACTACCGCCGAGTCGCCGACGACGGTCATCTTCACGCGCTTCGCCAGCGCGGCCAGCCGCTCGGCCTTCGCTTCGCCGAGGAGCGGGAACGAGAGCAGGATGTCCTCGACGCCCGCGTCGGCCATCACCTCGGCCTCGCCGAGCTTCTGGCAGGTGATCCCGACAGCGCCGGCGTCGAGCTGGAGCCGGGCGAGCTCTGGCAGCTTGTGCGTCTTGATGTGCGGTCGCAGAGCGAGGCCATGCTCGTCGCAGTACGCCTGCATCCGGGAGACGTTCCGCTCGATCGCGTCGAGATCGGCGACGAGCACCGGCGTGTCGAGGTCGGAGAGCCGCATCAGCCGCTCGCCTGCGTCGACAGAACGCCGTCGCGAACCGCGGCGGCTGCACGCGCGGCCTGCGCGGTGATCCATTCGAGCTCGGCGTCCGAGCTGGGCGCCGTACGCCCGACGAGCTCGCTGCCGAGCGCGATCACCGTGGCGCCGGCGTCGAGGTAGGCCGGCACGTCCTCGATCCGGACGCCGCCCGTGGGGATGATCGGGATCGTCGGAAACGGGCCGCGCAGCGCACGGAGATAGGAAGGCCCGCCGCACGACGCCGGGAAGAGCTTCATCACCCGAGCGCCGGCCGCGGTCGCGGCCAGGATCTCGGTCGCCGTGAAGACGCCGGGAACGGGCTCGACTCCGAGCTCGAGAGCGGTTTCGATCACGTCGGCGACGAGCCCGGGGCTGACGACAAAGCGGGCGCCCGCCGCCGCAGCTGCGCGTACCTGCTCCGAGTCGACGACCGTGCCGATGCCGACCGTCCTGCCCTCTGCTGCCGCGGCGGCGACGGCGTCGAGGGCGCCCGGAGTGTCGATCGTCACCTCGACCTGCTCGATCCCGCCTCGGACGAGCGCGGCCAGCGTGCCGGAGACGTCTCCGCCCTCGTGGAAGCGCACGATCCCGACCAGCGATCCAGCCTCGAGGACCGTCGATCCAAGCATCTGACGACGTTATCCTGGGCGATGTTGTAATGCAAGCATGTTGTCATTACAGTATCCCCTGCCGAGATGGCCGGCCCTGACAGAGAGACGTGATGATGAGCGAAGCGGCGCCCCTCGGCGCAACGGGGATTCTGGGCACGATCGACAAGGCTTCGCCGGTCCCCTTCTACTACCAGCTGCGCCAGCTGCTCGAGAGCGCAGTCGCCGGCGGCGTGCTGGCTACGGGTGAGCAGATCCCGACCGAGGCCTCGCTGTGCGAGCGCTACGACGTCAGCCGCACCGTCGTCCGCCAGGCGCTGAGCGACCTCGAGCGAACAGGCCTCGTCACGCGGCTCAAGGGAAAAGGAACGTTCGTCGCCGAGCCGAAGGTGTCGGAGTTCGTGGCGCAGTCGCTGACGAGCCTCCACGAGGACCTGAGCGCACGCGGGGAGCGGCTGGAGACGAGGGTACTGCGGCTCGAGGCCGAGCCCGTCTCGCCGCATGTGGCGAAAATGCTCGAGTTGCCGGCATCGGAGCAGATCGTGCTGCTCGAGCGGTTGCGCTTCCTGCGCCAGGAGCCGCTCGTCGTCACGACCGCGTACATGCCGTATTCCATCTGCGCGCCGATCCTCGAGCTCGACATGAGCGACCGCTCGCTCTTCGAGACCTACGAGCAGGACCTCGGCCTCAAGCTCCACCGGGGCTCGCGCTCGATCGAGGCGCGCGTGGCGAACGGCGAGGTCGCTCAGCACCTCGGCGTGCCGGAAGGAGCGCCGATCCTCGCCTTCAGCGGCGTCACCTATCTCGACGACGGCCGGCCGGTCGAGTACTTCATCGGCCTCCATCGCGGGGATCGCAGCCGCTTCGAGACGGAGCTCTTCCGCCCCTCCGGCACGGACGACCTCGCCGGCGCGCGCGCCGCGCACGTCGCCAGCTGATGGAGCACGCGCTCGAGCTCGGGCTGATCGGCTCGGCCTGGCACGGAACCTCAATCGGAGTGCTCGAGGGAATCGCCAAGACGAAGGAGATCGGCTTCGACAGCTATGACGTCTTCGAGGACCCGCTGACGACGAGCGACGAGAAGCGGCGGGAGATCAAGGAGACCTGCGACGCGGTCGGGCTGCCGATCCGCTCGGCCGTGTGCATCGCGCTCGGTCTCGTCGACTTCGTCCCTTCCGTCCGTCGGTTCACGCTCGACCGCTGCAGGGCCTACATCGATCAGCAGGCCTACTTCGGCGGCCGCAACGTGCTGCTCGTCGTCGGCGAGTACTACTGCGACCTGCAGGTGTTCACGAAGGAGCAGATCTTCGAGCTCGTCGCCGAGAACCTGCGCGAGCTGGCGCAGCACGCAGAGCCGCAGGGAATCCAGCTGGCGATCGAGCTCGAGCCGTTCAAGCACGCGGTCGCAGGGAGCGTGCACGAGCTCGCCGACCTGATCCGGCTAGTCGATCATCCGGCGGTAAAGGCCAACGCGGACGTCTCGCACCTGCACCTGTCCGGGGCCTCGTTCGACGACGTCGCGGTGCTGACCGGGATGATCGGGCACGTGCACGTGTCGGATTGCGACGGCAAGGTGCACGGCGACATGCCGCCCGGGCGCGGCGTCACGCCGATCAAGGAGTACCTGCAGGCGATCCTCCAGACCGGCTATACGGGCACGGTCTCCGTCGAGCTCGAGCGCGTGCCGGAGCCAGACCGCATGGTGGAGCTCGTCGAGGAGTCCTACCGCGAGACTGCGCGCATCCTCGCCGAGCTCAGTGCGCGCAAGCAGTGGCCGGTCGCTTCGATCTGACCGGTCGCCGCGCGCTCGTCACGGGCGGCGGCGGCGGGATCGGGCGCGGGATCGCACGCGCGCTCGTGGAAGCCGGTGGGAGTGTGGCCGTCCTCGGTCGCTCGGACAGCGCCGACGAGGCGGCTGCGGAGTTCGGCGGCATCGCGGTGCGCGCCGACCTCAACGACCGCGAGGCGTTGCGGCGCGCCTTCGACGAGGCCGTCGAGGGGCTGGGCGGTCTCGACATACTCGTGAACTCCCACGGGATCGGCCGCGCGTCCGACGCGGTCGACCACGAGCTCGACGACTGGGACGAGGTGATCGAGGTGAACCTGACGGCGACGTTCGAGCTCTGCCAGCTCGCCGGCCGGATCATGGTCGCGCAGGGCAGCGGCAAGATCGTGAACATCGCGTCGGTGATGAGCTTCCAGGGCGGCTTCCGCATCGCCTCGTACGCGGCGAGCAAGGGCGGGGTCTCCCAGCTGACGATGGCGCTCGCGAACGAGTGGGCGCCGCACGGCGTCAACGTGAACGCGATCGCCCCCGGCTATGTCAAGACGGCGCTGAACGCGCGCATTTGGCGCGACGATCCGGAGCGGACGAAGCAGATCGACGTCCGCATCCCGGCGGGCCGCTGGGGCGAGCCCGCCGACATCGGCGGCGCCGCCGTCTTCCTCTCCTCCCCCGCTGCGGACTACGTGCACGGGGTGACGCTGCCGGTCGACGGCGGCTGGCTCAGCCGCTAGTGGACTCCTCGATCTTCTGCTTCGCGACCGACCTTGCGGACGAGGGGATCGAGGCGGTGCTGGACAACGTCGAGCACCGCGGCGGTCTCCGCGGCGTCACCGTGGCGGCGGCGTACCACGAGGGCAGGGATGTCTTTCCGCACAACCCCGTGCGGAAGGTGCGGTTTCTCGAGAGCGGCGCCGTCTTCTTCCCGCCCGGGCCGGCGCTGCGCGCTGCGCGCCTGCAGCCGCCGGAGAGCGAGGCGGCGTTCGTGCTGCCCGAGGCCATCGCGGCCGCCGACCGGCGCGGCCTGACCGTGCGGGCGTGGACGGTGTTCCTCCACAACGGCGCCCTCGCCGCGGCGCATCCCGAGTGCGCGCCCGAGAACGCGTTCGGGGACCGCTACGTGACCGAGCTCTGCCCCGCGCATCCGGATGCCCGGGAGTACGCGCGTGCGCTCGCCGCCGACATCGCCGAGCTCGGCGTCGCGGGCATCTGCTCGGAGGCGCTGCACTACCTGGGTCTCGAGCACGGCTACGCGCACGAGCGCTACTTCGTCCCGCTCGGAGCGCGCGTCCGCTATCTGCTCGGGCTCTGCTTCTGCGAGCACTGCCTCGCCGCGGCGCGGATAGCCGGAGTCGACGGTGACGGCGCTCGTCGCGATGCATGCGAGGCGATCGAGAGCGCGTTCGCCGGCGACGACCCCGGCGGAGAGCCGGAGCGCGACGCGTACGCGCAGGTTCGTGAGCACGTCGTGACCTCGCTCGTCGCGGAGGTCGCAGAGGCGGCCGGCGAGACGCCGTTCGAGTTCATCGAGCTCTCGGGGGCCGTCAAGGGCTACGCGGACGGCCGGCCTACCGGAGCGCCCGCGCCCTCGATCGCCTGGCAGCTCGGTGTCGACGTCGACGCCGTCGCTCGCGCGTGCGACGGGATCGAGGCGATCGGCTACACCGCCGACCCGGAGCGGATCCGCGGCGACCTCGACGCGTACGGCGACGCGGCGGTCTCCGTCATCCTCCGGCCGTCTACGCCCGACTGCGACTCGGCCGAGGACCTGCGCGCGAAGGTCGATTTGGCGCGCGAACGCGGCCTAGGCCGCGTCGACTTCTACCACTACGGCCTCATGCGTCTCGACGCGCTGGACTGGATCCACGCCGCCCTGACGGCCTAGCGCATCGCACTCGTCAGGGGGAGGCGAGAGCACGCTCGCCCAGTCGACTGCACGGGTGTCTGACACCACGGCGGTGCGCGGCGACCAAAACGTTTCACGTCAAGGTGTCAGACACCAGTTCGACCGCCGCCGACACTCATCGCTCGGGGTGCACTCGAGAAGACTCGCCCGGGCCGGTGGCCCACTCTTTCTATCCCGTCGGAGGCACCTGGACTGCGGGCGTGTGCGGGATTAGTGTGGGCGGGTGGAGCGTCGTCGCGTCGCTGGTGGGTCCGCAGCGTCTGCGTTATGGCCGAGTGTCGCGATGATCGCCGGAGGGGCGCTGTACATCGCCATGTGGCCGATCTACACGAGCGTGCACGGCCCCGGCTCCGTGGACATGCAGGGAGAGGTGCTCGGCATGGGCACGCTGTTTTGGGGCAGCATGATGGAAGGCCCCTCAGGCCTGCTGATCGCGCTCGGTCTCGCCTGGTCGTACAGGCGGCTGACCGGCCGAGCCGGCCGGATGGCGCGGGTCGGCTACGTGCTCACAATGATCGGCGTGGTGATTCCGGCATTGGTCAACCTGGCGATCCTCGCGGTCATACCGCCGCTGCTTGCGCCCGTCTTTGGGACAGGCCTCATCCTCATGGCCGTGGCCAACCGACGAACGTCCTCGTTGACGCGATTCAGCCGACTCCTCCTCTGGGGGCTCGGGGTCGTCCTGTTCTGGTCAGTCCTCTGGCTGGTGGCGGTACGGCCGGACATGCTGGATCAGATCGACGGCTACAGGATCTACGGCGCCGTTGCCGACGTGCTCTTCGGCCTGGGCTGGATTCTGTTCGGCGCCAGCCTCGGTACTCGGGGTCGGATGACAGAGGCAGGTCGGCCCATCCCGGCCGCCTCTCCCAGCAGCTGACCGCGGGTCGGGCCAAGCTAGGTCGTTGCGGGTGCGGCCCCAACTGCCGCCCGGGTACGCAGTGCGAGGGCTGCTGCGATGAGCCACGTGACCAGCATGATGATGCCACCTGCCAACACGTTGAAGATGATCGCGGCAACCGTCCCTGCCGGGATCAGTGCGAGAAGGCGATAGACGCCGCGCTGCGTGCGTGCGATCACGACGGTCATCCCGAGGAGGGCGAGATTGACGATCGCCGTGCCCAGGATGAAGACGAAGAAGACCCAGCCGATGGCGAAGCCGTCCTCGAAGATATTGGCGACGCTGCCGAGGGCCGCGCCCGCGCCCGCCACGAGCGACAATCGAAACACCCATCGCCCACCGACCATCCAGCCGTACACGGGGAGCGTGACCGCGAGCGTGAGAAGTAGCGCGCTGAACGCCAGCACGTGCGTCCACTCCGTATTGATTGGGCCCTCGAAGCTGGGGTCAGTTACGACCCAGTGCGTGAAGAATGCGACGCCCACGAGGGCGAAGAACGCAGCCCGGAGCATGCGCGTGAGTATAGGGAGGGCGTCATGCGTCAAGGCACCGGTCGCGAGCACTGGCGCAGACCACTCCCCCGGAACCTGGTTCGGGGTGTGTGAACCAGGTTCCAGAGTTTCGACCGCCGACGCACTTCCGAGGAAACTCTCGAACCTGGTTCAAAGACCGAACCAGGTTCGGCCCGATTCACGCGCAGGGTGTACTCGCGAACGCTCGCCCAGGCCTTGCTGGACACGCCCGAGCGGGGTGTGGATGATCGCTACGACCCCTACGGAATGGAGCGTCCAGTCATGTCCGACCTGTTGGAGTTCGCGCGTCGCTACACCGAGGCATGGTGCAGCGGCGAGCCGGCGCGGGTAGCTGAGCATTACTCGCCCGACGGCTTGCTGACGATCAACGACGCCTCGCCAGCGATCGGACGTGAGGCGATCACTGAGGCTGCGAGAGGATTCATGGACGGTTTTCCCGATTTACGGGTGGCGATGGAGGAGTTGAAGGTGGGCGGCGATTCGCCGGAGTACCACTGGGCGTTGACGGGGACGAACACGGGCCCCGGAGGAACCGGGCGCGCCGTACGCATCAGCGGGTTCGAGCGGTGGACGATCGGCGATGATGGTCTGATCGCCGCCTCGCTTGGCTCCTATGACGAGGCAGATTGGGATCGCCAGATCAACGGTGGTCCGGAGTCCTGACCGTCGGGCCTCTGGCGTCACTTCGGACCGCTGGCGCAGGCAAGTGGGCTCTTACGTCCAGCCCAGCTGCACCAGGCTGATTCCATCGTTCCAGATCTTCGTCAGGTGACGGATTCGATCGCCGTCGAAATCCATGACGTACACGTAGTCGGCCACCACCTTCTTCCCCGTCGGCGGCACCGGTCCACCCTCTCCGGTGTGCGTTCCTCGGAATACGGCGTAAGCGGCCACGTTGTGTCGCGCATCGTCGACCGCGAACGAGCGAATCTCGTAGCTGGCGTCTGGCACAGGGGTGAAGAGACCCTTCATCCAGTCGGTGTAGCCCTGAACTGTCTCGATGCCCTCCAGTGCTCCAGTCTGAGACGAGAAAGTCGCGCCCTCGTGGCAGTAGCCTTGGCACGCGTCCCAACCTTTGCCTGTTTCGCAGGCATCGAAGAACTGCTCGGCCGTCTCTCTGATCGAACTCATCTCTGCTCCTTTGGAGGATTGAACCGGTACCGCAGCGAGGAAAGAGGGCTTGGCGTCGCAGAAGCCACACGGGTGCGGCGGCCCATGAGC
>JANMJY010000147.1:0-11533 GCA_031371615.1 Actinomycetes bacterium | reverse complement strand
CCGGCGGGCAGGTGCTCTTCGAGTACGTGCAGGAGCCTCTGCCGCCTCCGATCGGCGCAGGTCACCAGGTGTTCCGCTCGGTGACCGTCGCCGATGGCGGCTTCCGCGACTGGTTCGGACCGCACGACGTGCACGTCTACCGCTTCGGCCTCTAGATTGCGCCCGTGGGAATCGCGCACTGGGACGAGGTCGAGTCCTACCGCCGCGCGAAGGGCGAAATGGACGCCACCTGGCAGATGCTCGGCGAGGCCGCCGGCACGAAGGACGTCGGCCTGAACCGGGTGCGGGTCGCACCGGGAAAGCTGCCGACTCCACCCCACTCCCACGGTGCGTCCGAGGAGATCTTCGTCATGCTCGAGGGAGACGAGACGCTCCACCTCTGGCCCTCGCCCCTCCTCGTCGAACGAACGGGCGCGGCGCAGAAGCAGATCCCCATCCGCGCCGGCCACGTGATCGCGCGCCCGCCCGGGACGCGCGTCAGCCACTGGCTCCGCGCCGGCGAGGACGGGCTGACGATGCTCGTCTACGGTACGCGGAAGCCGAACGACATGTGCTGGTACCCACGCTCGAGCAAGATCGCCTGGCACGGGCTCGGCGTCATCGGGCGCATCGAGGTGCTCGCATACGACGACGGCGAGCCGGACGACTAGCGACGATGGAGACACTTTCGACACCCACAGCCGCGCGCGCCCGGCCACTCACGGCCGAGGCGCTCTTCGCCTTCGGGCTCGCCGCGCTCGTCGCGTCGCTGCTCGCCGCGTTCGGCCCGCCCGGGAGCGACCTCGCCGCGCACGTGTACCAGAGCGGGCTCTTCCGAGACCACGGCTTCCAGTTCTGGAACAACTTCTGGTACGAGGGCCGCTACAGCTTCGTCACCTACAGCCTCCTCTATTACCCCGCAGCGTCGGTGCTCGGGATCCAGTTGCTGGCGGTGCTCAGCATCGCGACGGCTGCGCTCGCCTTCACCGTCATCGCGGCGCGCGAGTGGGGTCATGCCTCGCGCTGGTCGAGCGTTGCGTTCGCCGTGGTCTGGGCGGGCGTGGTGCTCTCCGGCGCGTACCCCTTCGCACTCGGCGCCACCTTCGCGCTGCTGGCGGTGTGGGCGCTTCAGTCCGGCGGCCGCGTCCGCTTTGCCGTGCTGACCGTCATCTGCTTCGCGGCCAGCCCGCTCGCGTTCGCGCTGCTGGCGCTGCTGCTCGCGGCGATCGCACTCGCCCGGCTTCCGGCCCGGGCCGAGCTCGTCCTGCCCGCGGTGACGGTCGGTGCCGTCGCAACGATCTGGGCCATTCTCTGGCGGCTCTTCCCGGCCGCCGGCCGCTTTCCGTTCTCGATCGAGGAGCTCGCCGCCGTCTGCGTGTTCTGCATCCTCGGCATCGTCTTCACGTGGCGGGTTCAGGAGGCGCGCGTGCTCCGCTGGCTGTACGTGCTCTATCTCCCGGTCTGCCTGACGGCGTTCCTCGTCCCTTCCAGCCTCGGCGAGAACGTCGCGCGACTCAGGTTCGCCGCCGTCCCGCTCGCGATCCTCACGCTTTCACTGCGCCGGTGGCGACCGCTCCCCCTCGCGGCCGTCGCGTTTCTGCTCGCGCTCGCCTGGAACGTCTCCCCGCTCGCGGCGAGCTACGCGAAAGGAGCGTCCGACCCAGCCTCGGACGAGGCCTACTGGGCTCCGGCGATCGGCTTCCTCCACGGGCATCTCGACCAGTCGTACCGGGTCGAGGTGGTCGACACGACGGGGCACTGGGCCGCGGCCTACCTGCCTGCAGCCGGGATCCCGATCACGCGCGGGTGGTTCCGGCAGGACGACTTCCCCCGCAACGAGGTGCTCTACCGCGACGAGGTGGGTGCGCGAACGTGGATCCGCTGGCTGCGGCAGATGGCGGTTCGCTACGTCGTGCTCCCGGACGCCCCGCTCGACTACAGCGCGACCGAAGAGGCGGAACTGCTGCGCAGCGGCCGCGCGGCGCTGACGCCGGTATTTCGCTCGGCGCACACGACCGTCTACGCCGTTCCCGCGCCCCGGAAGCTCGTCACCGGCCCCGGCCACACCGATGTGCTCACGTTCGGCCAGTCCCGCGTCACGTTCACGCTCGCCGCCGCAGGCCGCTACCGGATCGCGATGAGCTGGTCGCCCTACTGGAAGGTGTCGCGGGGCTGCCTCGAGAGCGATGAGTCCGGGATGACGGTCCTCGACGTACACAGGCCGGGCGTGGTGACGATGCGTTTCACTCTGAAGGCTGGGAGGGCGCTGGCGACGCTTGCGGGGCGGTCGACCAGGACCTGCGCCCGCTAGACGCGCTTTCCGACGCGAGCAGCGCGAGAGCGCCCAATGCGCCCCACGCCAACTCGTCGACGGGCGAGTCGTTGACGAGAAGAGAGACCGCGAGCGCGACCAGGAAGGCGGACGTGGCGCCGTGGCGCGGTGCGCGCATCGCGATCGCCACGAGCGCCGCGAGCCCCGCAGCGCAAAGAAGACCCGCGTGCCACGACGCCGTGGCGCCGGCCCAGCTGACGTCGAGACGCCGGCCCAAGTCGTCGGCCAGGCCAGACGGCCCGCTGCCGACCGCAGCAGTCACGTGGCTCGACCCGCCCAGCCCGGCATCGACCGCCACGAGGAGGAGCGCGAGCGCCAGGACTCCGGCGGCCGCCAGCGCGACCCGGGCGACCGAGAGGCGCCGCAGCCCGTCGCGCACCACGAGCGCTGCCAACCCGGCGAGCAGCACCACCACGCCGCCGCCGTCGGCGCCGGCCCGACTCCAGCCGAGCGCCACAAGAGCGAGCAGACCGACGGCGACAAGCCAACGCCTCGACGTCGCCGCCGCTGCGAGCAGCGGTGCCAGCAGCAGCGTCTCCACCTGGTTGGTGACTCCGAAGAAGCGGACACCACCGTCCGGATGGGGCCCGATCGCGGCCAGCGCATTCGTCTCCGGGGACGCCGTGAGCACGGCCAGGAAGATCGCGAGGAAGAGCACGATCGCAGGGGGGAAGAACGCTTCGCGCCGTCCGGCCACCAGTGCAGTCAGGGCGCCTCCCGCCGCGATTGCGAGACCGACCGCCAGCGGCGAGCGGATGCCGGCCGCGGAGAGCAGCAGTGCGACCGCGATCGCGCCCGGGGCGACGAGCAGCGCCGTGCGAGCCAGCCGACGAGAACGCGCCGCTAACGCCGCGCCCGTGAGGGAGGCGAGGAGCGCCGCCAGGCCGATGGTGGCTGCCGACCGGGAGTCGTGTGCTCGAGTCAGCCGTCGGTCGAGGTCGCGGAGCGTCGCCGCGGACCCGGGCCGGTAGCGGAGCACCGGCTCCTTCCCCTGCCTGAGGGCGACCGCCGTCGGAGCGACATCGGCGATCGAGACGAGCCCTGGCAGTCGCGTCGACGGCGAGTCGAGGATCCCCCGGAAGCCGCCGCCCACGATCGCGACCGGGTAGCGCGTGACGTTGTGGTGGCGGCCGGGCGGCGGCAGCGAGACGTAGATCGTCGTCGGCCCGGCGCGGTCGGCAATGCGGATCAGCGGCGCGCGGTCCTGCTCGCCGGCGAGCCCGGAGACGCTCCGGCCGGTCGTCAACGACCGCAGCGCCTGCTCGCGCGTAACGGTCGCCCCCGCTCCCGGCACGAGCAGTCCGACTGCACCGCGGTCTGCCTGCGCCCACACCGCCTGCGCCGGGACGACGAGTACGGCGACGGGCTCGGCTCGGGCCGGAGCCGCCGCGACGACGCAGATGCCCAGCGCAGCGACACCCGCGATCGCGACCCGCCTCATGAACGAGACGGTACTACGACGAAAAGTTGGTCAGCTTCGGCCCGAGCTCGGCGAGGGCGACTTCGAACTCGGACGTCTCCTCGACGTCCACCCCGACGACCGACGTCATGCTTCATCACGTCGACGCCCGCCGTGCTTCGTGCGGACGTCGTTCGCAATCCGCTCGGCCGCAGCGGCTATCTCGGTCGACGTCTGCTCGCATTGCCACCCGGCCTACACCGGCCAGGAGCGTGCGCACGAGAGCGGGCGGGTGAGGGCGGCGTCTGGTCAAACCCTCACCCGCTCGCGGGGCTCAACGCGACGAAGTCGCGGCGCCGGGACGGCTGAGCCCCGCGGCCGCAACCGCCGCCACCAGCACGTGGAGTGCGATCAGGACGCCGGCAATGACCGCCAGCGCAGTCCGTGACTCGTCGAGCTGGTGGACGAGCTCGCGGACGTCGCCGGCGGCGAACAACAACCCGAAGACTGCGGCCGCAAGCAGCCACCGAGTCGAGCGCCGCCGGTAGACGGCCCCGCCGAGAAGCAGCGAGGCAGCAGTCGCGAGCGCGACTACAGGCCACGACTCGGGGTCGATGCCGGCGATCTTCTCGCTGCTCCTGTGGACGTGGGTCGGAGCCTCCGTGCCGTGGCTGCTCTCCTGGCTCGTCTCGGACGAGCTTTCACTGCGGTGGACGGTCGCCTCGGGCTGGTTCTCGTTCGTCTGTCCGTGCTCGATGCCGCTGCCGACGGCAAACAGGCCGGCCGAGACGACGAGCAGCACGGAGACGAGCAGAAGCAGTCGATTCCGACTCCAATTCATGTCAGTTACCTCCGTTGTCGAGAGCGCGCGCAGCCGAAGCTGCGCGCTCAACAACCCGCGTGACTAGGCGGGCAACGGAGGGCCGCGGAGCGGATGGCCGCGCGAAAGCGCGCGGACCGACGGGACGTTGAAGGACGCCGGAGTCCAGAGGCGCTGCGGCAACGCGCGAGGTTTCCGAGCACGTCGAGGGCGGAGAAAGCGGATCAGCCGCCGGCCCGCATCCAGCAGGAGCCAGCCGACCGAGAGGGCGACGGCGGCAAAGGGAAGTTGCAGCGCCAGCCCGAGCAGCAAGCGAGGCTCGAGGAGGGCGTCGAACGGGAAGCTCTCTGCGTGCAGCAGCCGCTCGACGAGCTCCTGCGAGCTGTAGGCGATCAGCGGGAGCAGGAAGAAGCAGCCGGCGCCGACTCCGCGACTGTCTCGAGACCGCGTGCGAGCGACCACGGCGCGGACCCCGACGACGGCCAGCAGCGCAGCCGCGATCCCGAGCCAGAGGACGACGTGACCGGCGTAGCCGTTGCTCACCCGCTCGTGCAGGGCAGTTGGCTCTCCGGCTTCGCCGTGTCCTCGGTCAGCTGCCGGGACGACGGCAGAGCCGACCGCGTGCGCCGCGAGCGAGCCCGCCGCCGTGAGGGAGAGAGCGAGCAGCCAGGGGAGGCGCCGCCGACACACGACGAGATTGTCGCACGCCTGGCGCTCAGCGGGACCGCTCTGGCAGCAGCTCCCGGGTGGGAGACCCCCGAATCCGAACCGGCGCGGCCCCGGCGGCGAATCACTGACCTCGGCGGCCATCCGCACGTCCAGTACACAAAGCGTTGCCGGGGAAAGGGGTACCACAATGAGTTATCTACCTCCGTTGGAGGAGTTGGATCGTGACGGCGCGATCCAGGAGGCAGCCGCCAAGGTCGATCCCGACACGCGCGGTGCGTTCCTCAAGAAGGCCGGCATCGGCGTCGGTGCGATCCTGGGGAGCAGCGCGTTCCTCGGCGCACTCCCTTCGCTCGCCGGTGCAGGCACCAAGGTGGCTGCAAGCGATGTCGCGATCTTGAACTACGCCCTCACGCTGGAGTACCTCGAAGCGGCGTTCTACGCCGAGGCAGTCAGCAAGGGTCGGTTCTCGGGCAAGGTCGGGAAGTTCGCCCGGATCGTCAGCGCTCACGAGAACGCCCACGTTGCCTTCCTGAAGGGTGCGCTGGGTAGTTCCGCTGTCAAGAAGCCGAAGTTCAACTTCAAGGGCACGACCACCAACCTCGCGAAGTTCAAGGCGACCGCACAGGTCCTGGAGGACACTGGCGTCGCCGCGTACCTCGGCCAGGTCGGGAACATCAAGTCGGCGAAGATCCTCGGCGCAGCCGGCTCGATCCTGCCGATCGAGGCACGTCACGCCGGCTGGATCCGCGACATCAACGGTGTCAGCGGCGCTCCGAAGGCCTTCGAAGGCCCGAAGACGAAGACGCAGATCCTGGCCGCCGTCAAGGCGACCGGCTTCATCGTCGGCTAGCCCTCGAGTCGTCAACTGCTCCGGGGCCGGCTTGGCCCCGGAGCCACAACTTTGAAAGGAGCACAAGATGCCTGGAGTAGGAATATGGGAAATGCTCGTGTTGGGCATGGTCGTTCTGCTCGTGTTCGGGCCCAAGCGGCTGCCGGAGATGGGCCGCTCGCTAGGACGCGGGATGCGTGAGTTCAAGAGCTCGATCTCCGGCGAGGAGAAGGACGACGACCTCGCCGGGCTTACCGGCGATCCGGTGGCGCTGCAGCCGGTTGCGATCGTGACCGAGCCCACTTCCGAAGCTCGAGTGCAGGCCCACGCGCATCCGCTCGACAAGCGTGAGATCGCATAACACGATGCTTGGTCGGCTCGCAGCCAAACGCCTCGGCCATAGCGAAGGGGCGCCGCTCGTCGATCACCTCGGCGAGCTGCGCCACCGGCTGTTCATCGCGCTCGCCGCGATCGTGCCCGCCTTCGCCGTCGCGTTCGCGTTCCACTCGCGTCTGATCGAGTGGCTGATCGCGCCGCTCCCCGACGACGTCATGCTCGTGACGCTCGGCGTCACCGAGCCCTTCACGACCGCGGTGAAGATCAGCCTCTTCGCCGCCTTCGCGCTCGCGTTGCCGGTTGTCCTCTACCAGGTGTGGGCGTTCCTCGCGCCGGCGGTCGAGGAGCACCTGCAACGGCTCCTCGCCGGGTTCGTCACCGTTGCGAGCGGGCTCTTCCTGGTCGGCGTCTCGTTCGGCTACTTCGTCGTCCTGCCGCGCGCGATCACCTTCCTCGTCACGTTCGACAAGAACCTCTACGAGGTCCAGGTGCGTGCCGGCTACTACCTCAGCTTCGCCGCCTTGCTCTTGCTGGCAATGGGCGTCGTCTTCGAGCTACCGGTCTTCATCCTCGCGCTCGTCCGGCTCGGGGTCCTGTCCTCCGACAAGCTCCGCCGCAACCGGCGAATCGGCTACGTCGCGATGATCGTGCTCGCCGTAGCGCTGCCGAGCGTCGATCCGGTCTCGCTTCTCTTCGAAGCATTGCCGCTGATCGGGCTCTTCGAAGGCTCGATCTGGCTCTCCGTCGCCTTCGAGCGCCGCTGGGAACGCGCGGCACTCGCGGTCGCCGCAGGAGCGTAGGTCAGCGGTCGAGCTGGAGCCGGTCGGCGAGCCACGCCGCCTGGCGGAGTCGCTCGCGCTCGAACACCTTGTTGTAGGCGCCGGCGCTCTGCTCCTCGGCAAGCTGCGCGGTGATGTGTGCGCAGACGTAGCTGAGATTCGCCGCCAGTGCGGCGGGAGTCGGGCCGCCGGCCTCTGCGCTCGGCGCCTCAACGGCGAGCTCGGGCCGGCCGCCACGCTCCAGCCGGGCGACGTCGGCCAGAAAGAGCACAGAGCTCGGCTGCTCGTCGTCACTGCTACCCACGAGCTGGAGGACGTTCATGTGGGCGCGCGGATCCGAACGGGACGCAAGGAGTGCCTCAGCCTCGACGTCACGGCCTGCCTGGGCGAGCGAGTCCGCCGCGAGCGCCACAGTGTTGTCGATGCAATTGTCGGCGAACGCTCGGGCAGCCTCCTCATTCCAGGCTTCGAGCCGACCGATCAGCCGGCCCCCACTCGCGATCAACTCCCCGTCGGCTTCGAGTACGTCCCCGTCGAGCTCGATCTCCCAGAGCTCATCGTCGAGCCACTCGACGAGCCGTTCCTTGGCGCACGCATGGATTCCGTTCAGGCACGGCCGGATCTCGCCCGCCACTCGCACCCACTCACCAGGAGCGACGGCGGTCGGTGTCGGCCACGCGTGCCGGCTGAAAAGGCCGACCGCACCCGACGAGAGAAACTTGTAGGCGATCATCGCTGCGCCTTCCAGGCCTGGAAGGCCTTGACGATCGAGTCCTCGAGCTCGCCGGGGAACTCCGGCAGCGCTTCCGGCCCGAGCCCGTTGCGGGTGGCGCGCATCTGGCTGAGGAAGCCCCGGCACGGAGGGCAGAGCACGACGTGCGCCTCGAACTGCCGGCGCTCGCTCGCCTCCAGGGATCCCTCGTCGTACTCGGTGATCAGGTCGTAGATCTGCCTACAGGTGAGCATCAGGATCCGTTTCCCCTTGCCAGTCGAGCACTTCTTGAAGCGCCCGTCGCATCGCCAGGCGCGCACGATGCAGCAGGACGCGCTGGTTGCCGGCGGACAGTCCCAACACCCAGCAGACCTCCTCCGAGCTCAATCCTTCGACGTCCCGTAGCGTGATCACAGCAGCCTGCCCGGGAGGAAGCGATCGCAGCTTCTGCGCGATCGCGCGCTCCGCTTCCTTGACAGCGAGAGCCTCCTCGGGAAGCGTTTCCCAGCGGGTATTGATCGTGCTCCAGCAAGAGGCCCATCGCGGGTGATTCGCTGGGAAGAGGCTATCCAGTTCGTCCCGTGGTCCGGCAGCAGCGTCGAGTGACGACAGCGGCGTGCTCCGGGCTTCGGACTTCGCCCTGCGCCGCGCACAGTTGCCGAGGATCGTGAACACCCAGGTCCGGAGCGAGGAACGGCTCTCGAAGCCTTCGAGCCCGCGCAGCACCGCGATCCACGTCTCCTGCACGATCTCCGCCGCCACCTGGCGGTCCGGCACGTAGGCAGCCGCGACCTGGAGCATCGCCGGCCCGAGGCTTGCGAGCAGCTGTCGAAACGCAGGCTCGTCGCCCGCGCGAAGTCGCTCCAGGAGATCGCGTTCGTGGGCTGGGATCGCGATTCCCTCGTCCAGGGGTTTGAGAGAAGAGATTGCGATCTGGTCGTTCCTGCCCGAACTCGCTCCATTTGTAACGCCTGCCACGGCCGGTGTCTCTACCTAGGTATGGCGCTCTCCGAACCTTCGCCGTCCGTCGCTCGCGACCAGCACCTGATCGTGCTGATGGCGACCGGCGACGAGCGTGCCTTCAGGGAGTTCTACGGACGCCACGCCAGGACTGCGCTTGGGCTTGCCATCCGAGTGCTCCAAGACCGAGCGCTCGCCGAGGACGCGGTTCAGGAGGCGTTCCTGGGTGCGTGGCGGCAAGCCGGCAGCTACCGCCACTCGCGCGCCAAGCCCGTCACCTGGCTGTTGACCTTCGTTCACCGGCGCGCGGTCGATCAGGTCCGCCGCCAGCAGCGACGGGTCGCCGAGCCACTCGAGCTCGAGCTCGAGACGTTCGACGGGCTGGCCGCCGAAGATGAAGCCCTCACCGGCCTGCCGACCCGAGCCTGGATCCGCGCGGGCCTCGACCGGCTCTCGGCCCCGGATCGCGAGGTGCTCGAGCTCGCCTACCTCGGCGAGCTGACCCAGGTGGAGATCGCCGAGCACCTCCAGATTCCGCTCGGAACGATCAAGTCGCGTACGGCCACCGCCTTGCAGCGATTGAACCACGCCCTCGCCGCGTAGCCGCCTAGAGGCGCGAGCGCAGGAAGACATGACCGTCGCGCGCGAGTTGCTCCTCGCTCTCGAACAGGCGCCGCCAGATCTTCGTCGCTGCCGCGAGCTCGGGCAGTGCGTCGCCGAACGCCTCGATCACGATCCAACCGTCGTAGTCGATCTCGCGGAGCCCGTCGAAGGTCGCGTCCCAGTCGACCTGGCCGGTGCCGGGCGTGCCGCGATCGTTCTCGGAGGCGTGGAAGTGCACCAGCACGTCGGAACACGCGCGTAGCGCAGCCCGCGGATCCTTCTCCTCGATGTGCGCGTGGAAGGTGTCGTACATCATCCGGACCCGCGGCTGGTTGACCTCGCGCACGAGCGCGGCCAGGTCGGCGGCGCTGTTTGTCAGGTACATCTCGAAGCGGTTGAGGTACTCGAGCGCGACCGTCACCCCGAGCTCAGCCGCGTGGGCACCGACCTCGCGGAGGTACTCGACCGACCGCGCCTTCTCTTCCGGCGTCGGGCCGGCGCCGCTGAAGACGCCGAGCGGCGCGCCGAGCGGCCCGCAGAGCAACGGCGCGCCGAGCGCTGCTGCGGAGTCGAGATTCGCCCTCGTCGCGGCGAGCGCATTCGCACGCTCAGCCGGGTCGGGGGAGAGCGGGTTCTCGCCGTCGCCTCGCGCAGCGACCGCGAGCCGCTCCAGCCCGACCCGCTCGAGGCGCTCACCGAGCTCCGCGTACTTCTCCACCTCGCGGTCGAAGATCGGGATCTCGACGCCGTCGAAGCCAATCTCTCGCAGCCGCCCGAAGACCGGGTCGAACTCCCGCCCGCTCACGTCCGTCGACCAGAGCAGCATGTTCATCCCGACCCTCACCGGGTCATCGTAGGTGGTTGGTCGCCGACCGGCCCACACAGGCCGAGGAACGGCTCAGCGCGGAAAAGCATCCCGAAGGACGTCGCCGGCGTCGCGCCACAGGTCGACACCGGAGCGCACCGCGAGCCCGACGAGCACGAGCGGGACGGCGACTCGCCCAAGAGCGACGATCGCCCCGTTCAGTCGTAGGCGGCGTCGCAGGAAGAGCGCGGCGCCGAAGAGGAGTAGGAGTGCAGGCAGCACCGGGATGAGCGGGAGGGCGCCGAGCGCGAGGACGATCGTGAGCGGGCGGTTCGCCCATGGCTCAAGCGCGAGGAGCCGCTCGAGCACGAGCGCGATCAGGAGTGCTGCCACGCCGGGGAGCAGAACGAAGCTTGCGACGGCGAACGATTTCGGCTCCAGGAGCGTGAAGTCCAGGCCTTGCGGCTTGATGATGTCCGCGCCCGTGAACAGCCCGACGACAGTCGCCCAGAGGACGCTCCGTCCCCGCCGCGGCAGGACGCTTCGGACGACGAAATACGCCGCTCCGGTGGCGCCTCCGAGGCCGGCACAGACGGTGACCAGGAAGAGCGTGGCGGTGGTGAACCTCCCGATCTCGAAACCGTCGTCTGTCGTGAGGCCTAGCACCGCCTCGTCGGAGGCGAGTCGAAGCACGAACATCGCCAGCCTGCCGCCGGCCCCGCCGACGACCGCGCCGATGATCGATCCAGCCCCGACCGCGATCAGCAGACGCCAGACGACGGTCTGGACATCCTGCGAAATCGCAACGGTCACTGTTTCGTCGCCGACGCTCGCCGCGCCGGTGCTTGAATCGAATGGCATCGCAGCGAACAATCGCAAGTCTTGGCGTCGGGCACCGCTGACACGCTGCCGACTTGGCCCCTGAGGGCCTGCTCGAACAGCCGGATGATCTGCAGAACGAACGAAAAAAGCCCCGTTTCCGGAGCCTTTTCCTATGGGCGGTACTGGGCTCGAACCAGTGACCCCCAGCTTGTCGAGCACGGGTAGAAGAGGTCACAGCGGACTTTCACCGTTCAGACCCGCTCCTGCTGCGAGTTCCGCGCTACTTCGTCCGTCCCAGAAGGTCAGCTATGGCCACAAGAACCTGACCACAATCTGACCAACCGCTCGTTGCTGCTGAGCCTCTGCAGTAGATCTACCGGCAGCAGATCGCCTGCAAAGGATCGATTCCAACCGAACGCGTCTCTCAACGTTTCGCAAGAGGGTCGATCGACGACCCGCTGGTGCGTCAGCGGCGTCGAGGTGGTGAA
>JANMJY010000145.1:0-1630 GCA_031371615.1 Actinomycetes bacterium | reverse complement strand
CCAGGTGACCGGTGAGACGCCGCCGGCCGCAGCTTTGGGGCCGGTCGCGCCGCCGCCGACGCGGGCGTGGGGCAGCACGGCGTGGATCGCCTCGTACCCAGGGTTGAGCAGATGCCTGACGTAGATCGCCGACTTGGTCGGCCGGAGCCAGAGACGCTTGTTCGGCTCGTTCCAGATCAGCCAGTACCGAACCCAGGGGTAGCGACGGGCGGTGGCGGTCGCGAAGCGGCGGAAGTCTCGGGGCCGCGGCGGGGCGAAGTTCGGCGCGCGTCCACCGTTCGCCCACGGCGGCGTCCCGACGAGCGTGAGCACGGGCGTCAGACCGTGGCTGCGCAGCCCGCGCAGGACCTGGTCCGGCCTCCGCCAGTCGTACGCGCGATCGCGCGGCGAGGTCGGCTCCTTCGGTCGTCGCGGGGCGACCTCGTTCCAGCGCAGCGTGAAGCGAACGACCGGCACGCCGAGCCGCCCGAGAGTCGCCAGCCGCTGGTCGAGGGTCCCCGGGCCGAACTCGAGCCACGCGTCGTCCTGGATCCCGTACTGGATGCCCGCGGATGCCTGACCGGAGCTCGTGGCGACACAGGCCGCAAACGCGAAGAGCAGCACCAACAGCGTCATCCGACCGGTCGTCGCACTCATCGGCGACTCGAACCTAACGTATCCGCCGCGCGGTTCCTCGTACCGGTCGTCCACGGCGGCTCGAAAACCTCAGTACAGATAGACGTCGACCAGGAACGCGCCGAGACCGCAGAGCACCGCGAGCAGTGCGACGCGACGCGACGCCTCATCGCGCTCCGGGCCGAAGCCGAGCACGAGCGTCGCGACGGCGACGCTGAAGACGCCGGAGCCCGTGTCCTGCCAGCTCGCCGGCAGGACGGCCACCGGGGCGTCCACGAAGAACTCGCTGCCACCGACGCGGTGCAGGATCGCGTTCCACAGGAACGGCCCCGCGGCACCGCTCAGCGCAGCCGCGGCAAGCACGTCGAAGCGGCGGTCGCGACGGACGCCGAACACGAGCAACGCCGCCGCGACTCCTGACAAGAGCGCCCCGTAGACGATCGTGGCCCATGAGAGCACGGCGGGATCATACGAATCACCCAGAGAAGGGGTTGGTACTCGCCAGACAGCCGGGATATGCTCGGCGGGAGCGGTGGCATGCCACCGCATGGTCTCTCTATTCGAGGAGGTGAAGCCACTAAGGACGTTGAGCCTCGACATCGATCAGTGCTCACCTTTCGCCTGGGCGAGCGCCGATGGGGCTGTCTTGACTCGCGACTTTGCGGCTCGCGATGACTGCACCGCACTATCACTCCCACGTCGACGACCCTGCGGCAGTCGGTCGTCGACTCAAGGAAGCACGCCTGTCGGCGGGCTTCTCCCAACGTCAGCTCTCCTTTCCGGGGTGCTCCGCCGCGTACATCTCGCGGCTGGAGGCCGGTGACCGTGTTCCGTCCCTGCAGCTGCTGCGCAAGCTCGCGCTGAAGCTGAACGCGGACGAGCAATACCTCGCCACCGGCAGGCCGGGCGCAGAGCAGCCCCCGCCCGAGCTCGTGGAGGCGGAGGTGGCACACAGGCTCGGAGATCACGAGTTCGCAAAGGAGCGCTACGAGCGGGTGCTCGAGGCAACGAGCGC
>JANMJY010000123.1:0-7762 GCA_031371615.1 Actinomycetes bacterium | reverse complement strand
GCCAGGTGCGTCCGTCCCTCTACGACACGCAGTTCGAGAAGGCGAAGCCGCTCGTCCCGCGCGACCGGGCGGTGACCGTCGCCGAGCGGCTCGGCCCGGCCGGCGAGGTGCTGCAGCCGCTCGACGACGACTCCGTGCGCGCGGCGGCCGCGATCCTCCGGCGCGAGGAGGTCGAGACGGTTGCCGTCTGCCTGCTCCACGCCTACGTCAACCCCGAGCACGAGCAGCGCGTCGGGGCGATCCTCGCCGAGGAACTGCCCGGCGTGCCGATCTCGTTGTCGGCCGAGGTGGCGCCCGAGTTCCGCGAGTACCTGCGCGCCTCGACGACCGTGATCAACGCCGTCATCCGCCCGGTCGTCGAGCGCTACCTGGAGCGGATCGAGAGCCGCCTCGCCGACGCGGGCGTCCAGGCGAAGCTGCTCGTGATGCAGTCGAGCGGGGGCGTCTTCAGCTCCGAGGCGGCACGCACGCGTCCCGTGTTCATGGTCGAGTCCGGCCCCGCCGCCGGCGTGATCGCCTCCGCGTACCTGGGCGAGACGCTCGGCCGCCCGGACATTCTCTCCTTCGACATGGGCGGCACAACCGCCAAGGTCGGCCTCATCCAGGGTGGGCAGCCGTCGGTGACGAAGAACTACAACGTCGGCGGCCACGCGGGCGCGGGGATCGGCGGCATGTCGCTCTCGGGCTACCCGGTGCGGACGCCGGTCGTCGATCTCGTCGAGATCGGCGCGGGTGGGGGCTCGATCGCCTGGGTCGACTCTGGCGGCCTGCTGCGTGTCGGCCCGCAGAGCGCGGGCGCTGATCCGGGGCCGGTCTGCTACCGGCGCGGCGGCACCGAGCCGACCGTGACCGACGCGAACGTCGTACTCGGGCGGCTGAACCCCGACTACTTCCTCGGGGGCGAGATCGGCCTCGACGTCGAAGGCGCACGCCGGGCGATCGAGGAGCGCTGCGCGAAGCCGCTCGGCCTGGGCGTCACCGAGGCCGCGAACGGGATCGTCGAGATCGCGAACGCGGCGATGGTCAACGCGCTGCACCTGATCTCCGTCCAGCGCGGCTACGACCCGCGCGACTTCGTCCTCTTCGGCTTCGGCGGCGCCGGCCCCGTGCACGCGAACGCGCTCGCCCGGGACGCCGAGATGCCGACGCTGCTGATCCCGCGGAGCCCCGGCATCTTCTCCGCCACGGGCCTGCTGACGACGGACCTGAAGCTCGACACCGCGGTGACGGTGATGCGCCGCGCTGACGATCTCGACGCCGACGAGGTCGAGGCCACCTTCGCCGAGCTCGAGCAAGCGGGCAGAGTTGAGCTCGAGCGCGAAGGCCTCGCCGCCGAGGCGATGAGCTTCGTCCGCAAGATCGACCTCCGCTATGTCGGCCAGAGCTTCGAGCTGACGATCCCCGCAGGCGACGAGCTGCTCGAGCGCTTCCACGCCGAGCACGACCGCACCTACGGGTTCGCGGCGCCCGAGGAGCCGGTCGAGGTCGTGAGCCTGCGCCTGACGAGTGTCGGAGCGATCGCGAAGCCACCGCCGCGGCCGCTGGAAGCAGGCGGGGAGGCCGCGCCCAAGGAGCACCGCCCCGTGTACTTCGCCGAGTCGGACGGCTACGTCGACTGCCCGATCTACGACCGCTACGCCCTATCCGCCGGCGCGACCTTCGCAGGCCCGGCGGTCGTCGAGGAGTTCGACTCGACCACCGTCGTCCATCCGGGCTTTACCGTCCGGGTCGACGACGCCGGCAACCTCGTCATCGAAAGGGAGACATGAGCTACGGGATCGTCGTCTCGAAGGACGTGATGCTGCAGATGCGAGACGGGATCCAGCTCGCGACCGACCTCTACCGCCCCGCGCGCGACGGCGAGCTCGTCGCCGGCCGCTACCCGACCATCGTCTGCATGACGCCCTACGACAAGACCGAGCGCCGCTACGTCGAGATCGCCGACTTCTTCGTCCCGCACGGCTACGCCGTCGTCCTCCAGGACCTCCGCGACCGCCACCGCTCCGAGGGCACGAAGCAGTACTTCCACAGCGCCACCCCGCACACGGGCGAGGACGGCTACGACACGATCGAGTGGATCGCTGCCCAGCCCTGGAGCAACGGCAGGACGGGGACGGTCGGCAGCTCGTACGCCGGGATCACGCAGATCCGGACGGCGCTCGAGAGCCCGCCGCACCTGACGGCGATCTGGCCGGACGTCGCGCCGACGAACACGTTCGAGAACCAGACGCGCGAGGGCGGCGCGATGCAGCTGCACATGTTCTGGGCGCTCTACATCCACGCCGCCGACCACCAGGGCGTGAAGGAGGACTGGGAGAAGCAGCGCGAGGTCTTCGGCGACCTGCAGAGGCTGCGCGAGCTGCTCTGGAACTCCCCTCTCCTCCGCGACGACCTCGCGCTCCGGCACGTGCCGGAGCTCGCTCAGACGCTCGAGGACTACTGCACCCGCGGCGCCTACGACGAGTTCTGGGCCGCGAAGGAGAACGACTTCACCCGCTTCTGGAACGACCACGCCGATATCCCGGCGACGATGACGACCGGCTGGTACGACCCCTTCCCGCACGCCGACAGCGAGTACTTCGCGGCGATGACGGCGAAGAACGACTCCCCGCAGCGGCTGATCATCGGCCCGTGGAGCCACGTCGGTATGCGCGGCGACGCGACGTGGACGCTCGATGTCGACTACGGCCCGACTTCCGTCTGGGGCGTGCAGCGCTACTTCGACGAGCAGCTCGCCTTCTTCGATCGCTGGCTGGCCGACGACGCGAGCGGGCACCCCGCTGACGAGGCGCCGGTGAAGATCTTCGTGATGGGCGGCGGCAGCGGCCGGAGGACCGAGCTCGGCAAGCTCGATCACGGCGGCCGCTGGCGCGACGAGCAGGAGTGGCCGCTCGCGCGCGCGACCGAGCAGAAGCTCCATCTCCACGCCGACGGCTCGCTCCGCACGCAAGAGCCTGCAGCCGGCACCGAGCCGCGGCAGTTCACCTACGACCCGGACGACCCCGTCCCGACGATTGGCGGGCTCTTCTGCGCCGTCGGCGAGATGCCGTCCGGCGACGCGGAGCTCGAACCGGCGTGGGCGCGCCTGCTCAACCCGGCGCTGATGCTCCGGAACATCATGGTCCCGGGCGGCGCCGACCAGAAGGAGTCGGCCGACTACTTCGCCGCGCGCGAGCCCTACCAGCGGCTGTCGGAGCGGGCGGACGTGCTCGTCTACCAGACGGAGCCGCTCGAGGAGCCGCTGGAGGTGACGGGCAGAGTCGCCGTCGAGCTGACGATCTCCTCGAGCGCCGCCGACACCGACTTCACCGCCAAGCTCGTGGACGTCTACCCGCCGAATGAGGACTACCCGGAGGGCTACGACCTGATCCTGAACGACTCGATCATCCGCACGCGCTTCCGGGAGGGATTCGATCGCGAGGTGCTGATGGAGCCGGGCACGCAGTACGCGGTGACGATGCTCCTGCCGCCGACGTCGAACCTCTTCGCCACGGGTCACCGGCTCCGGATGGACGTCTCCTCGTCGAACTTCCCGCGGCTCGAGCGCAACCCGAACACCGGGGAGCCGATCGGCCGGCACACCCACCACGTCGTCGCCGAGCAGACGGTGCACGGCGGCACGGTGACGCTGCCCGTCATCCTTTGATCGATTGGGTGTCGATCCCCGCAGGGCCGTTCCCGATGGGGATCGACCCAGCGGCCGCGTATCCACCGGACGCGGACGAGACGCCGCGGCGAGTCGTCTCCGTCGAGGCCTTCCGGATCGGCCGCACCCCGGTCACCGGTGACGACGGCGTGCCGCTGACCTACGTCTCGCGCGTCGAGGCGGAGGCGTTCTGCGCCGCGAACGGCGTGCGGCTGCCGACCGAGGTCGAGTGGGAGGCCACCGCCCGCGGCGGTGACGACCGGCTCTGGCCGTGGGGCGACGAGCTTCCGGACACAACGCGCGCGACCTTCGGCCAGGGGATCGGCAAGCCTGCTCGGGCCGGGCTGCACCCGGCGGGCGCCGCTCCGTGCGGCGCGCTCGACCTGGCTGGGAACGTCTGGGAGTGGACCGCCGACGGCGCGGCGCGTGGCGGCTCGTACATCAGCGGGCCCGGCGAGCTGTGCTGCTCCGCCCGCCATCCGGTGCATCCCGCAGCGCGCGATCACTACGTCGGCTTCCGCGTCGTCGCCGTCGAGCCGATCCGCAGCTTCGACTGGGTCGACGTGCCTGCCGGCGAGTACGTGGTCGGCCGCGGTCCCGGCGAGACACGGCAGCGGCATGTCGACGTCGACGGATTCGAGCTCGCGCGCACACCCGTCACGAACGCGCAGTACGAAGAGTTCGTCGCCAACACCGGAGCCGCCGCTCCGCCGCACTGGCCGGCCCCGGACGACCATCCGGTCACCTTCGTCGACTGGCACGAGGCGGCGGCGTTCTGCGCCTGGGCGGACGGCCGGCTGCCGACCGAAGCGGAGTGGGAGAAGGCTGCCCGGGGCACCGACGGGCGCACCTACCCGTGGGGCGACGAGGAAGACGAGAGCCGCGCCGCCGTTGCCGCCGGGATCAAGCACGGCTCGACGTCGCCGGTCGGCTCGCATCCGGAGGGCGCCAGCCCCTACGGTCTGCTGGACATGGCCGGCAACGTCTGGGAGTGGACGACGACCGAGTATCCGCCGGGCGAGCGCGTGCTTCGCGGCGGCTCGTTCGCGAGCCCGGGTCTCGCCTTGGCCCGCTGCACCATGCGCAGTCACAGCCGGCCCGTCCGGCGCCAGTCACACATCGGCTTTCGGGTCGCGAAAGGAGCTGCATGAGCGTCGACGAGAATCGCGTGCGCGACCTGACCCTGGAGCTCGTCCAGATCGAGAGCCCGACCGGGGACACGGCCGAGGTCGCCCGTCTCTTCGCGCAGAGGCTGGAGGAGTACGGGCTGGAGGTCGAGCTGCTCCACGAGCGCTTCCCGGCGACGCCGATCGTGATCGGCCGGCTGCGCGGCGGCGAGCCCGGCCCGACCGTCGTTCTCAACGGCCACCTCGACACGGTGCCGATCCCGCACGAGACCCCGCGCCTCGACGGCGAGACGATCTACGGACGCGGCTCCGCGGACATGAAGGGCGCGCTCGCCTGCGCAGCCGAAGCCGCGCGGGTGCTCGCCGACCGGGGCTCGTTCCCGGGCGAGCTGGTGATCGTCGCGGTCGGGCTGCACGAGGCGCCGGGCGGCCGCGGCGAGGACCTCGAATACCTGTTCGGGGAGCACGGCTTCACCGCCGACTTCGGCGTCGTGTGCGAGCTCGGCGGCCCGACGCTCCCGGTCGCCCACCCGGGCTGCGCGACCTACGAGGTGACAATCAGCCGCCCCGGCCTCGTCACGCACGAGCTGCTGACGCCCGCCGGCACGCCCAACCCGATCCACGTGGCCGCCCGGGTGATCGAGGCGATCCGCGCTCGCACCGAGGAGCTGGCCGCGAACGCGCACGAGTGGGTCGGCCCCGAGACGTACTTCATCGGCGAGGTGCACGGCGGCGATTTCTACAACCGCCACCCGGTCGAGTGCCGGCTCGTCGGAACGCGCCGCTGGCTCCCCGGGAAGACGCTGGCGAAGGTGGAGGAGGAGTTTCGCGCGCTGCTCGAGCCGATTGCGTCCGACTCCGGCTGTGCGATCGATCTCGACCTGCGCCTGGTGCGCGGGCCGTACGAGATCGATCCCGAGCACGAGCTTGCCGTCGCTCTGCGCGCGGGCTACCACGACGTCACGGGGAAAGCGCTGCCCCTGAGCGGCGTGAGGCTCGTCGCCGACGGCGCCATGTTCTACGCAGCGGGGATCCCGACCGTCTACCACGGCCCGATGGGGTCAGGCGCGCACGGGGACGTCGAGCTGATCGAGGTCGCGGAGCTCGTGCGGGCGACGCAGGTCTACCTCGCCATGCTGGAACGCCTCTGGGCGTGACCTACGCCGAGCTCTACGAAGGCTTCCGCTGGCGGGTGCCGGCGAAGGTGAACATCGGCGTCGACCTCTGCGAGCGCCAACCGCGCGACGCGGTCGCGATCGTGGTCACGGACGGACGCGAGGTCACGCGGCGGGTCACCTTCGGCGAGCTCTCGGACGACTCGAACCGCCTCGCGAACGCGCTGCAGGCGAAAGGGATCGGAGAGGGAGACCGCGTCGGGATCGCGCTGCCGCAGCGGCCCGAGACAGCGGTCGCGCACTTCGCCGTCTACAAGCTCGGCGCGATCGCTGTTCCCTTGTCGACGCGGTTCGGCCCGGACGCGATGGCCGTGCGGCTCGGCGACGCCGATCCCGCGGTGGTGATCGCCGACCGCGAGCTCGAGGGCGTGGAGACGATCGACGTCGACCGCGAGCTGCCCGCGCTGCTCGCGGCCGCGTCGAACCGGTTCGAGCCGGTCGCGACCGCGGCCGACGCGCCGGCGCTGATCGTCTACACCTCGGGCACGACCGGGCCGCCGAAGGGGGCGCTCCTCCCCCACCGCGTCCTCTGCGGGCATCTGCCGGGGTTCGAGCTCTCGCACGACTTCTTCCCGCAGGCGGACGACCTGATCTGGTCGCCGGCGGACTGGGCCTGGATGGGCGGCCTCTTCGACGTGCTCATGCCAGGCCTCTACCACGGCCGCCCCGTGCTCGCGTTCCAGACGACGAAGTTCGACCCCGAGCTGGCGTTCGACCTGATCCCGCGGCTCGGCGTGCGCAACGTCTTCATGCCCGCGACGGCGCTGCGGATGATGGCCGCCTACGACGGACCGGCCCTATCGCTGCGCACGCTCGCGAGCGGCGGCGAGATGGTCGGCGAGGAGACGGCGGCGTGGTGCTCCGAGCGGCTGGGCGCGAGGCTGAACGAGTTCTACGGCCAGACAGAGTCGAACCTGCTGATCGGGAACTGCAAGGCGTGGCCGGCGAAGCCCGGTTCGATGGGGCGGGCGTATCCGGGTCATGAGCTGCGCCTGGTCGACGGAGAGATCGCGGTGCGCGTCGAGGGCGATCCGGTCTGCTTCCTGGGCTACTGGCGCAACGAGGCGGCCACGGCCGAGAAGGTGCGCGACGGCTGGCTGCACACCGGCGACCTCGCCGAGGTCGACGACGAGGGCTACTACCGCTTCGTCGGCCGCACCGACGACCTGATCTCGAGCGCCGGCCACCGCATCGGCCCGGGCGAGATCGAGGAGTGCCTGGTCCGCCACCCGGCAGTGACGCTCGCAGCGGTAATCGGAATCCCGGACGACCTCCGCGGCGAGGCGATCAAGGCGTTCGTCGTCGCGACTGCGCCGTCCGAGGCGCTGGCTGCCGAGCTGAAAGCCCTAGTCCGCGAACGCCTAGCGGCGTTCGAAGTCCCACGCGAGATCGTGTTCGTCGACGAGCTGCCGTTAACAACGTCCGGGAAGATTCGCCGGAACGAGCTGCGGCGCCTGGAGCAACACCTTCCTAAAACGTCCGACCGTGTGTAATACGGCTCGTGCTACACTATGTTAGTGAGCGAGCGGGCAATCTCGATCCGTCTTGATGCTGAAGCCGAGCAGGCCCTTCAGGAGCTGACGGCTTCTGGAACGAGCCGGTCGGCCGCTGTCCGGGCCGCTGTGATCGAGGCGGCGGGGCGTAATCGTCGCCGCTCGGTCTCTGAGGAGGCCGCAGCTCTCGCGGGCGACGCACCCGATCGGACCGAGATCGCGGAAGTGCGAGCTCTGATGGAATCGCTTCGTGCAGAGGGGTGAGGTCTTCGCCCTGCCGGCGCCGCGCGCGGCTCGCGGCCACGAGCAAGGGGGGAGCAG
>JANMJY010000121.1:0-12340 GCA_031371615.1 Actinomycetes bacterium | reverse complement strand
GCGACTCGCACAGCTCTGGCGCCTACTGCGCGGTGTGTGCGGCGTCCGTAAACGACTGCGAGCTAACCCGGGAGCGACGCGACCCTTCAGGGGTCTTGCGCGAAGGCGGGCCGCTTCCGCGGCCCGCCTTCTTGCGCGGCTATTTCAGTGCGAGCGCGTTCATGATCGTGCCGCCGTAGACCGGGTGGAAGAGGTAGTTCGAGACGCGCGGCGAGATGAACTCACGCACGTTTCCGTTCGAGAGCGGCGTCCAGGGGCGGCGCTCTTCATCAGGTCGACGTCGAGCCTCCCGTAGGCGTCGTAGCGGGCCGCGCCCGAGAGCTTGGATGCGTCCGTCATCGCCTGGTTGTACTTTGGGCTGTTCAGGTAGCGGGGAATACGAAAAATGAACAGAAGTTTAGTTACGATAAACTAGGCAGGCAGCAGCCTCTGCACCGCCTCGGTTAACTCGGAGAACGTGAACGGCTTTTCGAGAAAGGATGTTCCCGGCGGCAGGACGCCGTCGGAGAAGATCCCGCTCTCGGCGTAGCCGGACATGTAGACCACCTTCAGGTCCGGGTACGACGCGCGGAGGCGTTCGACCACTTCCTGCCCGCTCAGTTTCGGAAGCGTTAGGTCCGACAGGAGCACGTCGACGTGATGCTCGGCCGCGAGCGCGAAGGCCTCCTCGCCGTCCCGGGCGACGAGCACCTTGAAGCCGACGCCTTCGAGCACCGTCCGCACGAGCCCGCGAACGACGTCCTCGTCCTCGACGACGAGGACGGTATGGCCCGCGGCGTCCTGCGGCACTGGCTCCGGAGCGGGCTCGGCCTCGGGCAGCGGTTCCCGCGCATCGTCGCCTGTCCGGATCATGTAGATCGTGAACTCCGAGCCGACACCGACCTCGCTCTCCACGACGATGTAGCCGCCGCTCTGCTTGACGATTCCGTAGACCGTCGAGAGGCCGAGCCCTGTTCCCTTGGCGGAGTCCTTCGTCGTGAAGAAGGGCTCGAAGATCTGCGACAACGTTGCCTCGTCGATCCCCTCACCGGCGTCGCGCACCGTCACCGTCACGTAGCGGCCGGGCGCGATCGAGCCGTCGCCGAAGTCGACGGGCACGTCGGCATTCGCGGTCACGATCGAGAGCGCGCCGCCGGCCGGCATGGCGTCGCGCGCGTTGACGATCAGGTTCATCACGACCTGGTGGAGCTGACCCGGGTCGGCCTCGATCCGGCCGAGCTCGGGGTCGAGCTCCGTGGACATGACGATGTCCTCTCCGATCATCGGCTGGAGCATCGACCGGAGCTCGACGACGATCTCGTTCAGGTCGAGTAGCTCGGGCTTCAGCACCTGCTTGCGGCTGAACGCGAGCAGCTGCCGGGTGAGCTGGGCGGCACGCTCGGTCGCGTTGTGGATCTCCTGCAGGTCCGAGCGGAGCGGGGAGCCGTCCTCCGAGTGCTCGAGAGCGAAGGCCGTGTAGCCGCCGATCACGGTGAGCATGTTGTTGAAGTCGTGCGCCACCCCGCCCGCGAGCCGCCCGATCGCCTCGAGCTTCTGGCTCTGCCGCAGCTGGTCCTCCAGCAATTTCTGCTCGGTCACGTCCTCGGCCATGGCAATCACGTAGTTGGGCTTCTCGTCCGCGTCGCGAACGAGAGCGGCCGCGAGGTGGGTGACCACGGTGCGCCCAGTCTTCGTCATGAAGAGCGCCTCGCGGCGGTAGGAGTCCTGGTCGCCGCGGATGAGCGCCGCGTACTGCTCCGCGCCGTTTTCGCGGTCATCCGGGTGCACGTGCGCGTCCGGGGGCATCTGGCGGAACTCGTCCTCGGTGTAGCCCAGGAGCGCCTCGAGCGAGCGGTTCACAGCTCTCACCGAGCCGTCGATGTTGAGCAGCATCGTCGCGGTCGGCGCGGACTCGAACATCGTCCGGAACCGTTGCTCGCTCTCGGTCAGGAGCGCGACGGTGGACAGCGAGCGGTGGCCGAGGGCGAGTGGCGCGATCAGGGCCGGCAGAATCCAGGGATGAGACGCTGTCGCGTCGCCCAATGCCACTCCGAGTCCAGCGAGCACGAACTCCGTTCCAAAACTGGCGAGCGAGAACAGCCCGCTCTCGCGAAAGGTGTGGCCGCGGCCGAGCCGCAGCATGACCGCGAGCAGAGCGTGGTTGACCGCGACGAAGACGGCCGCAGCCAGCAGCCCGGCCAGAGCGAATGAGATGTCGTCGCCGGCGGTGCCGACCTCTGTCGCTACTGCCCAGGCGCCCAGAGCGCTGAGCGTGGAGTTCGAGAGGTTGAAGACCTGGATGTACCAGGGAGGCTGATCGTCTCGGGACCACACCGGTAGGTGGAGCGCGAGGACGAGCCCGAAGACCAGCGCCGGCGGCAAGATGAGCGCGCCGGCGACGATGAACGCAGGCCCGGTGTGAAAGCTGTGATTCCGGCCGACCGAGACGCGAAAGCGTGGTGCCAGCACCACGAGCGGGAGCAGCAGGGCGAAGGACGTCCACTCTGCCCTGATCGGGTGGGTGGTGGCCACCGCGGCGACAGCGGCCATGAGTGCGGCGAGCGCGACGCCCGCCGCGTAGGCAGAAGCGTGCCGAGGCAGCGGTCCGAAGCGCCGGGACCGCCACCCAGCCCGCCCCGCAAGCACTGCGTCGTCCACCCGCCGCATGCCGTCAAAATACTGCGCGGACACGCGCAACGCAGGGGCTACTGACTTTGGGCAGCATAAGTAGGCGCCGGAGCCCTTACGGGCACCGGTCGCCTACTCGCTGAACGAGGACCGCCTCCCCGCAAGGGGCAGCGATCGGGCCGTCTGCTAGCTGGACCAGTCCGCGAGGACGATGCGGATGCGCTTCGACGGACCCTGCAGGTTCGTGTTCCCCATGATGTTCGATCCCCTTTGCCTCGTTTTGCGTGAGCACCCCTGCCCACGCGGTTCCCCATGGTTGACGAATGTCGACAGAAGCTGAATCGCCGATTCTGCGTAGCGGGGATCCCCGAATCGGGGGTGCGGCCATCACCCTTTTTGGGAACCCGCGCGTCGCCTAGAGGCCGTCGAGCGCGTCCCGCAGGGAGCGGACGTACGCGCGAAGATCGCCCGGACCGCCCTCGGCTGCCTCGATCGCCCGCGAGCCGACGACGATGCCGTCGGTCAGCTCGGCGGCCCCACGTGCGTCCTCGGGTGTGGAGATGCCGAAGCCGGCGTAGAGCGGGACGCCCTCCGCGACGGCACGCGCCCGCTGCGCGAGGCCAGCCAGCATGCTGGAAAGGCCCGAGCGGGCGCCGGTCGTGCCGGTGACCGTCACGAGGTAGAGCCAGCCGTCCGTCAGCTCGCCCGCGAGGCGCAGCCGCTCATCGGTGGACGTCGGGGCGACGAGCTGGATGCGTTCCAGCTGCGGCCGCTCTCCGGCGGGGAGATCGGCGACGATCAGGCTCGTGGCGCCGGCGGCGCGCGCGTCGTCAGCGAAGCGCTCCCAGCCGTAGGCCTCGAGCAGTGAGGAGTACGTCATCGGGACGAGGGGAACGTGCACGCGCGTCCGCGTCGCGGCCAGGCATTCGAGGCACGCCTGAGTGCGCATGCCCCGTGCCAGCGCCTTCTCGGCGGCGCGCCGGATCACCGGGCCGTCCGCGAGCGGGTCGGAGAACGGGAACCCGAGCTCGACGATGTCCGCGCCGCCCTCGACGGCGGCCTCGGCCAGGTCCGGCGTGTCGGGCCCGGACATCAGATAGATCGCGAGGATCTTGCTCACGGCTTCCGGACGACCGCGACGATGTGCTGGCCACACGAGAGCGCCCCGGGCTCGGACGCGAGCTCCAGCTCCACGCGGGTGATGAACTCCATCAGCTCCGGCTCTTCCGGATACAGCGCCGGCAGCAGCCCGGCGGCGCTCGAGGCGACGATCGTTCCGTGCCGGGAGAGGAACGCTTCCAGCTCGCTCCACCGGTACAGCTTCATCGGCAGGTGTCCATAGTCCTCGCCCTGGGGCAAGAGCCCGGTCCGCACGATCTGCTCGTTCGGCTCGGCGCCGTCGCGGCGCGCGAGGTCGAGCAGCAGCTCGGCGAAGTGGACGACCGTGCCGATCAGCGACATCACGGACACCAGAGCGTGGCCGCCGGACTTCGTGACTCGGAACAGCTCGGCAACGCCCTCCTCGGCGCGGTCGACGACGTAGCTGAGCGGGCCGCCGAAGCAGACCACCGCGTCGAAGCTCGCGTCCTCGAAGCGCGAGAGGTCGGTGACATCCGCGAGCACGCGCTCGCTGACTCGCCCCTCCAGACCGGCCTCCTCGACGCGCTCCCGGTTCAGCTCCAGCTGCCGTGGCGAGATGTCGGCGACGACGACCTCGGCGCCGAGCCGTGCGAGCTCGATCGTGAAGCGGCCCGGGCCGGCGCCGATATCGAGCACGCGGTCTCCCTCTTTGATGAATCGGCGGAGCTCCCTGACGTGCACCGCGACGCTCTGCGGCGGCGTGCGCCCCTCCTCGAACCGCGTCCATTCGCGCTCTCCGTACTCGTCGAAGAACGCGGCGGCGTGCTCGCGCTCGTAGTCCTGCTTCACCGCGCGAGGACCTCTGCGAGATCCTTGTCGCCCCGCCCGGAGAGGCACAGGACGATCAACTCGGCGTCGAGGTCTTCGACCCGGGCCAGGGCGTGCGACGGCTCGAGCGCCGGGATGATCCCTTCGGTACGGGTGAGGCGGCGGAAGGCGTCGAGCGCCTCCTCGTCGGTCGTGCCGACGTACCGGGCGCGACCGGTGTCGCGCAGGAACGCATGCTCGGGCCCGACGCCGGGATAGTCGAGCCCGGCGGAGATCGAGTGGGCGTCGGAGATCTGGCCGTCCTCGTCCGCGAGCACCGACGAGCGCGAGCCGTGCAGCACGCCCGTCCGGCCGGTGCCGAGGCTCGCGGCTCCGGCGGCCTCGACGCCGACGATCTCGACCTCGGCGTCGTCGATGAACCCTGCGAACATCCCGATCGCGTTCGAGCCGCCGCCGACGCAGGCGATCACGGCGTCGGGCAGCCGGCCCTCGGCCTCGAGCACCTGCTCGCGCGACTCGCGGCCGATCACGGCCTGCAGCTCCCGCACGATCGCGGGGTAGGGCGCCGGGCCGACGCACGAGCCGATCAGGTAGTGGGTCGTCTCGACGTTCGTGATCCAGTCGCGGATCGCCTCGCTCGTCGCCTCCTTCAGGGTCTTCGTCCCGAACTCGACCGGCCGCACCTCGGCGCCGAGCAGCCCCATTCGCTCGACGTTCGGCTTCTGGCGCCGCATGTCCTCGGAGCCCATGTAGACGACGCACTCGAGCCCGAACCGCGCGCACACAGTCGCCGTGGCGACGCCGTGCTGCCCCGCGCCCGTCTCGGCGACGATCCGCTGCTTGCCGAGCCGGCGGGCGAGCACGGCCTGGCCGAGCGCGTTGTTCAGCTTGTGGGCGCCGGTGTGGAGGAGATCCTCGCGCTTGAGATACAGGCGCTTGTCCGGCGCGAAGCGCTCGGCGAGGGTGAGCGGGGTGGGACGGCCGGCGTACGTGCGCGCCAGGTAATCGAGTTCCCGTGCGTAGCTCTCGTCGGCGAGCGCGTCCTCCCAGGCGGCGGTCAGCTCGTCGAGCGCGGGGATCAGCGTCTCGGGGACGTAGCGACCGCCATAGGCTCCGTAGGTCTCAGGCACGGGCCGCCTCGACGTATGCGCGCACCTTGTCGGGATCCTTGATCCCCGGCGACGCTTCGAGTCGCGAGCTGGCGTCGACCGCCCACGGGTGAACCCTCTCGATCGCCTCTCCGACGTTGTCCGCGGCCAGCTTCCCGGCGAGAACGACCCGCCCAGAGGTCGAGGCTGCGCGATCCCAGTGCCCGGGGTCGTCGGCGTTCCAGGGCAGGTCGAGGAGCCTCGCGACCGGTTCGCCGTCTCGCAGGAGGACGGCATCGCGACCGCGGACGGCGCCCTCTTCCCGCTCGTGCACCTGGTCGAGCGACGCGCCGCTCGCGCCTGCTTTGCCGACCCAGACGGCGACGGCCAGCAGCTCGTCCGGGACCGGCAGCACTTCGTAGGCCGCCCGCGGGCTCTCCGGGGCGAGGATGAACCCCGCCAGGTCGGCGCCCGCAGCGGCGGCGACCGCGACGTCCTCCTCACGCGTCAGGCCGCAGACCTTGACGAGCGGACGCGCGAGCAGCTCGCGCAGCTTCTCGCCCGGGTCGGGAGCCTGCATCAGGGCCGAGCCGACGAGGATCGCGTCGGCGCCCGCGAGCTCCGCTGCGGCGCCCTGCGCGCGTGTCTGGACGCCGCTCTCGGCGATCGCGACGCGGTCTGCCGGGATGCGGGCGACGAGGTCGAGCTGAGCGCGGCGGTCGATCGCGAACGTGGCGAGGTCGCGGGCGTTGACGCCGATGATCGGGGCACCGAGCGCGATCGCGCGCTCGAGCTCGCCGCTGTCGTGCGCCTCGACGAGCGTGTCCAGTCCGAGCTCGCCGGCGATCGCCATCAGGGTCGCGGTCTCCCCGTCGTCGAGGTCGCGGAGAAGAAGCAACACCGCGTCGGCACCTGCCTCCCGGGCGATGCGCAGGTGCGCCTCCGTCGAGAAGAAGCCCTTCGCGAGCAGCGGCAGCTCGACGCTCGCGCGCGCGGCGCGCAGGTCGTCCCAGTCGCCGCCGAAGCGCTCGTCGACGAGCACCGAGACGGCGGCAGCGCCGGCGCGCTCGTAGTCGGCGGTAAGGACGCCGGGCTCGGCGTCCGGGCGGATGTCACCCAGTGAGGGCGAGCGTCGCTTGAACTCGGCGATTGCGCCGAGACCCGGCGCAGCCAACGCGTCCTTAAACCGCATTGGAGAACCTCGCGAGCTCCTCGAGCCGCGCAGCCGCGGCCCCGCCGTCGATCGCCTCGCGGGCGAGCTCCAGCCCTTCCCGCAGGTCCTCCGCGTGACCGGCTGCGGCGATCGCCCCGGCGGCGTTCAGGAGGATCGCGTCGCGCCTGCCCCCGTCTCCTCCGGCCAGCACGTCGCGGATCGCCTGCGCGTTCTCGGCCGGGGAACCGCCGCGCAGCTCGGCCGGGTCGCAACGCTGGATCCCGAGCTCGAGTGGGTCGATCACGCGCTCGCGCACCTCGCCGTCGACGACCTCGCAGACGTGGTTCGGGCCGGCGGGGGAGAGCTCGTCGATGCCGTGCGCGCCGTGCACGACATACGCGCGCTTCGCGCCGAGCTGCGCGAGCACCTCCGCGATCGTGCGCACGAGCGACGGCATGTAGACGCCGATCACCTGCGCGCGGGCGCCGGCGGGGTTCGTGAGCGGGCCGAGCACGTTGAACACGGTACGCGCGGCGAGCTCCCGTCGCACGGGCGCTGCATGCCGCATCGCCGGATGGTGCGAGGGGGCGAACATGAAGCCGAAGCCGAGCTCGTCGATCGATTGCTCGATCCGAGCGACCGGCTGCTCGAGCGAGAAGCCCAGCGCCTCGAGCACGTCCGCGGAGCCGGAGGCCGACGAGACGGCCCGGTTCCCGTGCTTCGCGACGCCGGCACCCGCGGCGGCCGCCACGATCGCTGCCGCCGTCGAGATGTTGATCGTGCTGGCGCCGTCGCCGCCGGTGCCAGCCGTGTCCACGAGGTCGTTCCGCTGCGGCCGGACCGCGAGCACGTGGCCGCGCATCGCCTCCGCGCAGCCCGCGATCTCGTCTGCGGTCTCGCCCTTCAGCCGGAGCGCCACGAGGAAGCCGCCGATCTGGGCCTGGGTCGCCTCGCCGCGCATGATCTCGTCCATCACCTCGTGCGCCTGCGACCGTGCCAGCGAACGGCCGTCGAGCAGCTCCGCGAGAGCCTGCTGGATCACGACAGGAAGTTCCTGCCGAGGTTGGGGCCGAGCGGCGTCAGGACGCTCTCGGGATGGAACTGGACGCCCTCGATCGGCAGCGTCCGGTGGCGAACTCCCATCACCTCGCCGTCCGGCGTGCGGGCCGTCACCTCGAGCTCGTCAGGAATCTGCAGGGCGGCGAGAGAGTGGTAGCGGCCCGCGTCGAGCGGGTCCGGGAGGCCGCGAAAGACGCCCTTGCCGTCGTGCTCGACCGGCGAGGACTTGCCGTGCAGCAGGGCGCGCGCCTGGCCGATCTCGCCCCCGAAGGCCTCCACGATCGCCTGGTGCCCGAGACAGACGCCGAGCGTCGGGACGTGCGGCCCGAGCCGGCGGATCAGCTCGACGGAGACGCCGGCGTCGGCCGGCCGGCCGGGGCCGGGTGAGATCACGAGCTGATCCGGCGCGAGCGCCTCGGCCTCCTCGACCGTGATCGCGTCGTTCCGGAAGACCCGCACCTCGGCACCCAGCTCCTCGAACAGGTGCACGAGGTTGTAGGTGAACGAGTCGTAGTTGTCGATCATCAAGAGCATCAGGCGTCCTTCTCGGCGAGGTCGATCGCGGCCTCGAGCGCCGCGAGCTTGTTCAGGCACTCGCGGTGCTCGGCGGCTGGATCCGAGTCTGCCACGATTCCCGCACCTGCCTGGAGCAGCGCGACGCCGTCGTGGAGGACGATCGTGCGGATTGCGATGCACGTATCCATCGTCCCTCCGGGCAGGACGTAGCCGACGGCGCCGGCGTAAGGCCCGCGGCGGTAGCCCTCGAGCTCGGAGACGATCTGCATCGCACGAACCTTCGGCGCGCCCGAGACGGTGCCCGCCGGGAAGCAGTCGCGGAGCAGGTCGAACGGCGTCACGCCTGCCTGTAGCTCGCCGGTCACCTCCGACACGAGGTGGGTGACGTGCGAGAAGCGCTCGGGCTCGAGGAAGCGGGCGACGCGGACGCTCCCCGGCGTGCAGGCCCGGGAGAGGTCGTTGCGGCCGAGATCGACGAGCATCACGTGCTCGGCGCGGTCTTTCGCCGAGTCGAGCAGCCGCTCGGCGTCACCCTCGCCGGGGTGGGTCGTGCCGGCGATCGGGTTAAGGCTCGCGCGGCCGTCCTCGCACTTCACGAGGGTCTCAGGCGAGGAGCCGATCAGTGCGAGCTCCCCGAGCTCGAGCAGGAAGAGGTACGGGGACGGGTTGACCCGACGCAGCGCGCGGTAGAGCTCGAGCGCCGAAGCGGAGGTCGGCCGCTCCGCGCGCTGCGAGAGCACGACCTGGAAGGCGTCCCCGGCCCGGATGTACTCCCGGATCCGCTCCACGCCCTTCTCGTAGGCGGCCTGGTCCGGGAAACGCCGGACGTCCCCGGCCGGCGAGCGCTTGTGTTTCTGAAACACAAGGTCGCCCTCGAGCCGCGCTGCGATCGCGGCCTCATCGCCCGCCAGGACCTCGGCGGTGCCGCTGCCGTGATCGAAGCGGATGAGCGTTTCAGCGACGACGAACCGGCTCTCCGGCAGGTTGGGGCCGACCGTGGGCAGCGGCACCGTCGGCTCCAGCATCGCGATGTGGTCGTAGGCGAGGTAGCCGACGACCGGCTCACCGAGGGCCTCCGCCTCCTCGAAGCCGACGAGCCTGGTGCCGGAGCCGATGAAGGAGTGGCGGCCGAGGCGTCCCTGCTCGACCGACTCCAGCAGGAAGCTCGCAGCGGCGCCGTCGCGCAGCCGGAGATAGGCCCCGAGCGGGGTGAGGAGGTCGGTGGGGATGTGGGCGTTTGCTGTCATCGAACGAAAAACGACCCCGTAGGGTCGTGGCTAAGCGGGCTGTTGGCGTTCGGCTAGGCCGAGCGCAGGCTCCCGCCACGCTCGAGGCGCCAGTGCCAGGCGGTGGGGGAGGTGGAGCGCATGTCGTCAGAGGCTAGGCGCAGCGCTGCCGAACGTCAAGCCACGAAGGCGTGATGCCTAGACTGCGGCGGCCGTGGCGATCCCCGCACTCCTCGAGGCACTTCTCCAGGCCCACGGGCCGGCCGGGCACGAGCACCTGGCCTTCGATGTCGTGCGCGAGGCGGTCGGCGACATCGCCGAGATCGAGACCGACTCGGTGGGGAACCTGGTCGCGCGCCGGCAGGGGGAGGGGCCGCTGCTCGCGCTGGTGGCGCATTTGGACATGGTCGGCCTGGCCGTGGCGCACATCCCGGACGACGCATTGATCGCCGTCCACCTGCTCGGAAGCTTCCGGGCCAGCGTCGCGTATGGCCAACGCGTCGAGATCCGGACCCGCAACGGGACTCTCCCAGGTGTGATCGCCCGACGGACGAAGGACAACGAGAAGGTCGAGTGGGAGCAGTTGTACGTCGACATCGGCGCGCGCGACGGCCAGGAGGCGCGTTCGCTCGTCGAGCCCGGCGATCCGATTGCTCTCCTCGGTTCGCCGATCGAGCTCGCAGGGGGCAGGGTCGCGTCGCGCGGGCTCGACAACCGGGCCGGCGTGTACGTCGCCCTGGAGACGCTCCGGCGCCTCGACGGGGCGAACGTCGCCGTGGTCGCGGCGGCGCAGGAGGAGCTCGGCGCGGAGGGCGCAAGGGTGGCGATGCACCGGCTGCGACCGGACGTGGCGGTTGCGCTCGACGTCACGTATGCAACCGATGTCGGGACCGACAGCCCGAGCACTGGCGGCCACCACGTTCTCGGCGGCGGGCCTGCCATCTTCCGTGGTCCCGCGGTGAGCCCCCGCGTGCTCGAGTTGCTGCTGGACGCCGCCCGCGAGGAAGGGATCGACCACAGCGTGGAGGTGGGAGCGAAGACCCACACGGACGCCGATGCCACGTTCTCGTCGCGGGAGGGGATCCCGACGGGGCTCGTCTCGATCCCGTTGCGCAACATGCACTCGCCGAACGAGATCGCGCAGCTCGACGACCTCGAGGCTTGCATCCGCCTGCTCGTCGTGTTCGCCCGGAGGCTGGAGCCCGGCGCGAGCCACTCCCGCTAGGCTCAGCTCGTGACCCGTTCCGTCATCGTTTCCGCTGTGCGCACGCCGTTCGGCAAGCTCGGCGGTGGTCTCGCCGGCTACCAGGCGACGGCGCTCGGCGCGCTCGCGATCCGGGCCGGGCTCGACCGCGCCGGGGTGGAGGACGACGAGGTCGAGTACGTGATCATGGGCCAGGTGCTGCAGGCGGGCGCCGGCCAAGCGCCGGCGCGGCAGGCGGCGATCGGCGCCGGGCTGTCGAAGGAAACGCCGGCCGACACCGTCAACAAGGTGTGCGCCTCGTCGATCCGCGCGATCCAGATCGCCGACGCCATGATCCGCGCCGGCGAGCACGATGTGATCGTCACCGGCGGCATGGAGTCGATGTCGAACGCTCCGTATCTGCTGCGCAAGGCTCGGTTCGGCTACAGAATGGGTCACGGCGAGCTGATCGATTCGATGGTCTTCGACGGGCTGACCGACGCCTACGACTCGATGCAGATGGTCCAGCACAACTCGCTGGTCTCCCGCGAGCTCGGGATCAGTCGCGAGGAGCAGGACGCCTGGGCGGTCCGGTCTCAGCAGCGCGCGGCTGCAGCGCAGGACGAGGGCCGCTACGCCGACGAGATCGTGGCCGTCGGGGAGGTGACCGCCGACGAGGCGATCCGGCGCGACACGACCCTCGAGGCGCTCGCCAAGCTGAAGCCGGTCTTGGATTCAGAAGGCACGACGACGGCCGGGAACGCGCCGGGAGTCAACGACGGCGCCTCGTGTGTCGTCGTCACCTCGGAGGAGTTCGCGCAGCGGCGTGGCCTCGAGATCCTGGGAACGATCGTGGCCCAGGGCTATGTCGCGGACGAGTTCGCGTACCTCGTCCGCACCCCCGCGAAGGCGGCAGCGAAGGCCTTCGCCAAGGCGGGGAAGACGATCGACGACGTCAAGCGAGTCGAGATCAACGAAGCGTTCGCCTCCGTGGCTGTCAACTCGACCCGCCTGCTCGGCGCCGACGAGGCGATCGTGAACGTGAACGGCGGCGCGGTCGCGCTCGGGCATCCGATCGGCGCCTCGGGCGGCCGGATCGTCGCGACGATGGTGCACGAGCTACGCCGGAACGGCGGCGGGCTCGGCCTGGCGGCGATCTGCTCCGGCGGCGGTCAGGGCGACGCGCTCCTGATCGACACCTAGACAGCCAAAGTCTATATATGTAGAGTTTGGCGGAAGTGGCTCGCCGTCCCGATACCTCCCCGCAGACGCTGGCGGTCTTCCGCGCCTTCGTCGGCGGCTCGTGGCGCTATGGCTACGACCTTTCGCGCGAGACCGGTATCCGCTCCGGGACGCTGTATCCGATCCTGATGAGGCTGAGCGGCCGCGGGCTGCTCGAGTCGCGCTGGGAGGAAACGGCGAGCGGCCGCCGCCGGCGCAGCCACCGCCTGACCGGCGAGGGAATCGCCTACGCCGAGTCGCGTCTCGCCGACGCGCGTCCGGGCTCGGCAACCGTGGTGGGGGCGCGGGCCGGTAACCCGCCGCCCCCCGAGCGCGCCCCAGCGCGCGTGGCCAGCTGCCGCGCGACCCCCCCCCGTGG
>JANMJY010000094.1:0-1713 GCA_031371615.1 Actinomycetes bacterium | reverse complement strand
TCGCGATGCGCCGCGTGATCGTGGTCGTCTTCCCCGAGCCCGCTCCGGCGAGGATGCACACCGGGCCGCGGACCGCCTCGACGGCGCGCCGCTGCTCGGGATTCAGGTTCTCGAAGACGTCCACGGGCCCACCAGCCTACGGGCCGAGATCGGACGGAATCGTTACGGGGACGTCACGCGGGGCGCCGCGGGCGATCCGAGGCGCTGGGGAGCGCGCGTCATGACCGTCAGCTTGCTCACCAGCTCCAGGGTCTCGCCGGCCTCGACGAGCCGCGCGAGCTCGCCGAGCTCGGCTTCCAGCCAAGCCGGGTCCACCGGGTCGGCCTGCGCGGAGAGGATCTTCGGATGGGTCGTCGGCTCCGTCGTCTCGCCGTCGTTCCACAGCTCTTCGTGGATCTTCTCGCCGGCGCGCGTGCCGACGAAGCGGATCTCGATGTCCTTGCCGGGCTCCTTCCCCGACAGGCGGATCATGTTGTTCGCAAGGTCGAGGATCGAGACGGGCTCGCCCATGTCGAGCACGAAGATGCGGCCGCGGCCGCCGATCGCGCCGGCCTGGACGATCAGCGAGACGGCTTCCGGGATCGTCATGAAGTACCGCGTCATCTCCGGGTGCGTCACGGTCACGGGCCCGCCGCGCTCGATCTGGCGGCGGAAGATCGGGATCACGCTGCCGGAAGACGCGAGGACGTTGCCGAAGCGGACGGCGACGAAGCGCGTCGTGATGTCGTCGCGCGTCCCGTACGCCTGGATGATCCATTCGCACAGCGCCTTCGACTGGCCGAGCAGGTTCCGCGGGTTGGCCGCCTTGTCCGTCGACACGAGCACGAAGCGGCTCGTCTCGAACTCGACCGCGATGTCCGCGAGCGACTTCGTCGCGAGCACGTTGTTCCGTGCGGCCTCGAGGGGATTCGCCTCGAGCAGCGGCACGTGCTTGTACGCGGCGGCGTGGAACACCACCGCCGGACGGTACTTCTCGAAGACCTGGCGAACCTTCGACGCGTTGCCGACGTCCGCGAGCACCGGGAGAGCCGCGGGGAAGTTGCGCACGTCCACGAGCTCGCGCTCGATCTCGAAGAGCGCCGGCTCCGAGTTGTCCACGAGGATGATCCGTCCCGCACCGACGCGTGCGACCTGGCGGCAGAGCTCGGCACCGATCGAGCCGCCGGCTCCGGTGACGAGCACGGTCTGCCCGGCGATGTACTGCGCCACCTCGCCGAGGTCGACCTCGATGGGCTCGCGGCCCAGCACGTCCTCCACCTGAACCGGACGGATCTGCCCGGCGAGGTTCACGTCGCCCGAGATCAGCTCGTCCAGGCCGGGCAGCGTCTTCACGAGGATGCCCTTCGCGTGCGAGATGTCGACGATCCTCTGGCGCGTCTCGCCCGAGGCCGACGGGATCGCAATGATCAGCTCGTCAGGCTCCGTCTCCCGCAGGATCTGGGGCAGCTCCGCCGTCGTCCCGAGGACGCGCACGCCGTGCACGCGCAGGTTCTTCTTGCGTGGGTCGTCGTCGAGCAGGCCGATGGGCGTGTACCCGAGCTTCGGCGAGCGCTGCAGCTCGCGCAGGATCAGCTGAGCGGCGTCGCCCGCGCCGACGATCAGGACCTCCTTGCCGCGCGCCATCAGGCCGCCTGGAGGAGGCCGCTCGATCAGGGTGCGCGCGAGGAGGCGCGAGCCGGCGACGAACGCGAGCAGCAACAGCATGTCGATGAG
>JANMJY010000092.1:0-6187 GCA_031371615.1 Actinomycetes bacterium | reverse complement strand
CGCGACGCCGCCGTGCACGGAGCCGATCGGGTTGTAGTGCTCCGGGCCGGGCTCCATCTCGAACACCGCCCGGCCGGGCTCGGCCTCGACGCCGCGGAAGCCCATCAGCTCGGCGATCGGCGGCGGCGGCAGCTGGCCGCCGAAGATCGCGTTGATGTACTCCATGCCCGCGAGCTCGAGCCCGCGAGCCGCGATCGCAAGTGGATCCATTCGCCCGACTCAACGCGGCGAGCGACGGCTTGCGCACGTGCGCAAGCACGAGCGCCGACGAGGATGCGGTCGCGTAAAGGACGCCGGCTCGGTCGACGAGCCTGGCCTCGGCAGTCACGAGCCGCGAGCCCGCGTGGACGACGGTGCCTTCGACGCGAAAGACGTCCGTCGTCAGGGTCACGGGCTTGACGAACGTCGTGCGGAGGTCGGTCGTCGCAAGCCCGACGTCGGCATCGAGGACGGACTGCATGGCGGCGCACATGGCCGTGTCCAGCACCGCGGTGACGATGCCGCCGTGGACTGCGCCGAGCGAGCTGTAGTGCTCCTCACGCGGCTCGTACTCGAAGGTGACGCGGCCGGGCATCACGTAGGTGCCGCGCAGGCCGATCAGGTCGAAGACGGGCGCGGCGGGGATGAGGCCGGAAGTCTGGCGGTGCAGGAACTCGAGCCCGGTGAGGCCGTGACCGTACGCGGCGCTCTCGACGGGGTCGTTCCAGGTGATCGTGCGCGAACGGGTCATCGCTCCTCCAGTCGGTAGCACTTCGCTACTGACTCTAGCGGAGTGCGTTGCAAAATGCAACTCATCGCTGTACGCTGTGGTCATGAGCCTCGCCGACTGGGATCGAGACAACTGCTCGGTCGCCCGCGCGCTCGAGTTGATCGGCGACCGGCACACCGTCCTCGTCCTCCGCGAGGCCTTCGTCGGCGAGCGGCGGTTCGACCGGATCCAGCGGAACACGGGCGTCGCCCGCAACATCCTCAGCGATCGCCTCAACAAGCTCGTCGCCCACGGGATCCTGACCCGGCGTCCCTACCAGGAACGCCCCGTCCGGCACGAGTACGTCCTGACCGAGAAGGGGCTCGATCTCTACCAGGTGCTGGTCGGCCTGATGCAGTGGGGCACGCGCCACGGCGGTGGCGACGCGCCGATCCTGCTCCAGCACAAGGGCTGCGGCGCGACCGTGGAGCCGCACCTCGCCTGCCCCGAGTGCGGCGAGGCCGTGGGGGCGCGCGACATGCGCGCGCTACCGGGCCCGGACGCAGGGCTCCGGCAGACCGCCTGACCTCCAGCCGAGCGGACCGACGGAGGGATGCTCAGCTTGCGTCGGCGAGCTGACCGACCAGCAGGACGTATCCGTCCGGGTCCTCGGTACGGAACTCGCCTGCCGGCATGTAGAACGGCCGCGTGATGCCTCCGACTTCCACGCCTGCGGCCGCGAGCTCGGCGTGCAGGCCCTCGACGTCAGGGGTCCAGCAGTAGAAGAGCACGGCCTGGTTGCCCGCGTCGACCGGCCCGCTCGCCAGCGCCAGCATCAGGCGCGCTCCAGCCTTGTCGGGAGCGTCGCCGGGCCGGGCTAGGAGCGCCCACACGAGCTTCCCTTCGGACTCGTAGCTGCTCCGGGCCTCGAGTCCGAGCAGGCGGTAGAACTCCATCGAACGGCCCACGTCTGCAACGTGGGCGTAGGCGGTGAGCGCGTCGATCGACACGCCGCGGATCGTCGCACACGACGTGGCGCCCGGACGCCGGCCCGGGTGAGCACGGCCCGACGATCCGATCCGCTACCCCGCGGCGGCGTGCCAGCGCGCGACCGAGTCGGCGTCGCCCGCGCGGAAGGCGATGTGCGCGCCGGTATTCACCCGGTCGCGGCCGGGCTTGCTCCCGACCGTGTGCAAGCAGAAGTCGTCGCGGTCGCCGCGCCCGAACAGGACATAGCTGTCGCCCTCGAACTCGCCCTCGGACAACACCACGAAGCCGATCTCCGCCAGCGCCGCTTCGTACATCCGCCGGCTCGCCGGCAAGTCGGCGGCCCGGATGCCGACGTGGTCGATGACCTCGCTCACCCGTTCAGCCCCCTCATTACCCGAACGATAGACACCCGGCATGGAGGTTCCGGCCCGGGCGCGCGGGTACGCAGGCGCTGTGTCCGGAGATGCGCGGATCGAGTTGCGCCCGCGAAACTTCAGCGTCATGGGCTGGGTCGCGCTCTCGCTGGTGAGCTACGCGAGCCCGCTGCTGTACGGCTTCGGGCTCTAGGCCGACTCTTCGGCGAGCGCGTCGGTCTCGTCGAGGATGCCGTCGGCGCTCGTGACGAGCGTCGGCTTCAGGCCCTTCGAGATCGTCTCCTTCGTGATTACGCACTTGGAGACGTCCTTGCGCGACGGCAGCTCGAACATCACGTCGAGCAGCGCGTTCTCGATGATCGAGCGGAGGCCGCGGGCGCCGGTCTCACGGACGAGCGCCTTGTCGGCGATCTCCCAGAGCGCGTCCTCACGGAACTCGAGCTCGATCGAGTCGTAGCCGAAGAAGCGCTGGTACTGGCGCGTGAGTGCGTTCTTGGGCTCGGTCAGGATCTGGACGAGATCCTCCCGCCGCAGCTGGTGCACGGCGGAGATCACCGGCAGACGGCCGATGAACTCGGGGATCAGACCGAAGCTGAGCAGGTCCTCGGGCATCACGTCGGAGAGCAGCTCGGCGCTCTCCTCGGAGTTCTTCGAGCGGACGTCCGCGCCGAAGCCAACCGAGTTCTTGCCGACCCGGCGGCCGATGATCTTGTCGAGGCCGGCGAACGCGCCGCCGCAGATGAAGAGGATGTTCGTCGTGTCGATCGAGAGGAACTCCTGGTGCGGGTGCTTGCGCCCACCCTGCGGCGGCACCGAGGCCACCGTTCCCTCGAGGATCTTCAGCAGGGCCTGCTGCACGCCCTCGCCGGAGACGTCGCGCGTGATCGACGGGTTGTCCGCCTTGCGCGCGATCTTGTCGACCTCGTCGATGTAGATGATCCCGGTCTCGGCCTTCTTGATGTCGAAGTCCGCGGCCTGGATCAGCTTGGGGTGGATGTTCTCGACGTCCTCGCCGACGTAGCCGGCCTCGGTGAGCGCGGTCGCGTCGGCGATCGCGAAGGGCACGTTCAGGATCCGCGCCAGCGTCTGCGCCAGCAGCGTCTTCCCGCAGCCCGTCGGGCCGAGCAGGAGGATGTTCGACTTCTGCAGCTCGACCTCGCCGTCCTCCTGGCCCATCCGGACGCGCTTGTAGTGGTTGTAGACCGCCACCGCGAGCGTCCGCTTCGCTTCTTCCTGCGAGACGACGTAGTCGTTCAGCACGGAGTAGATGTCGAGCGGGCGCGGCAGGTTGTCGAGGTCGAGCTGAGTCGGGGTGGTCAGCTCCTCGTCGATGATCTCGTTGCAGAGATCGATGCACTCGTCGCAGATGTAGACCCCGGGGCCCGCAATCAGCTTCTTGACCTGGCGTTGGCTCTTGCCGCAGAAGCTGCAGAGGAGCTGTTCGTTACCTTCGGATGCGCGGGCCATATCTTCTTGTACCTCGGATTCGGGAAAACCGCTACTGCCTAGCGGTGTTCGATCACACGATCAATGATTCCGTACTCGTCTGCTTCTTGCGCCGTGAGGAAGTAGTCGCGCTCCATGTCCTTCGAGACTTTCTCGATGTCCTGCCCGCTGTGGTGCGCGATGATCTCTTCGAGCCGTCGCTTCAGCGCGATCGTCTCGCGTGCCGCAATCTCGATGTCGGTCGCCTGTCCTTGGAAGCCGCCCGACACCTGGTGGATCAGAATCTTGGCATTCGGCAGTGCGAATCGCTTCCCTGCCGCACCGCCGCCGAGGAGCAGGGCGCCCATGCTCATCGCGATCCCGATACACGTCGTCTGGATGTCCGGCTTGACGAACTGCATCGTGTCGTAGATCGCGAGGCCGGCGTACACCGAGCCGCCCGGGGAGTTGATGTAGAGCGAGATGTCCTTGTCGGGATCCTCCGACTCGAGGTGCAGCAACTGGGCGACGATCAGGTTCGCGATCTGGTCGTCGACCGGCGTGCCGAGAAAGACGATCCGCTCGTTCAGCAAGCGGGAGTAGATGTCGAACGAGCGCTCGCCACGCGAGGTTTGCTCGATCACCATCGGAATCAACGGGCTCATGCAGGCTCCTTACTACCGGGGGTCCACAACTTCGTCTCTTGCTCGGGCTTTTCCTTGTCGGGCGTCCAGATCGCTTCGCGCGCTTCCGCCTGCTCGATCGGGATCGGCTTCACCTCGGCCGCAACGCGATCGAGTGCCGCGCGCAGGCGGAGGTCCTCGCGCAGGTCTTCGTGCCGGCCGTGCTGCCAGAGATCATCGATCACTTTGTCGGCATCCTCGCCCGCGGACTGCGCCTGCTCGCGCACGAGCTCCTTCACCTCGTCGTCGGAGACCTCGATTCCGAGCTTGTCGGCGACGGCCTCGAGCGCGAGCTCGCGGGCGACCGAGAGCGCTGCCTCGAGCTGCATCGACGACGTCAGCTCCTCCGCCGTCCGGCCGGTCAGCTGCAGGTAGGTCTCCGGCGCGATCCCGCGGCGCTCGAGCGAGCGGATGAAGCCCGACAGCAGCTCGCGGGTGCGCGACTCGACGAGCGGTCCCGCCGGCGCGACCTTCGACGCGGTCACGAGTGCGTCGACCGCGGTCGCCCGGAAGGCGTTCTCGATCTCGGCGTCGAGCTGCTCGCGCAGCCGGCCTTCGATGTCGGCGCGCAGCTCGGCGAGCGTGTCGAACTCGCTGGCCGAGCGCGCGAGCTCGTCGTCGAGCTCGGGCAGCACCTTCGCCTTGATCTCCTTGACGTGGATCTCGACGGCCGCCGAAGACTCGTCCGCCAGCTCGTAGGAGACGCTCTTCGTCTCGCCTGGCGAAGCGCCGATCAGCGCCGCCTCGACTTCCTCGACGAGCCTGCCGGCGCCGAGCTCGACGACCGTGTCGCGCTGCACCTCGCCGTCGGGGGAGACGATGTCGACGACGAGCGTGTCACCCTCCTGCGCCGGCCGGTCTTCGGCCGGGACGAGCTCGGCGACCGATTCGCGAAGCGCCTCGAGCTCCTGGGCGATCAGCTCTTCGGGCACCTCTGCGTCCGGCTTGCCGACTTCGAGCTCCTTCCAGTCGACCACCTCGACCTTGGGCTGCACCGGCACGGTCGCCTTGAACTGCCAGCCGGAGTCGTCCTCGGTCGGCAGCTCGTAGTCGAACTGCGGCTGCGCGACCGGGCGGATGCGCGCGCGGGAAGCTGCGTTCCAGAACCACCCGGAGATGTGGCTGTCCACCGCCTCGGCATAGATGCGCTCCTTGCCGATCCGCTTGACGAGCACCGGCGTCGGAACCTTGCCGGCCCGGAAGCCGGGAATCTTGACGGACGAGGCGAGATCCGAGGTAGCGTGCTCGACGGCGTGATGGACGTCGTGCGCCGGCACGTCCACCGTCAGGCGGACGGTATCTCCGTCGAGCTCCTCGACCTGCGTCTCCACCAGTCCATTCAAGCAGAGGCCGTGCGCGACGGGTCGCGAAGTGGCCCCCCTTCAGGGATCTTCGCGCAAATCAACGGTCGAGCTCTCGGGCGAGCTCGGCGACGCGCTGCGCGATCTCGTCGCGGATCTCGCGCACGCGCGCGGGCGTCTGGCCCGCGGGATCCTCCAGCCCCCAGTCGACGTAGCTCTTGCCCGGCAGCACCGGGCACACGTCGCCGCAGCCCATCGTCACGACCACGTCCGCCCACGCGGCGTCCGCAGCAGGCTCGAGCTGGCGCGGCGTGCGGCCCGAGAGGTCGTAGCCGATCTCGCTCATCGCCTCGACCACCTCGGGATGAAGGCGTGGCTCCGCGCGGCTGCCGGCCGACCGGACCTGGTGCCCCCCAGGCCGCTCCAGGAAGGCGTGCGCCATCTGCGAGCGCCCGGCGTTCCCGATACACAGGAAAAGCACGTTCAAGCGGCGTAGGGTAGTCACATGCGGCTCTTCGTCCTGACCCGGCACGGCCAGTCGGAGCTCAACCTCACGCATCACGTGAACGGCGATCCCGATGTGCCGGTCACCCTGACCGACCAGGGCAGGGAAGAGGCCGCGGCACTGCAGGTGCAGTTGGCGGGCGTCGGGCTCGACCTCTGCGTCCACACGCGTTTTGGGCGTACCAAGACGACTGCCGAGCTCGCGCTCGGCGGCCGGCCGGT
>JANMJY010000070.1:0-2142 GCA_031371615.1 Actinomycetes bacterium | reverse complement strand
CGACGAGGTCGGACGCTTCCCAGAGCCGGTCGACGTCGATGCCGGTGTGCAGCCCCATCCCGTCGAGCGCGGACGCCAGCGACTCGCCGGCGACGCGGTGGAGCGAGAGCGCGAGCGGATAGACGGCGCACGCGATCAGGTCGGCTCCGGCGCGCGCGGCTTCGATCGAATCGGCCATACCGCTGCCGCTTGCGCCCTGGCAGTAGAAGCCGACCGGCAGCCCGGAGGCCTCGGCGACGCGGGCGACGAGCTCGCCCGCCTGGTGCGGTTGCAGTCCGCCAGTCGGGTCGTGGATCAACGCGCGTGTCGCGTTCAGCCCAGGGAGCTCGCGGGCCTGCTCGACGAGCGCGTCTGCCGCGCCCTCTCCGCCCGGGCTGTAGACGAGCCCCGCGTGGAACTCCTTGCCTGCGCCGACGATCGCCTCGCCTGCCTCGCGCAGGTTGGAGACGTCGTTGAGCGGATCGTGCAGGCGGAAGACATCGATGCCGTTCTCCGCGGCCGAGGCGACGAAGCGGCGGACGAAGTCGCCGCCCACCGGCCGCGAGCCGACGAGAAAGCGGCCGCGGAGCGCGAGCCCGAGCGGCGTCGTCGTCCGGCTCTTGAGCGCGCGGATGCGCTCCCAGGGGCTCTCGACCCCTCGCCGCACCGCGGCATCGAAGACGCCGCCCCCGGAGACCTCGAGGCACGCGAACCCGGCCTTGTCGAGAACCTCGGCGAGCGAGAGCAGCTCGGCGGTCGGAACCTTCCCCGCGAGCGGCTCCTGCGAGAGCAGGCGGATAGTCGTATCGACCAGGCGAGGCACGAGCGGGAGCCTACCGAGTGGCGCGGTAGCGGACTACGCGCCTTGCACCTTGTCCGCCCGGTCCAGCGGATGAAGCCGCACTCGTCACAGGGGAACGCGATCGCCTGCAATTCGCCCTCGAGAGCCTGCAACGTCGAGATCCCGTCGAGGAGAATCCAGAGAGTCGCGCCGCACATCGGGCAAGGCCAGCTGTCGTCCCGGATCGGCTCGCCCATGCGTCGAGTCTAGGCGCCGTGGGCAGAGACTTTGTGTTTCAGAAACACAAGCTCTCGTTCGGGGCGTCATTTTCGCAGAACGTCGTACCTGCGCACGCCCATGCCTGAGAGCGGCGTCAGCCCGAAGCGCTCGTAGAACGGCTGCAGCTCCGGATCGCACATGAGATCGACCATGTAGAGGCCCTCCAGCTCCGCCAAGACTCGCCTGACGAGCTCGCTGCCGATACCCAGTCCCTGGCGCTCAGGGAGGACCTCGAGCAAAGGGATGAAGGCGCTGAGGACACCGTCGCTGATCGCCGTGACGAAGCCGACGATGCGCCCGTCCTCACCCTCGCGCGCGAGCACGACATGATCGCTGCCTCGCAGGAGCTCGACGTGCCGTTCGGGCGAGGGCGGCGAGGGCCAGTCGACGAAGAACCCGGCGAGGTCGGCGTGGCCGACCACGGTGGCGTCCGTCGTGTAGACGACGCCGGCGGCCATCACGCCCGCGAGATGTAGCGCCCTTCACGCGGGTCGACCTTGATCCTGTCGCCGACGTTGACGAAGAGCGGCACGGCGACGACAGCGCCCGTTTCGAGCGTCGCGGGCTTGGTCACGTTCGAGACGGTGTCGCCCTTGACGCCCGGCTCGGTGTCGGTCACCGACAGCTCGATCGAGGACGGGAGCTGCACGCCGCTCGGCTGGCCCCCGACGAACAGGAGCTGCACCGGCGTCGAGGGCTGCATGTACGGCAGCTCGTCCTCGAGCGCCGCGTGCTGCATCGAGAGCTGCTCGTAGGTCTGCTCGTCCATGAAGACGACCTCGTCGCCCGAGTCGTACAGGTACTGCATGTTCTTGACCTCGGTGAAGATGCGCGGGAACTTCTCGCCCGCCCGAAAGGTCTTGTCGACCACTGACCCCGAGTTGATGCTCTTCACCTTCGTGCGCACGAAGGCGCCACCCTTGCCCGGCTTGACGTGCTGGAAGTCGACGATCCGCCACACGGAGCCTTCCAGCTCGATGTGCATCCCGGTCTTGAACTCGTTGGTGGAGACGACCTCGGCCACGACGCCGCAGGTTACCGGACGGTGGTCAGATCCTTTCCCAGCTGGGTGAGCCGCTCGCTGCCGTCGTCCGTGACCAGCA
>JANMJY010000063.1:0-54705 GCA_031371615.1 Actinomycetes bacterium | reverse complement strand
GGGCGAGCGCGCGCTGGTTGAGGTTGCACGGCATCGTCTCGATCCAGCTCGTCGCGACGCCGACCAGCGGCCGTGCGAGGTCCTCGTCGGTGAAGCCGGTGCCCTTCAGCATCGCGCGCGCCGGCGCGCGGTCGGCCCCGTCGGTCAGGGCCGCGCTGTGGCGCTTGGCCGGATCGGAGGGACGGTCGTACGGGTTCTCGCTCATGTCGGGCCGGCTCCTGTCTGGGAGATCGTCAATGGGAGGACGTGCTCGTTCGGGAAGCGGGATCGAAGCTCGTGCACACACGCGGACTCCTGGCCGAGGCGCGCCCAGACGATCACCGTCGGTCCGGCGCCGGAGAGGGTCGCGCCGAGCGCAGCTGCAGGAAGGGTGTCGCGAATCACTCCAAGAAGCGGCGAGGACTCTGCCCGATACGGCTCGTGCAGGCGGTCTGCGAGCGCCGCCTCGAAGAGATCGGCCGACCGGCTCGCGATCGCGGCGCCGAGCAGCGCCGCCCGCCCGGCGGAAAAGGCGGCGTCGACGTGCGGCACGGTCTTTGGCAGCGCGGCTCGCGACTCCGCGGTCAGGCCGCGTGCAGCCGGGATGACCGCGACCGGCGTGGCGGGCGTCGTGTCGGCGATCCGGGCGATCCGCGTCCCCCACGTCAGGCACACGCCACCGACGAGCGCGGCGGCGAGATTGTCGCCGTGCCCTTCCAGCTCGACCCCGAGCGCGAGCAGCTCGTCGGCCGTGGGCTCCAGCTTTCCCACGATCGCAGCGGCGACGAGCCCGAGCGCGATCACGGAGGCGCTGGAGCCGAGCCCGCGGGCCTGCGGGATGTTGTCCGTGAAGGCGAAGCTCCAGCCGTCCGCCGGGGTGAGGAGCTCGAATGCGCGCACGCCCAGATGGCCGCGATCGACGGGGCCGTCGCTCGGGGAGACCTCGAGCTCGTTCCAGAGCTCGAGCGCGGCGCCCGCGCAGTCGAAGCCGGGGCCGAGGTTGGCGGTCGTGGCCGGAGCGCGAACGCGGACGGTCATCCGACCGCGTCGGGGTCCTTCAGGCCGTGGCCCGTGACGACGCAGACGACCCGCACGTCGCACAGCCCGACGGCTTCGACCGCGGCGATGCCGGCGGCGCTGGCGGGCTCGCAGAAGATGCCCTCCTCGCGCGCGAGCGAGCGCCAGGCCCCCTCGAGCTGCTGCTCCGATAGCGCGACGATCTGCCCCCCGGAGCGCTCGAGCACGTCGTCGACCTCGGTCTGGTGCACGGGCTCGGCTATGCGGATCGCGGTCGCGAACGTCTCGCGCCGCTGGGCCGCCTCGCCCAGGATGAAGCGCGGCAGCGTCTCGCCGAATCCCTTCGCGTAGCTGACAGTGTTGCCGCCGCCGCCGTAGGGCAGCGCGAGCACGTCCGGGAGGCCGCCCAGCTGCTCGACAACCTCACGCGCCGCAGAGGACTGGCCTTCGATGCGGTCGGGATTGATCGAGTTCACGTTGACGAGCCCTTCCGTCTCGGCGAGCCGCCTCGCCTCGAGGTGCGCGTCGTTGAACGTGCCGTCGATCTCGCGGAGCTCGACGCCCACCGCGCGAGCCTGCATCACCTTCCCGCGCGCGACGCTCCCGTGGACCGTCACGACAACGACGCGCAGTCCCGCGCGAGCTGCGTAGGCGGCCGCCGACGCAGCCGTGTTCCCGGTCGACGCGCAGACGACGCCGGGTGCACCACGCTCGAGCGCGCGGGAGACGGCGACCGCCATGCCGCGGTCCTTGAACGATCCGGTCGGGTTCGAGCCCTCCCACTTGACCCAGAGCTCGACTCCGAGTCGTTCGGACAGGCGCGGCACCGCAAGAAGCGGGGTCGACCCCACGCCGAGGCTGACGCTCATCTCAGACGCCGCGCTCGGTGACGACACGAAGCGCCTCGGGGCGGGCGTGCACCTCGGGAAGTGCCGCGATCGCGTCGAGCGCAGCCGCAACCCGCCCGGACGGCGCTGTGTGCGTGACGACGTCGAGCGCTGCGCTGCCGTTCTGCACCTGCTGCGACAGCTGCGCGATCGAGACTCCCTCCTCGGCGAACCGCTCCGCGATGTGCGCGAGCACGCCGGGCCGGTCGTCGACAGCGATCCTGACGTAGAACGGCGCCGGCAGCTCGCCAGGGGGCAGCGTCGGCAGCGAGCGCCAGCAGGCGTCGCCCTGAAGGAAGCCGGTTCCTGTTGTCCCGAGCACGCTCACCATGTCCGCCACGACCGCCGACGCCGTCTCGAGTCCGCCGGCGCCAGGGCCTTCGAGCATGATCTCGCGGATCGCGTCCCCATGCAGCATCACCGCGTTGAACGGGCCCTCGACCGACGCGAGCGGGTGGTGACGGCCGACAAGCGCGGGACCGACGCGGACGTCGACTGCCCCGTCGACAAGCGTTGCCGTGCCGACGAGCCGTACGACGGCGTCGAGCGACCGCGCGGCCTCCACGTGCTCCGGCCGGATCCGCTCGATGCCTTCGTAGGAGACGTCGCCGAGCTCGACCCGCGAGCCGAACGCGACGCTCGCGAGGATCGCCATCTTCGCCGCAGCGTCGGCTCCGGAGACGTCTTCCGTGGGATCCGCTTCCGCGTAACCGAGCCGTTGCGCCTCGGCGAGCGCCTCCTCGTAGCCCGCGCCGCCCTCCATGCGCGTGAGGATGAAGTTCGTCGTTCCGTTGACGATCCCGAGCACGCGATGGACGTTCGTGACGACGAGGGACTCGCGCAGCACCTTGATCACCGGGATCGCGGCGCAGACCGACGCCTCGAAGCGGAGCTGCACACCCGCTTCGGCCGCTGCCGCGAAGAGCTCGGTGCTGCGACGCGCGAGCAGCTGCTTGTTGGCGGTCACGACCGGCTTCCCCGCGCACAGCAACTCCAGGACATGGTCGCCGGTCGGCTCGAGGCCGCCCATCACCTCGGCCACGACCCCGATCGACGGGTCGTCGCGGATCGCGGCGAAGTCCGTCGTCAGCACACCGTCGTCCGGCTGGAACTCACGCTCCTTCCCGGCGTCCCGAACGAGCGCGCGCACGAGCCGGAGCCGGTGCCCGGTCGCGCGCTCGATGTCGTCTGCGCTGTCGGCGAGGAGCCGCGCTACTGCGCAGCCGACCGTCCCGTATCCCAGCAGGGCGACCGGGACGTCAACCGACACTCGGCTCTCCGGTCGGCTGCTCGCGCGTCATCAGCGACCGGAGCTCGAGACCGACCTGCTCGATCTGCCGCTCGCGCGCGGCGGCCCGCAGCTTTTCGAGGTTCTGCTCGCCGGAGTCCATCTCGGCGATCCACTCGCGCGCGAACGTTCCGTCCTGGATCTCGCCGAGCACCTCGCGCATCTTGCCGCGAACGTGGTCGTCGATCACGCGGTTCCCGCGCGTGAAGTCGCCGTACTCAGCCGTGTCGGAGATCGACCAGCGCATGTGCGAGAGGCCTCCCTCCCAGATCAGGTCGACGATCAGCTTCAGCTCGTGCAGGCATTCGTAGTAGGCGACCTCGGGCTGGTAGCCCGCCTCGACGAGCGTCTCGAAGCCGGCCCGGATCAGCTCGGCCGTGCCGCCGCAGAGCACCGCCTGCTCGCCGAAGAGGTCCGTCTCGGTCTCCTCCGCGAAGGTCGTCTCGATCATGCCGGCGCGACCGGCGCCGAGCGCCGTCCCGTAGGCCAGGGCGAGCTCGAGTGCCTGGCCGCTCGCGTCCTGCGCGACCGCGACGACGGCGGGAGTGCCGAGGCCCTCGGTGAAGAGCCGGCGGACGACGTGTCCGGGGCCCTTCGGCGCGACCATGATCACGTCGTGGCCGGCGGGCGCCTTGACGCGCTCGTAGTAGACGTTGAAGCCGTGCGCGAAGACGAGCACGGCGCCTTCGGCGAGGTTCGGTGCGACGTCCTCCTCGTAGACTTGCTTCTGCACCTGGTCGGGCAGGAGGAAGGCGACGACCTGCGCGCCCGCGACCGCCTCGGCCACCGTGCCGACCGTCAGGCCTGCTTCCTCGGCCGCGTCCTTGGACGAGCTGCCGGGCCGGAGCCCGACCATGACGTCGACGCCCGACTCGTGCAGGTTCAGCGCGTGCGCGTGACCCTGGCTGCCGAAGCCGAGGATGGCGACCTTGCCCGAGAGCAGGTCGACGTTACCGCCGTTGTAGATCGTTGCCACTGTCGGCTCCCTTTCGCTAGTTATGGGCGAGTTGCTTAAATTCCGAACGCCCGACCGAGGCGCGCGTCAGGCCGATTCTGCCCGTACGTGCAAGCTCCTTGATCCCGTGCGGACGGACGAGCTCCTCGAACGTATCGATCTGCTCCGGCGCGCCGACGACCTCGAACACGATCGCGTTCGGGCCGACGTCGGCCACACGCACGCCGAGCACCTCCGCCAGCGACAGGAGCTCCGCACGCGCGGACGGCGCGGCGGCGACCGTGATCAGCGCAAGCTCGCGTTCGACCGCCTGACCGGGCTCGAGCTCGCTCACGCGCAGGACGTTCACGAGCTTGTGCATCTGCTTCTCGATCTGCTCCAGCGAGTGCTGCTCGCAGTCGACGCGGAGCACGATTCGCGAGACGTTCTGGCGCTCGGTCGGCCCGACGGCCAGGCTCTCGATGTTGTAGCCGCGCCGCGCGAACATGCTCGAGATGCGCATCAGCGCTCCCGGCCTGTCCTCGACGAGCACCGACACCGTGTGGATCACGGGACCGGCACCGCCCCGCCGGCGACGGAGTGCTCGCCGTACTCGACGAGGTCGAGCGCGGCTGCACCCGCCGGGATCATCGGGAAGCAGTGCTCGGCCGGATCGACGCGGCAGTCGACGACCGCCGTGCGGCCGCAGCCGATTGCCTCCGTGAGCGCCGGCGCGAGCTCGTCCTCGGTGTCGACGCGCAGTCCGACGGCTCCGTACGCCTCCGCCAGCTTCACGTAGTCCGGCGACCCCTCGTCGAGGCGGACTTGCGAGAACCGCTCCTCGAAGAACATGTCCTGCCACTGGCGGACCATGCCCAGGTAGCCGTTGTTCACGATCACGACGACGATCGGCAGGTCCTCCGTAACCGAGGTCGCGAGCTCCTGGCAGGTCATCTGGAAGCAGCCGTCTCCGTCGACGCAGACGACGGTCGCGTCCGGGCGCGCGGCCTTCGCGCCGACCGCGGCGGGGACCCCGTAACCCATCGTGCCGAGCCCGCCCGACGTGATGAAGCTCCGCGGGCGGTCGCAGAGCAGGTACTGCATCGCCCACATCTGGTGCTGCCCGACGCCGGTCGTCCAGATCATGTCGTCGCGGCCGGCGGTCAGCGACTGCAGGGACTCGAGCACGCGCTGCGGCTTGAGCAGGTCGCCATCGTCCCCGTAGCGGAGCGGGAACTCCTCGCGCCAGGCGGCGAGCTGGGCGAGCCAGGGGCGGGTCTGCGAGCCGACACCCTCTGCCTTCAGCGCGTCGAAAGCCTTCGCGAGCTCGGTGAGGATCTGCTTCAGCGGCCCAACGACCGGGATGTCGGCGTGCCGGAGCTTCCCGATCTCGGCGGCGTCGACGTCGAGATGGACGACCGACGCGCCCGGCGCGAACGCGGAGAGCTTGCCCGTGACGCGGTCGTCGAAGCGCGCGCCGACCGCCACGAGCACGTCGCACTTGTTCATCGCCCAGTTCGACCACTTGGCGCCGTGCATGCCCGGCCAGCCGAAGTGCAGCTCGTGCGTCTCGGGGAACGAGCTCTTCGCCATCAGCGTCGTCACGACCGGGAGCTGCCACAGCTCGGCCAGGTGACGCAGCTCCTCGCACGCATCTGCGTTCAGCGCTCCGCCGCCGACGTAGAGCACCGGCCGCTGGGCGGCGGCAATCGCCTGCGCCGCCGTTCGCACCTGCTTCGCGTTGACGCTCGCGGCCGGCCGCCAACCCGGCAGGTCGACCTCATCCGGGTAGGCGAAGTCGATCTCCGCCTCCTGGATGTCGCGCGGGATGTCGACGAGCACCGGCCCGCAGCGCCCCGTGCTGGCGACGTGGAAGGCGGCCTTGATCGCGTGCGGCAACTCGTCCACGTCCTGGACGAGCCACGAGTGCTTGACGATCGGGATCGTGATCCCGGTGATGTCGCACTCCTGGAAGGCGTCGGTGCCGATCAGGCTCGTCCGCACCTGACCCGTCACGCAGACCAGCGGGGTCGAGTCCATCCACGCGTCGGCGATCGGCGTCACGAGGTTCGTCGCCCCCGGTCCGGAGGTGGCGAAGGCAACTCCGACGCGGCCGGATGCCCGAGAGAAGCCCTGCGCCATGTGGCCGGCGCCCTGCTCGTGGCGGGCGAGGACGTGGCGGATCGTGGTGCCGCGCGCGAGCGCGTCGTAGGTCGGCAGGATCGCGCCGCCCGGGATGCCGAAGACCGTGTCGACGCCTTCCGCTTCGAGCGATCGGAGTAGGGCATCGGCTCCATTCATGCGCATCTAGACGGCCTCCGTGAAGAACTCGGCGTTGGAGTGGGACTGCGGCAGCCGAGCGAGCACCGCGTCTGTCAACTCGCTGCTCATCGACACGGTACTGGCCCTGCGCTGGGTGTCGCTGCCGCGCACGTACGAGACCGCCGAGGAGAGCGTCGCCGCCGCACCCCGCTCGCCGAGCCCTTCGCCGAGCATCAGCGCGGCCGCGAGCAGCATCGAGCTCGGATCCGCGACCCCCTGGCCGGCGATGTCGACCGCGTTGCCGTGGCTCGGCCCGAAAATGCCAGGTCCCTCCCCTGCCAGCCGACCCCACGCGAGCAGGCGCCGGGGATCGAGGCACCACGCGAGCTCGGCCATCGGAACGAGCAACGGCTGGGCGGAGAGGACGACGTCGAAGACCTCCGGAGTCGAAGCGAGCGCCCGAATCGCGCTGCGCGTGGAGAGATGGGTGACGCCGAGGCAATTGTCCCGGCCGGCCACCGAGGCATCCGCCGCCCAGCCGTCTTCGCTGCCGACGAATGTGAGGTGCCCGCGGCTCGCGCGCGCGGTGGCGATCGCGCGGTCGAGCGTCCACTCCCAGGCGTCAGAGCTGACCGGCGCGACGAACGTGACGGACGCCCCCTGCAACCGGACGCGCATGACCGCAGCCCGCAGGTCGAGCTCGCTCTCGAGCTCCTGGAGGAGGGTCTGGTCGATCGTCGCGGCGAGAATCGCATCCGCCGCGAGGGCGGTGTTCCGGGTCGCGAGCGGGAACGGGTGCCCGACACGCATCGTCGCGTCGGCGCCGAAGGGGACGTGCTGCTCCTCGAGCTCGAAGCCGTGGAGCCGTCCAGCCGCCCGGAGGCCGCGGCTCGCTTGGGCCATCACCTCAGGCCCGATCCCGTCGCCCGCTAGACATGCAACCGAGTACGCGGTCACGGCACCATCACCTCCTGCAGGAGCCCGTGGCTGCACCTGCCGCTGTCTCGATGCGCGGTGTCGAAGCTTGTGATCGTGCGAGAGCTCAAAACGTGCTTCCTCCTTGACTCGCCCGCTGGTCGCGGACGGACCTGTGGCGTCCGATGTAGGCGTGTGCGCCTTGCAGCGCGTGGTCGCAAGCTCCCCCTAGAGGGGGAGAATCAGGAGAATGCCAATCGACCCGGAGGGGGATGCAGTGGCGCCACCAAGGCAGCGTGGGCTCCGGAGTACGGTCGACGGCAACACGTCCACAGTGTGATCACGCCGCTTTACCTTGTCAAGTAGCTGTAGCCCGTACAGCTCAGAACGCCCTGTCGGGGGAGGTTTGCCGCTCTGGACTTGCGGTAACGTTGGCGAGGAGTAAAGTCGCTGTCGAAGCTACACCGCGGCTCCCGGACGAGCGATCCCCGCCCGCCCGACTCACATGGAGGCTAACGACGGGATGAAGACTCAGCAGCTCGAGGACGTCGACCTTGCGCGCAGCGCGGTCTCGTCCACCGGCGAGATCGTCGCTGCGAAATGGACGCCACTGCTCATTCACGAGCTCGGCGGCGGCACTCGCCGTTTCCGGGAGCTCGAACGCGTCTGCGAGGGGATGAGCACGCGCACGCTGGCAGATCGTCTGCGGACGCTCGAGCAGGCCGGGGTCGTCGCGAGGCACAGCTATCCCGAGTCTCCCCCGCGGGTCGAGTACCAGCTGACCGAGAAGGGGCGCGCACTGCTGCCGATCATCCGGGAGATGCGGAAGTTCGGCACCAACTGGCTCGTTCCGGGTGCCGCGCGCGGCGCAGCCCGTTCTTCCAGAACTCGCTAGTCGCGGCCGACGCCGAGGGCGGCCAGGAAGTCGTCGGCGTCGGCTTCGATCTGCCGGGCGGGATGGCTCGAGTCGGCGCTTCGCGGCTTCATGCCGCTGCCCGTGACGACCAGCACCACGCGCTCGCCGGAAGCGATCACCCCGGTGCGCACGAGCTCGACGAGCGCGCCGAAGGCAACGCCGCCGGCTGAATCGGCGAGAACTCCCGAGTTCTCGGCCAGGAGCTCGGTGTTCGACTCGATCAGCTCCTCCGCGACTGTGCCGATCGAGCCGCCGGACATGCGGGCGGCGCCGATCGCGAGCTCGCCGTAGCTCGGATCGCCGACAGCCAGTGAACGCGCGATCGTGTCGGGCGTCACCCGGGACGGAGGCCGCTCGTCGGCCCAGGCGGCAGCGACCGGTGGGCAGCCTCCCGGCTGGGCGCCGTACATCCGCGGCGGCTTGTCGACCACGAGCCCGAGCTCCTCGAGCTCGATGAAGCCCTGCGCGAGCTTCGCGAAGAGCGCGCCGGACGCGATCGGGCCGACCACCGCGTCGGGCGTCTCCCAGTTGAGCTGCTCCACGATCTCGTACGCGATCGTCTTGATCCCCTCGACCGCGAACGGCTGCAGGTTCCCTTCGAGGAAGCCCCAGGGGAACAGATGCTCGAGCTCCCGCTCCAGGCGGCGACAGTCCTCGAACGTCCCCCGCACCGTGAAGACGGTTGCGCCGTACGTCGCGGAAGGAAGCATCGGCTCGTCGTCGTCGGCCGGGCTGAGAATCACGCCTTCGAGCCCAGCCGCGGCGCAGCCCGCCGCGACGGCAGCTCCGAGGTTTCCGGTCGACGCGCAGAAGAGCGTCTCGATGCCAAACCCCTGGGCCGCAGCGACGGCGCTCGCGGCCATTCGGTCCTTGAAGGAGTGCGTCGGATTGGCGGACTCCAGCTTGAGGTGGACGTCGATGTCGAGCGCGGCCGAGATCCTCGGCGCCGGCACGAGCGGCGTTCGGCTCGGCATCGCGGTCTCGCGGTGCGGCAGCAGTGCTCCGTAGTTCAGGAACGACTTGGTGTCGTCGAACAGGCCGAGGCTCCCGTCCCGCACGTAGCGGACGTCGAGTGGGCCCGAGCACGCAGGGCAGCTCGACACCGGCGCCAACGGCTGGGTCGCCTCGCAGATCCGGCAGCTGAGCATGGCACTGTTCATGTGCCGCTCACCAACCCGCCTCTGCGATTCGTGCTAGTCGGCGGGGCGGGTGTGGAAGGCCGGCTAGCGCAGCTGTGCGCGCACGATGACAAGGCCCTCGCAAATCTCTGGGAGCTTGTGCGCGCTCACGATGGAGAAAGCGTAGTCGCCCGCTGCGGCTTCCGCAAGAATCGTGGAGCTAGACCCCGCCCGCCATCGCCGGCAGCAGGATTAACGTGCTGCCGCTCACCGGTGTGTCCAACCCGTCCAGCGTGCGCACGTCGTCGCGGCCGACGTAGACGTTGACGAACGGCGTCAGCTCGCCGTGCTCGAACAGATGGGCACGCAACGAGGGGTACCGCCCGATCACGTCCTCGAGCACCTGCCTGACCGTATCGCCTTCGCCGACGAGCTCTCGCTGCCCTTCGACGTGGTCGCGGAGCATCGGCGGGATCCGGACAGGCGTCATCGGTCCGTCACTTTACGTGATAAAGCGCTTCGCCAAGCGAAAAACGACCGAGCCAGATCGCGCTTCCGGTGACGGCGCCCTCGCAGCCGAGCTCGCGAAGCGCGCTGAGGTCGTCGAGCGTCGCGATCCCGCCCGCAGCGATCACCGGCAGGCCGGCCTCGAGGACGCTCTCGAGGAGCGGCACGTCCGGGCCGGAGAGCGTTCCGTCCCGTTGGGCGCTCGTCACCAGCACTCTCCGGACTCCGGCGTCGGCGCAACTGCGCGCGAGCTCCCCAGGCGTGAGCGGCGCTGGGCGCGTCCAGCCGTGCACGGTCACCGAGCCGTCGCGAGCATCGATCGCCACTGCGATGCCTTCGCCGAACCGGGCGGTCGCAGCGGAGAGGAAGTCGACGTCCAGCGCAGCGGTGCCGACGAGCACGCGCGCCGCCCCGGACGCCAGAGCGGCGTCGATCGAGTCGAGGCTGCGGTAGCCGCCGCCGACCTGAACCGGCGGGCCCACCGCTGCGATGCGCGACACGAGCTCGGGGTTCGGATCGCCGGAGAAGGCGCCGTCGAGGTCGACGAGGTGAAGCCAGGAGGCGCCCTCGGCGGCGAAGCGCTCCGCCGCGGCGAGAGGGTCGCCTCCCTCGACGGTCACTGCCTCGCGGCGGCCCTCCGAGAGGCGCACGACCCGGCCCTCGAGCACGTCGATCGCTGGGTAGATCGTAAAGTCCTCGCGCGCTAACACGCTAGCATGCTAGCATGAGGGCATGACAGTCGACCTCAACCGCGACGTGGAGCAGATCCCCGGCCTGGACGACCTTGCCGACGCCGTTCTGACCGTGCGCACACGCGACGAGGCCCGCCGGTTCCTGCGCGATCTCTGCACGCTTCCGGAGCTGGAGGCGCTCACGCACCGGTGGCAGACCGCGAAGCTGCTCGAGCAGCACGTTCCGTACGTCGAGATCGCCGAGCGCGTTCCGACGAGCACCGCCACGGTGACCCGAGTGGCCCAGTGGCTCAGGCACGGAACCGGTGGTTACCGGCTCGCGCTCGACCGAACCTCGCCGAAGCGAAAGCGCCGTTAGATGGCCGGGAACGGGTTCGTCCGCGCCGGTACGAACGGCCGGCTCACTCTCGCCGTGCCCTCCAAGGGACGGATGGCGGAGCCGGCGTTGCGGCTCTGCGCCGACGCCGGCCTCAGCTTCGAGGCGACCGACCGGGCGTTGCTCGTCCCGTGCTCGAACGCACCCGTCGACCTGCTGCTCGTCCGAGCGCATGACGTCCCCGAGTACGTCCAGGACGGCGTGGTCGACCTGGGGATCACCGGCGCCAACCTCGTCGCCGAGGCCGAGGTCGACGTCGTCACGCTGGCCGAGCTCGGGTTCGCCCGCTGCACGCTGCAGGCGGCGGTGCCGGAGGACGCGCCGCAGACGGGGCTGAGCGACCTCGACGGACTCCGCATCGCGACCGCCTACCCGGCCTCGACGAAAGCCCGCCTGGCGGAGCTCGGCGTGACGGCCGAGCTCGTGCCGGTGTCCGGATCGGTCGAGGCCGCGCCGCGGCTCGGCCTCTCCGACGCGATCGTCGATCTCGTCTCGACCGGATCGACTGCGAGCGCGAACGGTCTGCGGCTGCTGGGCAGCCTGCTGGAGTCCCAGGCGGTGCTGATCGCGAGCGAAGCCGCACTCGACGAGCGGCGCGAGCTCGTCGACCGTGTCGTGCTCATGGTCTCCGGCGTCGTCGCGGCGCGACGCCGGCGCTATCTGATGCTGAACGCGCCGAGCTCGGCGTTGGAGGCGATCCGGAACCTGCTCCCCGGCCTCGGTGCGCCGTCGGTGATCGACCTGGCCGAGCCGGGCCAGATCGCGGTGCACGCCGCGGTCGACGCCGACGACATCTGGAACCTGCTGGCTCCGCTCAAGGCCGCGGGTGCCTCGTCGATCCTCGTGCTGCGGGTGGAGCGGCTCGTCGCGTGAGGGGAGCGGCCCTCGAAGACGTGCTGCCGCGGGTCGCCGAGATCGTGGCGGACGTCAGGGAGCGCGGCGACGCTGCGCTGCTCGACTGGACGGAGCGCCTCGACGGCGAGCGGCCGGAGCTGCGGGTGCAGGCCGAACGGCTTCGCACGGCGCGTCTGGAGCCGGACGAGCTGGCTGCCATACGAGCGCTGGCGGACGCGGTCGCCGCCTTCTGCCAGCCGCAGCGACCGCCGGACGTCGCGCTCGAGGCGGTCACGGGCGTCCATGCAGAGCGGCGCTGGCTCCCACTCTCCTCGGTCGGCGTCTACGTCCCCGGCGGCCGGGCCGCCTATCCGTCCTCGCTCGTCATGGCAGCCGTTCCAGCGCAGGTAGCCGGCGTCGAACGGATCGCGGTCGTGACGCCGAAGGTGTCCGAGGCGACGCTGGCCGCGGCCCATGCGCTCGGCATCGACGAGGTCTACGCGGTCGGCGGCGCCCAGGCCGTGGCCGCGCTCGCGTACGGCACGGAGACGATCGCGCCGGTCGACAAGATCGTCGGCCCCGGCAACCGCTGGGTGACCGCGGCGAAGCTGCTCGTCTCGAGCCGGGTCGGGATCGACCTGCCCGCGGGGCCGAGCGAGGTCGTCCTGATCGCAGACACCTCGGCCGATCCAGCCCGCTGCGCCGCCGACCTGCTGGCGCAGGCCGAGCACGGCCCGGACAGCGAAGCGATGCTGCTCAGCGTCGATCCCGGTCTCTCGGCCGCGGTCCGCGAGCTCGTCGCCGGCACCGGGAACGTCTCGATCCGCGACGTGTCCTCGCTCGACGAGGCGGTGGCGCTCTCCGAGGACTACGCGCCGGAGCATCTGGAGCTCTGGGTGGAGGATCCGGAGCCGGTCGTCGCGCGGATCCGGAACGCGGGCACGGTCTTCGTGCGCACGTCCGCCGTCGTCGGCGACTACGCCGCCGGCGCGACGCACATCCTGCCCACCGGAGGGCTGGCGCGCGGCTCCGGAGGGGTCGGTCTGGAGACATTCCTCAAGCCCGTCCAGGTCGTTCGCGGCGGCGACCTCTCACGGGCCCGCGCGATCGGCCTGCCGCTGGCCCGCCTCGAGGGGCTGCCGCTGCACGCAGCCGCGCTGGAGCTGGCATGAGAGCCCAGCCGCTGCCAGATGGCTTCCGCGCCTACGCCTGGTCGCCCTCGTCGGCGGAGGTGGCCGCGCGACACGGTCTTCGGCCGGAGCAGATCCTCCGCTACGACCAGAACACGCCCCCCACTCCGGGCGTCCCCCAGGTGCCGTTGGCGGAGAGCTTCGCCCGCCTGCAGGAGTATCCGGACGGCACGTACATGGAGCTGCGCGAGGCCGCCGCCGGCTACTGCGGCGTCTCGTCGGAGCATGTGGTGGTCGGGGCCGGCGCCGACGAGCTGATCCTGCTCTGTGCACGCACGTTCCTCGGGCCGGGCTCGGCGGCAGCGATCGAGGAGCCCACTTACGGCCTCTACCGGATCGCGACCGAGCTCGAGGGAGCGTCGACGACGGGCTCGGTCGAAAACGCCGACCTGATCTGGGTCTGCAACCCGAACAACCCGACCGGGGCGTTGCGCGACCCGGCCGAGATCGCCATGCTCGCGCGCGCCAACCCCGACGCGGCGGTCGTCGTCGACGAGGCCTACTACGAATACGCCGGCGCGACCTGCGTGCCGCTGATCGCCGAGCAGCCGAACCTGATCGTCTTGCGGACGCTCTCGAAGGCGTTCGGCTTCGCGGCGCTACGCGTCGGCTGGGCGGTCGCCTCGCCGGAGGTGGCGGCCGAGCTCGAGCTGCGGCGGCCGCCGGCGAGCCTGAGTGGGCCGGCCGCACGGATCGGCGCCGCAGCGCTGCGCGAGCCGCGGGTCGACGTCAACCACACGCTCGCCGAGCGAGAGCGCGTTCGGGCCGCGCTCGTCGCGGCCGGCCACGACTGCCCCGAGAGCCACGGCAACTTCGTCTTCCTCCGCTCCGAGAAGCCGCTCGGAGCGATGCTCGAGGGGCAGGGGCTCGTCGTGCGTGAGGTCAGCGGCGGTATCCGGATCACGCTGCGGCGGCCGCGGGAGAACGATGTCATCCTCGCTGCGCTCGGGGCGGCAAGCACCCCGTCGCCAGGCCGTACCGCGTACGTCACCCGGACGAGCACCGAAACGGCGCTGAGCTTGTCGCTCGACCTCGACGGCGCCGGCCTCGTGCGCTGCGCCACGGGCATCGGCTTCCTCGACCACCTGCTCACGCTCTGGGCGTTCCACGCCGGCGTCGACCTCGAGCTGCTCGCCGGCGGCGACCTCGACGTCGACGAGCATCACACCGTGGAGGACGTCCTCGCCGCGCTCGGCGACGCGCTCGCGGAGGCGCTCGGCGAGCGGCAGGGGATCGCCCGCTACGGGACGGCGACGGTGCCGATGGACGAGGCGAGCGCGACGGCCACCGTCGATCTCGTCCGACGTCCGCACGCGGAGGTCTCGCTGGCCTTCACCGGCGAACGAGTCGGCGGGCTCGCCCTGTCGCTGCTTCCGCACGCGCTCGAGCGCTTCGCGATGCAGGCCGGCTGCACGGTGCACGTCTCCGCGGCCGGCTCGGACGACCACCACGTCGCCGAAGCGGCGTTCAAGGCGCTCGGCCGGGCGCTCCGCGAGGCGTGCGCCCCGGCTGCCGGCGGCGTCCAGTCGACGAAGGGACTGGCGTGAGGGTCGTGCTCGCCGACTACGGCGCCGGCAACCTGCGCAGCGTCTGCTCGGCGTTCACTCGCGCGGGCGCGGAGCCGATCGTGACGAAGGATCCGGCGGAGGTCGCCGCGGCGCCACTCGCTGTCGTCGCAGGCGTCGGCCACCTGGCGAGCGCCGCCGCAGGGCTGGAGCCGCTCGCCGGCGTGCTGCGCGAACGCGTGTCGAGCGGCCTGCCAGTCCTCGGCATCTGCGTCGGGCTCCAGCTCCTCTTCGGGGAGAGCGAGGAGGGCGGCGAAGGGCTGGGGCTGCTCGGCGGCGGGGTTCGCAGGGTGGACGCTCCCACCGTGCCGCACATGGGCTGGAACGAGCTCGCGTGCACGCAGCCCTCGCGTATCCTCGACGGTCTCGACGGCGCCGACGTGTACTTCGCCCACAGCTATGCCGTCCAGCCCGATGACGAGGAGCTCGTCGTCGCGCGGGTCGATCACGGCGGCCCGATCGTCGCCGCAATCGAAAACGGCGCGCTCGCCGGCGTCCAGTTCCATCCGGAGCGAAGCAGCGCGGCGGGGGCGCGCCTGCTCGAGAACGTCCTGGCATGGTCAAGAAGCGCCTGATCCCCTGTCTCGACGTCACGGGCGGCCGCGTCGTCAAGGGCGTCCGCTTCGAAACGCTGCGCGACGTCGGCGATCCGGTCGAGCTCGCCCGGCGCTACTCCGACGTCGGGGCCGACGAGCTCGTCTTCCTCGACATCACCGCCACGGTGGACGGCCGCAGCCCGACGCTGGAGCTTGTCGAGCGGGCCGCCGAGCGACTGACGATCCCGTTCACGGTCGGCGGGGGGATCTCGGGCCTCGAGGACGCCCGCGCGTTGCTCCGCGCCGGTGCCGACAAGGTCGCCGTCAATCGCGCCGCGTTCGACGACCCGGCGCTCCTGACGGAGCTGGCCGCGGAGTTCGGCTCGCAGGCGGTGGTGTGTGCGATCGACGCTCGTGGCGGCCGGGTCGTCACCCACGGCGGCCGCACCGAGAGGGACGCCGACGCCGTGGCCTGGGCCGGCGAGGCGGTCGCGCGCGGGGCGGGCGAGCTGCTCGTGACGTCGATCGACTCCGACGGGACGAGGACGGGCTACGACCTGGAGCTGACGGCGGCGATCGCGGAGGCGGTCGGCGTCCCGGTGATCGCCTCGGGTGGCGCAGGCGAGGCGCGTCACCTGGCACAAGCGTTTGCGGCCGGCGCCGAAGCCGCGCTCGTCGCCTCGATCGTGCACGAGCGGCCCGAACGCGTCCAGGAACTGAAAGCGGAGCTCAAGGAGGCGGGATGGGACGTCCGGATCTGACGGCGGCGATCGTGCAGGACGCCGGCACGAACCGCGTGCTGATGCTCGCCTGGACGGACGAGGAGGCGCTCCGCCGCACGCGGGCGAGCGGCGAGGCCTGGTTCTGGAGCCGTTCGCGCGGGACGTACTGGCGCAAGGGCGAGACCTCCGGCAACACGCTCGCGGTCGAGGAGATCCGCGACGACTGCGACGGCGACGCGATCCTCCTGCGGGTACAGCCGGCGGGCCCGGTCTGCCACACGGGAGCGGAGTCGTGCTTCGCGCCTTGGCTGTGGCGCGTGATCGCCGAGCGCGGGCTGGAACGGCCGGAGGGCTCGTACGTGGTCACGCTGCTCGACGATCCGGCACTCGCGGCAAGGAAGGTCGGCGAGGAAGGGCTCGAGGCCGCCCTCGCGGGCGCGGGGGAATCGGATCAGCGGCTCGTCGAGGAGCTCGCAGACCTCTGGTTCCACAGCTACGCGCTGCTCGCCGCGCGCGGGCTCGACCCTCGCCTGGTCGAGGAGGAGCTCGCGCGCCGCGCGGGACGAGACGCATAGGCTTCCTCCCCGGAACCCTCTGTGAAGCGACTGATCGTGAACGCGGACGACCTGGGCCTCGCGGCCGGGGTCAACCGCGGCATCCTCGAGGCCCACGAGCGCGGGATCGTGACCAGCGCGAGCCTGATGGTCGACCGCCCCGGAGCCGCGGAGGGGGCGAAGATCGCCCGGCGCACCCCCAGCATGTCCGTTGGCCTGCACGCAGACCTCGATCATCGCGACGAGCTGACCGTCACTGCGGAGACCTGCGACGCCGAGCTCGCGCGGCAGCTGGCCATTTTCGAGCAACTCGTCGGCGGGCGCCCGACGCACATCGACTCTCACCACCACACGCACCGCGACCCGCGCATCCACGCCGTCTTCGTCGCCTTCGCCGACCGGCACGAGCTGCCGATGCGTGAGCACTCGGTCCGCCACGTCGCCGACTACTACGGCGAGCAGGCGATCGGCGTCGAGAGCCTGCTGAACCTTCTCGGCCGGCTCGAGAACGGCGACACCGAGCTCGGCTGCCATCCCGGCTACGCCGACGGGCTCGAGTCGAGCTACTCAGCCCCGCGGGAGCGCGAGCTCGAAACGCTGACCGACCCGCGGGTGCGCGAGCGCCTCGGCGAGCTCGAGATCGAGCTGATCGGGTGGCGCCAGCTGTGATCACGCGCGAGGAGCGGGAGGCTCAGGCGTACGCGGCGACGCAGCTGGCTGCGGCCGGCATCGTCCTCACCGATGCGGAGCGCGACTCGATCGAGGTGGCCGATTTCGGCCTCGGCCGCCTGCGCGAGACCGGGTTGCTCGTGCTCGTCTACGTCAACACCGACCGCTATTGTGCGAAGGAGCTCGTGCTCTACCCGGGGCAGACGTGCCCCGAGCACCGCCACCCGCCGTTCGGCGGCACGCCCGGCAAGGAGGAGACGTTCCGCTGCCGCAGCGGCCTCGTCCATCTCCACGTCGACGGCGAGAAGATCGAGCTGCGCCCGGGCGAGCAGCACACGATCCCGCCGGACACGCTGCACTGGTTCCGGGCGGGTGACGAGGGCGCGGTCGTGTCGGAGTTCTCGTCGACGAGCCGCGACGCGCTCGACGTCTTCACCGATCCCGAGATTCGCCGAACACCGGTCACGGACTAGGCGTTTCCCCGACGCGACGGGCCGGCCAACCGGCCACTCTTCGAGGCATGACCGTCCGGTTCTGGAAGGTGTACGACAAGCCCGTCGTCGAGGCCTGCTTCCTCCCCACGCTGGCTCTCGGCGGCCTGACCGTCGCCGCCGTTCTGCTGCCACAGGGATCGAGTGTCGAGGCTCTAATGGAGAGCGCCGCGTTCTTCACGACTCTGATCCTGGTCGTCTGTTTCTTCGGCGCGCTGTTCCGGCCGCGGCGCTAAGACGGTTCGCAGCCACGCCTCCAGAGACAAGAGCAGCCAGATCTTCACGCCGCGCCGCCGCGGCGGCAGCTGCTTGTCGGGGCGGGCCAGCTCCTCGAGGTACGAGCGCTGGATGATCCCGTACGGGGCGAGGCCGTCGAGCAGCCGCTCGCGTGCGAAGCGGTCGAACCTCCCCTGCAGCCACAGCTCGACGGGCACGCGCATGCCGCTCTTCCGGCGCGTCACGATCTCGGCCGGTAGTAGATCCTCGACCGCGCGCTTGAGGATGTACTTCTCGACCGTGCCCCGCAGCTTCAGGTCGGCCGGCATCCGCAGAGCCGCGTCGACGACGCCGCGGTCGAAGAGCGGCGAACGCGGCAGAACTGCGTACGGCCGGCTGAGCTGATCGACCTTCGGGAGGATGTGGTGTCCGCCCTTGAAGGTGACGTTCATGGCCATCAGCCGGTTCACGAGCGTGGACCAGCGCGGATCCGACAGGTGCGGGCTCACCAACGCCTCCAGGCCGGCGGCGGCGATCACGTCCGGGTCGAGCATCCGCTCGAGCTCCGTGAAGCACTTGCGGTGGGCGACGAGGTAGCTCCGCTCCAGATGCCCGCCGTAGAGTGCGCTGAGGATCATCGGGACGTTCTTCGGACCGCCGAAGCAGGGGTCGCCGCCTTCGCCGTTGAGCACGACCGAGGCTCGCTCCGACGCTGCCTCGAAGAGGAGCGAGTTCGCGACTGTGAGCGGCTCGCCGATCGGCGTACTGAGCGCGGCCATCGTCGCGTCGAACCGCTCCATCACCTCCCGTGGCAAGAGCTCGACGACGTGGTGTTCGGTGCCGCAATGCGCCGCAACGGCCGCCGCGAACTCGAGCTCGTTCGGGATCCCGCGCCCAAACGAGAGCGAGAAGGTCGAGACGGAGCCGTTGTGGATTCGGCTCGCCAGCGCCGCGACGACACTCGAGTCGATCCCGCCAGACAGCGTCGCCGCGACCGGGCCGGAGGCGGGCAGGCGGCAGCCAACCGCCGCTTCCAGGCGGGCGCGCAAGCGAAGCCGGTAGACCTCCTCGCCTTCCGGCTGCTCGTCCTCGGCCGGCAGGCTCCAGAGCCGCTCCTCGCGGACACCATCGCCGTGGAAGACCAGGTGCTGGCCGGGCAGCAGTTCGGACACGCCCTCGACAAGGGTCTCGCGGCCCGGGAGATAGCCGAACGAGAGGTACGCCGGGAGGGCGGCGGCGTTCAGCGCCCGCGGGACGATGCCCGCCTCGAGCAGAGGCCGGAGCGTCGAGGCGAACGCGACCCCTCCCGCGACGTGAGCGTAGTACGCGCCGCGCTCTCCGACCGGGTCGCGGGCGAGGTGGAGGCCGTTGCCGTCCAGCCACGCCAGCGCGAACGCGCCTTCGACCTCGCCGAGCCGTCCCCGTCGCGCAAGCTGCTCCAGCTCGGGCGCGCCGACCGTGGCGCCGTAGAGACGGCATGCGTCCCAGTCGCCGACGAAGCACCGTTGCGGCCCGGCCAGCAGCCGCCGCCCCGGGCCGAGCGCCCGGGCGAAGCGCGCCAATGTGACCGCGTCCACCCCGGCGCCCACGACGCCGCCGATCTGCGCCCGTTCGCCGTGCGCAGGCTCGGCGGCCCGCGCCGCGGCGTCAGCCGACCTCGTCGTCACCGTCGGCCCACGCGTCGCCCGCCCACAACAGCCCGCCGCCGTCGGTGCTTCCAGCCTCGGTCTCGCCGCGAAGCACGTTCCCCAGCACGCCCATCAGCACGCGTGGACGTGCGGCCGCCAGCTCGAGGCGGTAGGTGCCGAGCCACTTCGCTTCCTGGGGCGAGACCCCGGGCGACGTGGCGTCGAAGCCGGAGGCGGCCACCTGGAATAGTCCACGGAAGCGCTTCGCGTCTCCGGGACGCAGCCCGGCGTCGACCACCTTCGGCAGCTCGACGCCCGCGAACCAGCGCGGATCCTCGGCGATCGAGCGTGCGAGCCTGCACCCGTCCAGATCGGCGTTGTGGATCACTACCACCGTCGCCGGCGGGCGCTCGCGGAGGAGCCGAATCAGCGGTTCGTAGACGTGTGAGGGGTAACCGCTGTACGACAGCACCGGGCACTTGAGCTCGGCGTGGAAGTCGTTGACGAGCAGCACGTCCGCAATCGCGTCGTCGTCGCAGACGACGAGCTGCTCGAAGCCGTACGCCTCGACGCGGGGTGCGGCGGCGTCAGGCGCGATCTCTGCGAACACCTTCCGCTCGAGCCGACCGACGATCGGCCCGTGTGCGTCGATCCACCGGCCGAGCAGAAGCTCGAAATTCGGCCGGTCGAGGCTGACCATCGGACGTCGCAGCAGCCGGTGCACGTGCCGGCGGCGGCGCACGCGGCGACAGACCTCGTAGTAGAGGTGGTCGTCGCCCCACGCGAGGCGCCCACCGTCCGACACCGCCTCGATCGCCAGCTTGAACGTGGGATCGGTAATGCCCCGGTCGCGCTTCGGCTCGAAGGCGAACCGCCGGCCGCACTCGCGGCAGGCGCCGCCCGCTTGCCGTGCGTTGTGGTCCGAGTCGGTCCCGCAGTGGATGCACTTCACGCCAGTACTCCGGGCTCGTAGAGCGACATGAGGTCGTCGAGCGTCTCTCGTCTCGTCGTCAGAATCGCCTCGCCTCCGTCCAGCACCACCTCGGCCGGGCGGGGACGGTTGAGGAAGTGGCTCGACATCGCGTACGCGTAGGCGCCCACGTCGCGCAGGGCCAGCACATCGCCCGGCTCGACGGGCGGCAGGCGGACGTCGCGGGCGATGAAGTCGCCCGAGTGGGTGGTGTTCCCGCAGACGTCGGTGGTCAGCGCTAGTGGGTGGCCGCGCGCCGTGACCACCTCGATCCGGTGGTAGCCGTGGTAGACGCTCGGGACGACGATGTTCCCGACGGTGGTGTCGACGCCGACGAAGCGCCGGGCGCCGCGATGCTTCACCGAGACGACCGTCATCAGGAGCGACCCCGCAGAAGCGACGAGCACGCGTCCGGGCTCCACGACCAGCCTGATCGCGCGCCCCCGCCGCCCCGAGAGTGACTGCAGCCGACGCGCCACTTCCCGCCCGATCGCATCGACGTCGAGATCGGGCTCTCCTTCGCGGTATCCGATCCCGTAGCCGCCGCCGAGGTTCACGTACTCGAGGTCGGGGAGCGTCTCGGCCGCCGCGAGCAACCGGTCGACGCAGCCGAGGAAGCGCGCCGGCCGAAGATTGTTCGTCCCGGCATACATGTGCAGCCCGGCGACCCGGACGCCGGCGAGCTCCGCGATTCGAAGCGCCTCGCTGAGCTCGCCGGGCGAGACCCCGATCCGGTTCCGCTTCGCCGGGTCGTCGATCAGGTACCGGAGCCCGACGCTTCCGCAGCCACGGCGCACCACCTCCCGCAGCTGGTCGAGCGAGTCGACGTTGAGCGCGACTCCGCGTCCGAGCAGGTAGTCGAGGTCGGCGCACGTCAGGTTCGTCCCGCTGTAGACGACGTCCTTCGCCGGCACGCCCGCGGCGAGCGCCGCGAAGGCATCACCGGGGGTGTTGGCGTGCACCCCCGCCCCGAGCTCGTGGAGCCGCCGGACGATGACCGGGTTCTTGTTGCAGACGAGCGCGAAGTGGCACTCCAGCGGCCGGTACGGGAACGCCTGCACGAACCGGAAGTAGCGCTGCTCGATCTCCCCGAGGTCGTAGACGTAGAGCGGGCTGCCGAAGCGCCGGAGGAGCTCGTGGGCGTGCTCACCCACCCGCGACCGCCTCGCGAACCGCCCGCTCCCGGATCCGGCGTCCGTGGCGCTGAACCCGATTCTGCTGCGCCTCGGGCTCGTCGACGCGGTGGAGGAAGACGTGGTTCGTCGAGCCCCCGAGGGGAACGTCGGCGCGGCCCGTGAGCACGATCGTGTCGCCGGGCTGCGCGAGCCCGTGCTCGAGCACCTTGCCGATGATGTTCGCCCAGCCGGCCGCGATCGAGGCCGGCTCGTCGACGAGGAGCGGCACGACCGCCCACTCGAGCGCGAGTTGCTGGAGGACGCCGGGACTCGTCGACGTGGCCACGATCGGTCCCTGCGGCCGGAAGCGCGAGACGAGCCGTGCGGTCGCCCCCGTCTCGGTCGAGACCGCGATCACCGGTGCGCCGACGTCGTCGGCGAGGTCACACGCGCCGTGGGTCAGGATCTCTGCGACGTCCGCGCCGGTCCTGACGCGCCGCTCGTAGGCGAGCGACGGCTCCACCGACCGCGCGATCGCGTCCATCTGCGCCACCGCTCGCAGCGGGAAGTCACCCGCGGCGGTCTCGGCCGAGAGCATGACCGCGGACGTGCCGTCGAGGATCGCGTTCGCAACGTCCGACACCTCCGCGCGCGTCGGCTCCGGCTCGTGGATCATCGACTCGAGCATCTGCGTCGCGGTGATCACCGCTCGGCCGGCGGCGCGGGCGCGCTCGATGATCCGCTTCTGGACGAGCGGCACCTGCGAGACGCCGATCTCGACGCCGAGGTCGCCCCGCGCGACCATGACCGCGTCCGCTGCCTCGATGATCGCGTCGAGATTGACGATCGCCTCGGCCTTCTCGATCTTCGCGATGATCCGCGCCGAGGAGCCGGCGGCGGCGATCAGGTGTCGCAGCTCCGCGACATCCTCGGCCGTCCGGACGAAGGAGAGCGCCACGTAGTCGGCGCCGGCGGCGAGCGCGAACCGCAGATCGACCCGGTCCTTCTCCGTCAGCGCCGGGATCGGCAGCGACGACGACGGCAGGTTGACTCCCTTCGACGGCCCGATCGTCCCGCCGACCTCGACGCGGCAGAGAAGCCTGGTGCCGTCGCTTCCCTCGGCGCGAGTCCGGATGCGTCCGTCGTCGATCAGCACCTCGTCGCCCGGAGCGACGACCTGGACGAGCAGTGCCGGGAAGCTGACGCCGAGCTCACCGGGCTGCGCGCGCTCCGACGCGGTCAGGACGAGCGCGTCGCCCGCCGCAACCTGCATCGGCTCGTGCAGCCCCGTGACGCGGAGCTTCGGGCCGCAGAGGTCCGCGAGGACGGCGATCGGCCGCCGGAGGCGGTCCTGCGCGATCCGCACCGCCGCGAGACGATCGAGATGCTCGTCGTGTGAGCCATGCGAGAAGTTCAGACGGGCGACATCCATGCCCGTCGCCGCCAGCTCGAAGATCGTCTCGGGGTCGGTCGTCGCCGGCCCCAGCGTGCAGACGATCTTCGTCCGCCGGATCGTCGGTCGCACCGCTATGGGAGCCACCGTCTTCCACGTTTCGGTCAGGGAGAAGCTCGACATCTCGTCACCTTTCTCTGTGGCTTTGAAGCGAGCGTAGGAAAGAGGTAGCGCGATCGCGTCCGGGATCTCCCTAGCCGAATTCCTGGTTACAAACGTCGCGTTCTATGATCGGCGGGTGCTCATCGGCCGTGAGAGTGAGTGCGCTCGGATCGATCTGATGCTCGAGGAAGCACGGGCCGGCCGCAGCGGCGCGCTCGTGATCCGCGGCGACGCCGGGATCGGCAAGAGCACACTGCTCGAGTACGCCGTCGTGCGGGCCGGCGCCGCCCGGGTTGCACGAGCACTCGGCGTCGAGACCGAGTCGGAGTTCGCCTACTCGGGTCTGCACGAGCTCGTGCGCCCCCTGCTCGACCGGCTGCCGGAGCTGCCGCCGGTGCAAGCGGATGCGCTCCGCGGCGCGCTTGCGCTCGCCGAAGCACAGGGTGCGGGCAGGCTCTACATCGGCGCCGCAACGCTGAGCCTCCTCGCCGCTGCGAGAGATGACGGCCCGCTCCTCTGCGTGATCGACGACGCGCACTGGCTCGACGAGGCGTCGGCCGGCGCGCTCGCGTTCGCGGCGCGGCGGCTCGAGGCGGAGGGCGTCGTCATGCTCTTCGCAGCCCGCGGCCGGGGCTTCCCCACGAGCGGGATTCCGGAGCTCGAGCTCGCAGGCCTCGACGCGCAGGCCGCCGTCGTGCTGCTGGATCACGATGCGAACGTGCGCGTCTCGCTGGAGGTCGCCGAGGAGCTCGTCGCCGCGACCGGCGGCAACCCGCTCGCGATGCTCGGGCTGCCACGCCGCCTGAGCGGCGAGCAACTGCAGGGCGCGGAGCCGTTGCCGCACCCGGTGCCTGTCGGCGAGAGCCTGGAGGCCGTCTTCGCAGCGCAGGCGCGCAGCCTCTCGGAGCAGGCGCGGCGCGCGCTCGTGCTCGCGGCCACCGCCGACACGAGGGCGATGCGGGTGATCACCCGGACCGGCGGCACGAGTACCGCGGCCTTCGAGGAGTGCGAAGATGCCGGCCTGCTCGCGATCGAGGACGGCCAGGTCACCTTCAAGCACCCGCTGGTCAGGTCGGCGGTCTACCAGCAAGCGACAGCGGCCGAGCGGCGGGCAGCGCATCAAGCGCTCGCGGACGGCTTCGCGGACGATGGCAAGTACGCCGAGCGGCGGGCCTGGCACTCGGCAGCGGCGAGCGTGGAGCCGAACGAGGAGGTCGCCGGCCGGCTCGAGGCCGCGGCCACGGCGGCGAGCGGCCGCCGCGGTCACGTGGCGGCTGCGGCGATGTTCGAGCACGCCGCCCGGCTGACGCCCGAGAACGAACCTCGGGCGCAGCGGCTCTACCGTGCCGCCCACTCCGCCTGGCTGGCCGGGCAGGGCGACCGCGCGCTGCGCCTGCTCGACGATGCGGCTTCAGCCGGAGCGGATGACGTACTCCGCGCCGACGCCGCCCACCTCCAGTGCCGGATCGAGCTCCGCCTGCACGCCGACGCCGAGGTGATCGACCGGCTCGTGGCCGAGGCCGACCGCGTCGAGCCGCTCGACGCGGGCCGGGCGGGCGCAATGCTCGCGACGGCCGCGGAGGCCTTGACCGGCTCAGGCCTGGGGCTGGCCCGGCGGGCGGCCTTGCTGACAACGGGACGCGACGATGCGGCGGACCTGCTCGCGAGCCTCGTGCTCGCGCGCACGCTGCTCGAAGCCGGCGAAGCGGCGGAGGCTCACGAGCGTCTCGCTCGCGCGAGGGCAATGCTCGCCGCGAACCGGGAGCTCCGGCACGACCCGGAGCTGATCCTCGCCGCGGTCGAGACGCTCGCTCACGTCGGCTCCGGCGAAGACGCACTCTTCCGCGAGCTCCTCGGCGAGCTGACCGCGGCGGCGCGCGCACACGCCGTCGTCGTGCTCCCGAGGGCACTGCTCCTGAGAGCCTGGCTGGACTTCGAGGCCGGCCGCTGGACGGATGCATCGCTCAACTTCTTCGAGGCGGCCCGCCTGGCCGACGAGATCGGCCAGGGGCGTGAGCGGACCGCCGCCGTCGCTGGGAGCGCCTTGATCGATGCTCTTCGCGGCCGCGCGACCGCGGAACCGGGCGACGGCGCGATGGCAGCGCGCATCCTGGGGCTCGCCGCGCTGGGAGGCGGTGAGACCGACACTGCGATCGCACAGCTCGAGGCGGCGGCCGCCGATCCGGCGCCGTCGATCCTGGTGCGAGGCCTGCCCGCTCCCCACCTCGACCTGGCGGAGGCCTACCTGCGTGCCGGCCGGCGGGAGGAGGCTAGAGTCGCGGCGGCGCAGCTACGCGGCGGGGACGCGACGTGGGCCGGCGCGCTCCTCGATGGCACCGGATTCGCCGAGGCAAGCGAGCAATTCGCGGAACGGCCGTTCCTGCTCGCGCGCGTGCGGCTCAACCTCGGCGAGCACCTCCGCCGCGAGGGCTCACGCCGCGAAGCCCGCGACGAGCTGAGAGCTGCCCTCGCCATCTTCGAGCAGCTCGACGCCGAACCGTGGAGCGAGCGAGCGCGACAGGAGCTCCGCGCAAGTGGCGAGACCGCCCGCAGGCGTGAGCCGAGCACGATGGACGAGTTGACCCCGCAGGAGCTTCAGATCGCGCGCTTGGTCGCCGCGGGTGCGAGCCAGAAGGAGGTCGCCGCAAAGCTCTACCTGAGCCCGAAGACGATCGAGTACCACCTTGGCAAGGTCTACCGCAAGCTCGGGATCGCGTCCGGGCGGCAACTCCAGCACCGCCTCGCCGAGCAGGAGCTGCTCGAAGCTTCGTGACGCCGCGGATCGCACGGGCGATCGTCATCGCCGCCGCAGCCGTGGCAGTTCTCGTCGCCGCGGCTGGACGAGGGGATCCCGAGGCTCAGACGGAAGAACCGGAGCTCGTGCTGCGCTACCTCTACTCGACCGACGCCGAGGAGCTGCTCGTCCCGCTGATCGACCGTTTCAACCGCGAGAGCCACCGCCGCGGTGGTCGCGAGGTGTGGATCAACGGCGACGCGCTCACGTCCGGCGCAGCCGAAGAGGCGCTCGCCGCCGGCCGCGAACGAGCTGCGCTCTGGACGCCCGCCTCCTCCCTATGGGGCAGGCTGCTCGACCACAACGTCTCCGCCGATTGGGTGCCCGCCGAGAATCCGCCGCTCGTGTTTTCGCCTCAAGTGATCGCGATGTGGAAGTCGTTTGCCCTGGCGCTCGGCTGGCCGGAGAAGAAGATCGGCTGGAGCGACATCCTCGACCTGGCCACCTCGAGGCGCAGCTGGGCGGACTACGGGCACCCAGAGTACGGCTCGTTCAAGCTCGGGCACACGAACCCGGGCTACTCGACCTCAGGGCTCTCGGCCGTCGCCTCCGATTACTACGCCGTCACTGGGAAGCGGTCGGGCCTGACCCTCGCAGACGTCCGCCGTCCCGGGGCCCGGGACGCCGTCCGGACGATCGAACGGTCGATCGTGCACTACGGCGAGACCGCAGACAGGCTGCTCGAGAAGATGGGCCGTTACGGTCAGCCCTATGCCCACGCGGCGTACGTGCAGGAGACGAACCTGCACAAGTTCAACAAGGGGAAGCCGGCGGCGAAGCAGCTCGCGGAGATCGACCCGGCCGACGGGACCTTCGTCGCCGACTATCCGCTGATCGCGCTCGACGCCCCCTGGCTGAGCCCAGACGCTCGCGCTGCTGCGAAGGCCTTCCGCAGCTGGCTCGTCCCGAGGATCACCGCCAAGCGCGCGGCCGAGAGCGGCTTCCGGGTCCGCCGCCCGAAGGTCTTCGCGGAGCTCGAGCCGCCGGCGCCGGAGGTGCTCGCCGCGATCCGCGAAGCCTGGCACGAAGACCGCCCGCCCGCGAACATCGTCCTCGTCGTGGACACGTCGAACTCGATGGCGGAGGACGGGCGCCTCGACGCCGCCAAGCAGGGGTTGCTCTCGTTCCTGCGCGAGCTCTCGCAGCGCGACCGAGTCGCACTCATCTCGTCCGGCGACACGGTCACGACGAACGTCCCACTGGGCGTGCTGAGCAAGAGCGGGCCGGCCGTGACCGGGGCGGTCGACGATCTCTTCGCAAACGGCGACCTGCCGGTCTACGGGGCGGTCTCACGTGCGCTCGACGACCTGCGCACGCGCGACGACCGTGACCGCATCAACGCCGTCGTCGTGCTCTCCGACGGCGCCGGCACGGACGTCGGGCGCACTCAGCTGCTCCGCGAGATCAAGGCGCTGCCGCCCACCGAGGGCGCGAGCGTCCGGATCTTCACCGTCACGTACCGGGGCCGCGCAGACGCGCAGGCGCTCGAGCAGATCGCGTCCGCCTCGGGCGGATTGTTCTTCACGGGCAGCCCGGAGGACATCAAGGCCGTCTACCGGAGCATCTCGTCCAACTTCTGAGACAGCCGTGAAGGAGATCGGCCGGTACCTGGTCGAGCAGGAGCTCGGGCGCGGCGGGATGGCGATCGTCCACCAGGCCCGCCAGCCCGATCTCGACCGGGTGGTCGCGCTGAAGGAGCTCGCCGGCCTCTGGGCGAGCGACCCGACCGCGACGGCTCGGTTCCTGCGCGAAGCCCGGCTCGCCGGCTCCCTCAACCACCCCAACATCGTGATCGTGCACGAGTACTTCGAGCATGGCGGCATCCCCTACATCGCCATGGAGCTCCTCCCGCGGGGCTCGCTCCGGCCGCTCGTGGGCACGCTGACCGACACGCAGGTGGTCGGGGTCCTCGACGCGATCCTCTCCGGCCTCGCCCAGGCCCACGAGCACGAGATCGTCCACCGCGACCTCAAGCCGGAGAACGTGATGAGGGACGAGCGTGGCACGGTGAAGATCGCCGACTTCGGAATCGCGACCGCCTACGACGAGCTGGCGAACGCCAACCTGACACCGCTCGGCGAGTTCGTCGGAGCGCCCGGATACGTCTCGCCGGAGCAGGTGCTCGGGCGTAAGGCCACGACTGCGAGCGACCTCTACTCCGTCGGTGTGATCGCCTTCGAGCTCTTCACCGGTACGGTGCCGTTCGCCGAGGCGGGCGCAGGAAGCACGCTGCTCGTCAGCAAGGTGAACAAGCGGGCGCCCAGCTTGTCGTCGCTCCGGCCCGATCTCGACAAACGGTTCGTCGACTGGGTCGACCGCCTGCTCGAGCGCGAACCCGGCCGGCGCCGGGACGACGCTGCCACCGCACGCGAGGCGCTCGAGGACACCGCCGAGAGCGCGTTCGGACCTCGCTGGCGCCGGGACGCACTGCTTGCGGCCGGACAGCAGGCGCCGCTCGTCCGGGAGCCGACGCAGACGCTCCACACGCTCGAGCTGGCACGCCGCCTGCTCGCGAGAGCGCTGACCCGGCCCCTGAACATGCTCGTCCCGTTGCTGGTGGCCGCCGCTGGGGTCTTTATCGAGCCCTGGCTCTTCCTCGTCGCCATCCTCGCGTATCTCGCGCTCGTCCTGATCACGTACGTCGACGAGGCGGAGGCCCACCGGGTAGCCGAGGCTGGAAAGCCGGGGCGGGGGCCCTGACGGCGTCGAGCCGATCGAGTGAGCGGGCGCCGAGGCTTTCCGGTTTCAAATCAGGAAAATGCGCAATGGTGAAGAGGTGACGGCTCCCGACTCCGGCTTCACCGTGATCACGCTGACCGGCGAATCGGACGCGTTCGTCGCGCCGCGCGTCCGGTCCGATCTCGCCAACGCGCTCGGCGCCGAGGCGCCGCTGGTGGTCGATCTCAGCCAGGCGACGTTCATCGACTCGACCATCGTCGGCGTCCTGCTCGAAGGGCTCGCCGAGTCCGAGAAGCTCGAGCGCCCGTTGCTGCTGCTGCTCCCGGACGACACTGCGCCCGAGGTGCACCGGCTCTTCGAGCTCACCGGCCTCGCCTCTTTACTGCCGGTGGTACGCAGCTGGGACGAAGCGACGAGCCGCGTCGCTCCCCACTGAGCTCGCCTACCGCGGAGCGGCGAAGTTCGCGACCGCGTCGACGACGAGCTTGAGCCGCCGCCCTTCGTCGGTCAGGCGGTACTCCACGCGCGGGGGCCGCGCGTCGATCACCCTCCGCTCGAGCATGCCCGCCTCCTCCAGCTCGACGAGCCGCTGCGCCAGCGTCCGCGGCGGGATCGCTCCGACCGCCTGCTTGAACTCGTTGAAGCGGACGGCGCCCTCGTAGGACGCCCACAGGACCGAGACCACCCAGCGGCGTTCGAGGAGGCCCGCCGCCAGGCGGACCTCCTCGGGAACGGGCTTGCAGCTCCTACACCGCATGGAGGTGCTGTGAGACCGGCTCGAGCGCCAGCTCGAGCACCTCGTCGAGCGAGATCACGGGGTGGAACGTCATCTCGTCGCGCACATGCTGCGGCACGTCGTCGAGATCCTGGCGGTTCCGCTCGGGCAGGATCACGTCGGTCAGCCCCGCCGCATGCGCCGCCAGCACCTTCTGCTTGAGGCCGCCGATCGGGAGCACGCGGCCCTGCAGCGTCACCTCGCCGGTCATGCCGATCGTGTGCTTGACCGGACGTCCGGAGAGGAGCGACGCGAGGGCGGTGGCCATCGTGATCCCGGCGCTGGGACCGTCCTTCGGGATCGCGCCCGCCGGGACATGCACGTGGAAGGTCTGCTCGAACGCGTCCTCTTCGATCCCGAGCTCGGTCGCCCGAGAGCGGAGCGAGGAGAGCGCGATCTGCACCGACTCCTTCATCACGTCGCCGAGCTGGCCGGTGAGAACCAGCTTGTCGCCCTTCGAGGAAGTCGCCTCGACAAAGAGGACGTCGCCGCCGGTGCCGGTGACGGCGAGGCCGGTCGCAACGCCGGGCACGGCCGTCCGCTCCGCCGCCTCGCGGTAGAACTTCTGCCGGCCGAGCGCGTCGCGGACGTTCTCGACCGAGACGTCGACGGGCGCCTCCACCTCTCCGGACGCAATGCCCGTGGCCGTCTTGCGCAGCAGCTTGCCGAGCTCGCGCTCGAGCTGCCGCACGCCGGCCTCGCGCGTGTAGTCCGAGACAACCGTCTCGAGCACGACGTCCGAGACGGCGACCTCGTCCTCGCGGAGGCCGTTTCGCTCGCGCTGGCGCGGCCACAGGTAGCCGCGGGCGATCGAGATCTTCTCGTCGGTCGTGTAGCCGTCGAAGCGAATCACTTCCATCCGGTCGAGCAGCGGGCCCGGGATCGAGTCGACGACGTTGGCCGTCGCGATGAAGACGACCTCGGAGAGATCGAGCTCGAGATCGAGGTAGTGGTCGCGGAACGAGTGGTTCTGCGCCGGGTCGAGCACCTCGAGCAGCGCCGACGACGGATCGCCGCGCCAGTCGGCGCCGACCTTGTCGACCTCGTCCAGCAGGATCACCGGGTTCATCGTTCCCGCATCGCGGAGGGCCCGGACGAGCCGTCCCGGCAGGGCGCCGATGTAGGTGCGCCGGTGGCCGCGGATCTCGGCCTCGTCACGGACGCCGCCGAGCGACATGCGCACGAACTCGCGTCCGAGCGCGCGGGCGATCGACTCTCCGATCGAGGTCTTGCCGGTGCCGGGCGGCCCGACGAGGGTCAGGATCGCTCCCGAGCGCTTGTCCGGCTCGATCCCCCGCTCCTCGCGCAGCTTGCGCACGGCGATGTACTCGACGATCCGGTCCTTGACGTCTTCGAGCCCCTCGTGATCCGCGTTCAGCACCTCGCGGGCGTGGACGGGATCGAGGTTTTCCTCGGAGCGCGTGCCCCACGGCACCGCGAGGATCCAGTCCAGGTAGTTCCGGATCATCGACGCCTCGGGCGAGCTGTCGCCCTGCCGGTCGAGCCGTGCGAGCTCCCGCTCCGCCTGCTCGCGGACGGCCTCGGGCAGCTCGGCCTCCTCGAGCTTGCGGCGGTACTCGTCGACCACCGAAGCGTCGTCCTCGCCGAGCTCCTTGCGGATCGACTCCATCTGGCGCCGGAGGATGTACTCGCGCTGCTGCTTCGCAGCCCCCTCCTCGACGTCGTCGCGGATGCGCCGGCGCACCTGCATTTCCGCGAGCCGCTCACGCTGGAGCTCGATGGCCATCGACAACCGGGCCTTGATGTCCAGCGCCTCGAGCAGCTTGACCTTCTGCTCGAACGAAAAGTCGGGCGAGTAGCCGACCGTGTCGGCAAGCGCTCCGGGATCGCTGATCGAGCGCACGAAGGCAGAGATGCGGCCGTCGTCGCCACGCAGCTCGAGGATCTCCTCGACGATGGCGCGGTACTCGCGCTCGAGCCCGCGGGTGCCGGCGTCTGCCTCGTCGCTGTCGGGGGTCTCCTCGACCTGCACGCGCAACACTCCCTGCGTGTCGGTCTCGGCGGCTCCGATGACGCCGCGGTGCAGGCCGTTCAGCGCGACGGCGCGGCCACCACCGGGCAGCCGCACGCGGTCGGTCACCTCGGCGACCGTTCCGACCTTCGCATAGTCGTTTTCGCGGCGCGGGACGAGCAGCACGCGCTCCTCCGACCCGACGTCCACGGTCAGGGTCACATTCATGTTCGGGAAGACGACGATGTCCTCCAGCGGGACGAGCAGCATCGTGCTCAACAGATCACTCCTTCGGGCGGTTTCATACAAGCATTAACTACAAAAAGGATACCTCTATTCCCGCCCGTGGCAGTTGCCGTTCCACTAAACCTGCGTATGATCGGCCTCGTGCCGAGGGCAACGCCGCTTGCTGCGCGAAACGACACGCCGAAAGTGGGCGCACGCGTGCGCTCGCTCCGGCGCGAGCGCGGCCTGACGATCGAGCAGCTGGCAGCGGCCACGAGCCTGACGAAGGGCTTCATCAGCCAACTCGAACGTGACCGCACCGCCCCCTCGCTCTCGTCGATCGCCCGCATCTGCGACGCGCTCGGCGTGCGCCTGAGCCACATCTTCGAGCGCGAGCCCGCGCCGGCGCTCGTCCGCCACCAGGAACGCGTGCCGGTGAACACCGCGTTCTCGACCGAGAGCCACCTGCTGTCCTCGCGCGACGAGGAGCGCTTCCAGGCGATCGAGTCGGAGGTCGCACCCGGGGCGGGCGCCGGGGACGAGCTCAACTCGCTTCCGGGCGAGATGGAGTTCGTCTACGTGCTCGAGGGCGCGCTCGAGATTCAGGTCGCCGAGGAGACGCACGTCCTCGAGCAGGGCGACGCGCTCACCTACCCGCTCTCGAAGCCGCACACGTGGCGCAACGCCTCGGCGACCAAGCCGCTCCGCGTGCTCTGGGTTTCCGTCCCAAACCCGTACTAGTTGGCGCGCAAGATGGGCATCCGCGGAGCGGATGCCCATCGCGCAAAGATCCCTGAAGGGGCCGCTCCGCGGCCCAAGAGCCAGGTTCGATGCCCTCAAGTTCACGCTGCACAAGCCGAACACCGGCCAGATGCCGGCACGCCTTCGACTTCCGCTCGCCCTGGTCCTCTGCGCGCTCGCGACCGTGGGCCTCTCACTGACGCTCTGGCGCGCCGCCAAGGACGACGTTCGCGACCAGGCGCGTGAGCGCACCCGCGGCACCGCAGCGGCGCTGGAACAGCGTGCCGGAGCGGCCGTCCTCGCCCTGCAGGGAGTGCGCGCGGCCTACGACGCCACGTCGTCTGTCGGCCCGGCCGCCTTCTCGACCTTTGCGCGTGTGCCGCTGGCCCGCCCCGAGATCGCGGCAGTCGGCTGGGTCCCGCTCGTCGCCGCTGCGCAGCGTGGCCAGGTCGAGCACACCGAGCAGATCCGCATCGAGGCCCCCGCCGGCAAGCCGTTCACCTATCCGCTGGTGCGTCAGGTGCCGGCCGCCAGGTCCCTCGACGTGCTCGACCTCGGCTCCGACCCCTCACTCGTCGAGGCGCTCCGGAGCGCCCGTGCGACCGGCCAGCCCCGGCTCTCGGCTCCGATCCGCCTGCCCGGCGACGGCCGCATCGGCGTCTACGCCTTCGTCCCGGTCTTCGCGAAAGGCCTGCCGCTCCGGACGGCCGCCCAGCGGCGCAGCGCCCTCACGGGTCTGGTCGCCGGCGCCGTCGTCACGAGCGAGCTGATCCGTACCGCCATGACCGGCCTTCCGAAGGGGCTCGACGTCCGCGTCTCCGACGGACCGACCGTGCTCGCGGAAGGCCCCACCGGCGCCGCGATCGCGCACGCCGAACTGGGCGGCCGGACCTGGCGCGTCTCGCTCGCCCCCGCCGCCGCCTCCCCGCTCGCACCGATCGTGACCGCATTCGCCGGCCTGGCGTTGATGCTCCTGCTCAGCGTCGCGTCGATGCGGCTGCGCCGGCGTGCGACCTCCCACGCAGCGCTCGAGACCACCTTGACGCGAGAGCGGACGAGCTCCGCTCACGCACTCGCACGCGCCGAGTCCACGATCGACGAGGAGCAGCGCACCCGCAGGCTCGTCGCCGACGCCAGCGACGCGCTCGTCCTGGAGATCGACCGCGACGGCCTGATCAAGTCGTGCTCGATCGCAGCCGAAGAGCTGCTCGGCTATACCGCCGATGAGCTCGTCGGAATCGAGATCTACTCGCTCCTGCACCCCGACGACCTGCTCTCGCCCGCGAACGGCCCCCAGCGCTACGTGCGCAAGGACGGAAGCTACGTCGTGCTCGAAGGCCGCCGGCTCGCCCGGCGCGACGAGCTCGGGTTCGTCGCCGGCATCGTCACTGTCCTCCGCGGCCCGGCCGCGCTGACCGCCCGCACCGCCGAGCAGCGCATCCAGGATGCCGTGGCGCTCGAGCCCGACCCCGTGGAGCTGTTCTCGATCGTCGCCGAGGAGATCGCGATCGATCTCGGCGTCGACGCGGCGGCGGTCGTCCGGTTCGAGACGGGCGGCTTCGGCACGATCGTCGGCGCCTCGGAGCCGCCTGGCTTGACGGGGCTCGTACCCGGCACGACGGTCCCGCTCGAAGGGGACGAACCCGCCGCGCAGGTCTTCCGCACTGGCCAGGCTGCTCCCGGGACCGCACCGATCCGCGTCGGCGCCCGGCTCTGGGGCGCACTGATCGCCGAGGGCGGCGATCCCGTCCGGCTGCTCGAGCTCGCTCTCGCAGCGCAGCCCGCCGTCGCGTTCGCCGACGCGAGCGCCCAGCTGGCCGCCCTGGCGACGCGCGACCAGTTGACGAACCTCCCCGATCACCGCGCCTTCCACGAGCAGCTGCGCTCGGAGGCACGGCGGGCGCAGCGCCACGAGCGCTCGCTCTCACTCGTCCTCGTCAACATCGACGACTTCAAGCGGATCAACGCCGAGCACGGACGCCTCGCTGGCGACCGGGTGCTGGCGGAGGTCGGCCGCCGGCTCGCAGCGACTGTCCGCAACGGCGAGTTCGTCTCGCGGCTGTCAGCCGATCACTTCGGCTGGATCCTTCCTGAGACCGAGGGCCTGAACGGCTGGATCGCAGCCGAGCGGGCGCGACGCGCGCTGGCTGCCGCTCCGATCGACGGGGTCGGCTACATCACCGCTTCGACAGGAGTCTGCGACTTCGAGGACGTTGGCGGAGCGGACGAGCTGCTCGCCCTGGCCGAGATCGCACTCGTCCACGCGAAGGGCTCCGGCGGCGACGCCACGTTCCGGTACAGCGCCGAGCTCGACGGCGACGACGGAGAGCTCGAGGTCGACGACGATCGTGGCCTCAGCCGTCTCCGCGCCCTCGCGCGCGAGCTCGACGCAGAGGATCCCGGCACCGAAGGACACTCCGAGCGCGTCTCCCGACTCTCCGAGAAGCTCGCACTCTCCTGCGGCTGGAACGCCGACCTTGCGATCCGGCTCGGCCAGGCCGCGATGCTGCACGACGTCGGCAAGCTCGGCATCGGCGAGGCCGTGCTCGGCAAGCCCGGCAAGCTCTCCGCCGCCGAACTCGAGCAGATCCGCAACCATCCGGACACGGGCGCCGAGATCGCGGTCAAGGCACTCGACGAGGAGCAGCTCGGCTGGATCCGACACCACCACGAGCGCTGGGACGGAGCGGGCTATCCGAACGGCGTCGCCGGCGAGGCGATCCCAGCCGGTGGCCGGCTCCTGGCTCTCGCCGAGGCGTGGGACTCGATGACGTCGAGCCGCGTCTACGGCGACGCGCTCAGCGCCTCCGATGCTCTCGCGGAGTGCAAGCGCGAGCGCGGCCTGCAGTTCGCCCCCGAGGCCGTCGACGCACTCGAACGGCTCTGGGCGCTCGGGGCTCTGGACGCGGCAGACGTCCGCGCCGGCTCGACCGACTAGCCCCCGAAGCGCCGCAGCGCGGCGAACGAGATCTGTCCCGCGAACTCGTCGGCAGCGGCGGTCTGCCAGGTCAGCACGGTCGCAACGTAGACGCCGGCCCAGTACGCGACGACACCATTGTCGTGCCGGACGCCCTCGAACCACCCCGCCTTGTGCATCACCACCGGCGACGGCCCGAGGAAGCGGTCGAGCTTCCCGCGATCGGTGACCTGAGTGAGCAGCCAGAGCAGATACCGGGCCTCCGAGGGGGTGACGCCCAGCCGAAGCAGCGGTCCCTTGCCTGCAGCGGCGAGGTAGACCGCTCGGGCGAGCCGCGCGAGGTCCCACGCAGTCGTGTACTTGCCGACGCCGAAGCTCGGCTGGCGGTCGACCCGGATCGGGATCGGCGTCACGGCCGACGGAGTGCGCGGTGTCTCATAGCCCCCGTACATGAGCGAATCGCGCAGGCCGAGAGCGCGCAGCGTCTCGTTCACGCGCTCCGAGCCCGCTGACGTCGAGCCGGCGAGCCAGACCTCGAGGTCGTTGGCGGCCGCGTTGTCGGAGACGACGAGCATCTGGGCGAGCCGCTCGGCGACGTGGGTTCCCTCCTCGGGCTTGCCGTCCAGCGAGCGCAGAACGGTGACCGCGATCGCGAGCTTCAGCGTCGAGGCGGCGGGGAAGCGCGCTCGGGCGTTCCAGGCTGCGCCCTTGCCGGTGCGCAGATCCTGGACGTAGACGCCGGTGGTGCCGCCATGGCGCTGCACCAGCGTCCTGACACTGCGGGCGAGCACCGGATCGAGCGTCGGGGAGCGCTCGCGCGGCTTGGACACCGGAGGCAGCGCGTAGACAGGCTCCACAACGCGGGAGGAGCGTCGGTCGCGGCCGTCGACGGCGGTCACGCGAACCCGGGTCACTCCCACGCCCATCGAGACGTCGAGGGAGAAGGACCTACCCCGCAAGGGCTTGTCGGCGACGACGGACTTGCCCACCTGAACGATGATCCGCTTCGTTCCGAGCGGCGCCCGGCCGGTGACGTGGCCGAACGAGACCTCGCGGGGCGCGGGCGCGAAGATCGCCGGCGGCAGGAGAGCCGGAGCGTCGATCATGCTTGCATCGTGGCCATTCTCGCTCACCTCGACCTGGACGCGTTCTTCGCCGCCGTCGAGGAGCTCGAGCAGCCCGAGCTGCGGCGCAAGCCGCTCGTCGTCGGCGGCGACCCGAAGGGGCGCGGGGTCGTCTCGACCGCCAATTACGTCGCGCGGGCGTTCGGCATTCACTCGGCGATGAGCTGCGCCGAGGCGTTGCGGCGCTGTCCCGAGGCGGTCTTCGTACGGCCCCGCCATTCGCTCTATCGCGAGTACTCGCAGGCGGTGTGGGCCACGGTGCGCGAGGTCGTGCCGCTCGTCGAGCGAACCGGGCTCGACGAGGGGTATCTCGACCTGACGGGCACCGCTTCCGACTACTCCCGTGCTCGTGCAGTTGCCGGGGCGGTACAGACGTCGGTGCGCGCGTCGACGAGCCTCTCGTGCTCGCTCGGGGTGGCGCCGACGAAGGTGGTCGCGAAGGTGGCGTCGGACCGGCGCAAGCCCGGCGGGATCACGGTCGTGCCGGCCGGAACCGAGGCCGCGTTCCTGGCGCCCTTCGCCGTCCGGGCCCTGCCGGGAGTCGGGCCGCGCGCGGAGCAACGCCTGGCTGCCGCCGGAGTGACCACGATCGGTGGCCTCGCGGCGCTCTCGGATCTCGAGCTGGGAGCGCTCGTCCCGGGCCAGGTCGGCCGGATGCTCCGCGACCGCGCGCTCGGGATCGACGCCCGACGTCTCGAGACGTCGAGTGAGCGGATCTCGGTCTCGGTCGAGGAGACCTTCGAGCGCGACCTGGCCGACCGCGAGCTCCTGCATGCCGAGTTGCGGCGCATGGCCGAGCGGCTCGGTCAACACCTGCAACGGGAAGGCCTCGCTGCACGGACGGTGACGGCGAAGCTGCGGTACGGCGACTTCTCGATCCGCAGCCGCTCGACGAGCCTCGACGTCGGCATCGACGATCCCGCCCGGATCGGCGAGCTGGCGTGCTCGCTGCTCGACCGCGGCCTGCGTGACCGGCCGGGCGCGTTGCGGCTCGTCGGCGTCGGCCTCTCTGGCCTCTCGGACTACCGTCAGCTGAGCCTGGACGAGACCGGCTAGAAGAGGTCGCGGGTCTCGTCGCCGGCGAGTTCGGCCGGCGTCTTGCCCTCGTCGTTCGCACGCGACGGATCCGCCCCCGCTTCCAGCAGCGCCTCGACGCTCTCGCGGTCGTCGTTCTGCGCGGCCGAGTGGAGCGGCGTGAACCCGCCGTCCTGGGCGGCGTTCGGATCGGCGCCGTGCTCGAGCAGGAGCTTGACGATCTCGGAGTGCGAGCCGGCGGCCGCGCTGTGCAGCGGGGTGACGTGGATGCTCGGGTTGCGCGCGACGAGATTGACCTCGGCACCGCGTTCGAGCAGGATCTTCGCCGCCTCCTCCTGGCCGAAGAACGAGGCGAGGTGCAGCGCGGTGAAGCCGTCCGGGGACCAGGAGGTCGCGAGCTCCGCGTCAAGCAACTCCTCGAGCCCGCGTGTGCGGCCGACAGCGGCGGAGTCGAAGAGGTCGAGCGGGGGGTTCGCGTCGAGCAAAGGCTGAACGAGGTCGCTCTTGCCGTTGTAGAGCGCGTAGAGGACCGGCGAGAGGCCATCGGCGTTCCGGCGCCCTGCCACGTCGGGGTCGAGATCGAGCTCGTCACGGAGCGCTGTAGCGTCGCCGGCGTCGATCAGCTCGAACACGTTCATCTGCGCAGCAGCGGCCGCGTCAAGCAGGTCGGGCCGCCGTCCCCTTTCCGCGAGATCTCGTCGCCGCGGTAGGTGAGCACCTCGACACCTGCGGCCTCCATGCGGCGGCGGGTCTCGTCGTTCCCCTCGAGCGCGAGCGCGTGACGCGGGCCGAGGGCGAGCACGTTCGGTCCCATCGTCTCGAACTCCTCGTCCGGTACCTCGACGAGCTCGATCCCGCGCTCGTGCAGGAGCTCGATCAGGCGAACGGGCGCAAGGCGCGGATAGACGAGCGCGAGGTCGTCGTCCAGTGGCGAGATCAGGCTCATCAGATGCATCACTTCCGCGCGGCCGTTCCAGTGCGGTAGGTCGTAGGAAAGCACCTCGGCGTCCGGGAAGGCGGCTGCCAACTGCTCCACGCCGGCGGCGTTCGTGCGGTAGCCGCGGCCGACGAGCAGGGTGTCGCGATCGAGCCAGAGCGTGTCGCCGCCGTCGATCGTGCCGGGCGCCTCGATGCGGCCGGCGATCGGGATACCCGCCCCGGCGAGATCGTCTTCCAGCGCAGCCGGCTCGCCCAGCCGCTCGTCCTTGCCCGGACGGAGCAGCAAGGCGCCGCGCTCGCCGACGAGGACCGGGTCGTAAGCGTAGATCGCGTCCGGGTTCCCTCTCTCACCCTCCGACACGATCACCTCGGCGCCCGCACCCGCGAGGATCTCACGCAGGGCCTCGTGCTCGGCGACGGCGGCGGCGAGGTCGGGCTCGGCGCGCCACCCATACTCGCGCCAGCGTGCGGCATCGGCCGCCTGGGGCGGGCGCACGAGCACGCGCCGGAGCGGCTGGGTCATCGAGCGGGCGCCATATTCGAGAGTCATGGAAGGCGGAAGGCTAGCTCGCCCAGCCGCCGGTAGCCCTCGATGGCTGGATGATCGCCCTCGATCGTCCACTCCTCGCGCATCCGACCCGGCCGCTCCGCGTCCTCCAGGGTCTCGTGGAAGGGCAGCACCGGCACGCCCATCCCCGCGATCAACGCGTTCAATTCGCGGATCGCAGCCTCCGCGGCGGGCCAGCCGTTGTTCCACGGCAGGACGTCGGCGACGGCGACGCGCAGTCCGAGCTCCTGCCCCCGGCGGATCAGCTCGCGGAGATTCGCCGCCGCGTCGCCGACCGGCCGTCCCTGCGCGATGTCGTTGATGCCGCCCTGCACGACGAGCGCCTCGGCGCCGGACGCCGCCTCATCGAGCCACGCCGCGATCTCGTCCGTCCGCTTCCCGTACGCCGCGCGCACCGTAAACCGCAGGCGCGGGTCTGCCTCCGCCGCAGCGGCCGGCCAGCCGATCGCGGGGTCGTCGTCCCACGGCGAGCCGGCCGTGATCGAGTCGCCGAGCGCGACGACGTGGATTTCCGGTCCGTTCGGGCGCATGATCTCGGCGTGAGCTTCTATCACGACGGCAGCCGGAGCTTCCAGGACCGCTTCGACGCGCGCCGTCTCGCCGACCGCATCGAGGAGCGGCTCGTCCACGCTGCGATCGACAAGGAGGACCGCGCGTTCATCGAGGCGCGCGACATGTTCTTCCTTGCTACTGCGGATGCGGACGGCATGCCCCAGTGCTCCTACAAGGGCGGTGACCCGGGCTTCGTGCGCGTCCTCGACGAACAGACGCTCGCTTTCCCGAGCTACAACGGGAACGGCATGTTCCTCTCGCTCGGCAACGTCGTCGCGAACCCCCACGTCGGCCTGCTCTTCATCGACTTCGACGGCCAGACACGCCTGCGCCTGAATGGCGTCGCCTCGATCGACGAAGCGGATCCTTTGCTTGCTGAGTACGTCGGCGCCCAGTGCGTCGTCCGCGTCCGGGCGACCGAGGTCTTCCCGAACTGCCCGCGCTACATCCACCGGCTGGCGCTCGTCGAGCGCTCCCGCTTCGTGCCGAAGCCAGGCAAGGAGCCGCCGGTGCCGGACTGGAAGCGGCGCGACTGGTCGTCCGACGTGCTCCCCTTCGACGATCCGGCGGCGGAGAGCTAAGCGAGCAGCGCGCGGTGGCGTGCCAGCGCCGCAAGGACGGCGTCGACGTCCTCGTCGGTGTTGTAGAGGTGGAGCGAGACGCGCAGGTTGGAGTCGCGCTCGGACGCGACGATGTCGTCCCCGCCGAGTGCGGCCACGAGCGCGGGCGCGTCGGTGGAGCGGATGCAGACGAGCGGGCCGTGCGGTGCGGCCGCGACCTGGCCACCGAGCTCGTCGAGCCCGGCGAGGAGCCGCTCGACAAGGCCGCGCACGTGGGCCTGGATCGTGGGCACGCCCGCCTCGGCGATCAGCCCAACACCCGCGACGCCCGCGTAGATGTTCGGCACCGGGGGCGTGCCCGCGTCGAAGCGACGCGCGCTTCGGTGCGGCCGGTAGCGCTCGATCTGCATGTCGAAGACGTTCTCGTCCGCGAACCAGCCCGTCTGCACGGGCACCAACTCCTCGACGAGCCCGGGTCGCAGCGCCATGAACGCAAGCCCCGCCGAGGCGAGCAGGTACTTGACGGTGCCGCCGACGACGACGTCGCCCGCCCTCGCCGCGTCGACCGGAATCGCGCCGATCCCCTGATAGCCATCGACGAGCATCAGCGCGCCGTGCTCGCGCGCGAGCCCGTAGATCGCCTCCACGTCATGCACCGCCCCCGTCCGGTAGGAGACGAGAGTCGAGGCGACGAGCGCGGTTCGCTCGTCGATCGCCGACGCGTACGCCTCGGGCTCCGGCTCGACCTGGACGACCTCCGCGCCGCGGAGCTCCTGCGCGTGGGCGATCTGCCCGATCGTCGGGAACTCGTTCTCGGAGATGACGATCCGGTTGCGCTCGCCCCTGAACTGCAGCGCGCTGACGAGACCGCTCACCGCCGCCGAGACCGACGTCTGGATCGCGACGTCGTCGGGCGCGGCCCCGAGCAGCCCCGCGAACGCGGCCCGCGCCGCCTCGGAGCGCTCGACCCAATGCTCCCACTCGGCCCCGTTCGCGTCCCAGCCGTCGAGGTACTCCTCGTAGGCGGCGCGCACCACGTCCGACAGCGCACCCTGGGAGCAGGAGTTGACGTAGACCTTGTCGCGGAAGACCGGGAACCGGTCCCGAATCGCGCTACCGACCAAGGTAGGCCTTGCGGAGGTCCTCGTTCTGGAGCAGGTCGGCCGCCTTGCCTTCGAGCACGACGCGGCCGGTGGAGAGCACGTAGCCGCGGTCGGCGATCGAGAGGGAGACGTTGGCATTCTGCTCGACGACGAGCATCGCGACGCCGGACTCGTGCACCTGCTTGATGATCTCGAAGCTGCGCTCGACGAGGATCGGCGCGAGCCCCATCGAGGGCTCGTCCATCAACAGCAGCTTCGGCTTCGACATCAGCGCCCGGCCCATCGCGAGCATCTGCTGCTCGCCGCCGGACATCGTCCCCGCGAGCTGCTTGCGCCGCTCGTAGAGCAGGGGAAAGAGGTCGTAGACGCGCTCGAACTCCTCCTTCAGGTCGGCCTTCGGCCGCAGGTAGGCGCCCATCTCCAGGTTCTCGAGCACGGTCATCGGCGCGAAGACGCGCCGGTTCTCCGGCACGATCGCGAGACCGCGGGCAATCCGGTGCGCGGTCGGACGGCGAGTGATCTCCTCGCCGGCGAAGCTGACCGACCCGTTGCGCGGCGAGACGATGCCGAGGATCGTCTTCAGCGTCGTCGACTTCCCCGACGCGTTGCCGCCGTGCAGGCAGACGAGCTCTCCGTCGCCGACCTCGAGGTCGACGCCCTGAAGGATGTGAATCGGCCCGTAGTAGGTGTCGACGGCCTTCAACTCGAGCAGGGCACTCACTTTGTCGCTGCCGCCTTGGTGCCGAGATAGGCCTCGACGACGCGCGAGTCGGTTGCGACGTCGCCGAAGGTTCCCTCCGCGATCTTGATGCCGTGGTCGAGCGCCACCACCCGGTCCGAGATCCCCTCGACGACGTGCATGTCGTGCTCGATCACGAGGATCGTGTAGCCGCCGTCGGTGCGGAGCTTCGCAATCAACTCGGTGATCTCGTGCGTCTCCTTCGGGTTCATCCCGGCGGCGGGCTCGTCGAGCAGGAGGAGCCGGGCGCCGGTCGCGGTCGCCCGCGCGATCTCCAGCCTGCGCCTGTTCGCGTACGAGAGGGAGTACGCGGGCTGGTCCCAGCGGTAGCCCATCAGCCGCTGGCCGAAGAAGGCGAGTTTCTCTTCGGCGAGCGCGTGGATCTCGCGCTCCTCGCGGCGCATGCCCGGCGTCCGCAGGATCGACCGGACGACCCCGGCTCGCGTCCTGCCGTACGCCGCAGCCATCACGTTCTCCTTCACCGTCATGTTCAGAAACAGCCGCAGCGTCTGGAACGTGCGAGCGACCCCGAGCCGCGTGATCTGGTGCGGCGGCAGGCCGACGAGCGAGCGTCCGTCGAGCAGGATCGCTCCGGCGTCCGGCTCGTACACGCCGGTGATCAGATTGAAGAGCGTCGTCTTGCCGGCGCCGTTCGGCCCGATCACGCTGACGATCTCGCCCTCGTCGACGTGCAGGTCGAGGCCGTCGATCACCTGCAGGCCGCCGAACGCCTTGGTGATCCCCTTGAGCTCGAGGAGCTTGGTCACACGATCTCCACGCGCGCGGTCCCGAGCAAGCCCTGCGGACGCCAGGTCATCAGCACGATCAGGAGCGCACCGAGCAGCAGGATCCGAGTCACGCTCGGCTCCGCGACGAGCCGGTTCTCCCAGACGAACGCGGCCAGGTAGAGCGTCGGCGCCAGCAGGATGGTGCGCCAGACGCCGCGCAGCTCCGATAGCACGATCACCGCGGCGATCAGGAGCACGAAGCCGGCGTTGCCGAGATGCGTCGAGTTGACGGGATGAATCACCCAGCCGTCGAGCAGGCTCGAGCCGCGGCCCCCGCCGATCGAGCCCGAGACCCACGCCGGCCGCAACCACTCCGCGAGCTGGTAGGCGACGATGCCGAAGACCACCGTGGCCACGGGGACGGCGACGAGCTTCTGCCAGGGCCGCAACAGCGCCAGCAGCCCGAGGCCGATCGCCAGGTAGAAGAGCAGGCGGGCCTGTGCCGGGTCGCGCAGCAGCTCCAGCGAGACGTTGATCGCGACTGCGCCGATAACGACGCCGGGGATGCTGCCCGCGCCGCCGAGGATGACCATCGCGTAGATGGTGATCAGCAGCGGCACCTCGAAGTTGCCCGGAAAGACGCCCAGCTGAACGGCGGCGAAGAGCGTCCCGGTCAGCCCTGCCGTGGCGGCCCCGAACATGAACCCGAGCAGCTTCAGCCGGTTGACCGGCATGCTCATCGCCTCGGCTGCAAGCGGATCCTCGCGCAGGGCGCGCCAGGCTCGCCCGGTACGCGAGTGGTTCACCAGCTGGAGCGCGATCACGACGACCGTGAAGACACCCAGCGAGAGCCAGAGGTAGCTTCGCGTCGTGCCGAAGTCGTAGCCGAGGATGCTGATCGGATCGATGCTCGTGATCCCGTTCGGGCCGCCGGTGATGTCGGTCGGCCCGTCGTTCCAGGGGAGGGTGATCCGGTCGGCGTTCGTGGCCAGCACGACGAAGATCTGCGCGAAGAAGAGCGTCACGATCGCCAGGTAGTCGCCGAGCAGCCGCCGCGAGGGAAGCCCGAGCAGGAGCCCGAGCAGGATCGACGAGACGACGACCACGGGGAGCGTCAAGAAGGTCGGCCAGTGGACGCCGAACTGGTCCGAGGAGAGGATCGCGTAGAGATAGGCGCCGAAGCCGTAGAAGGCGACGAAGCCGAGGTCGAGCAGACCCGCCCACCCGACGACGACGTTCAGCCCGACCGCGAGCAGAGCAAAGAGGACGGTGTTGACGGCGACGCGGACGACGTAGTCCGAGCTCGAGAGAAACGGGACGAGCGCGGTCGCGCCGACCGCGAGAGCCAGGAGGCCGACAGGCGGGATCCGCTCGACGAGCGCGACGATCGGCGCCGTCCAGCCACTCCGCAGCCCCGTCCGCTCCTCGGCGCGCTCGACCCACTCGTCGACGCCGATCTTCGGGCCCTCGGGAGTTCCCTGGACTTCGCTCATACCTTCTGGATGTCCGGCCTGCCGAGCAGCCCGCTCGGCCGCACGAGCAGGAGCGCGATCAGGATCGAGAAGACGAAGACGTCCACGAACGTCGAGGACACGTAGCCGGTGATGAAGGCCTCGGCGAGGCCGATCAGGAGGCCGCCGAGCATCGCGCCCCCGATCGAGCCGATCCCGCCGACGACCGCGGCGGTGAAGCCCTTCAGCCCGGCCAGGAAGCCCATCAGGTGGTAGACCTTGTAGAAGACGAGCCCGACCATCACGCCGGCCGCGCCCGCAAGCGCAGAGCCGATGAAGAAGGTCGCGACGATGACCCGGTCGACGTCGATCCCCTGCATCGCTGCGGCCTCGCGATCGAAGGCGGTGGCGCGCATCGCCTTCCCGAGCCGCGTCCTGTTGACGAGCAGCATCAGGGCGACCATCAGGAAGACCGAAGTCAGGATCACGGCGATACGGACGACGGAGATGTTCAGCGGCCCCCAGTGGATGCCGGTCGCGAGGTCGATGTACTCGTACGTCTCGTAGCTGCGGAAGTCGGCCCCGAAGAGCAGGAGCGCCGTCGACTGCAGGAAGAAGGAGACACCGAGCGCGGAGATCAGCGGCGCGATTCGCGGCGCGTTCCTCAGCGGCCGGTAGGCGAAGCGCTCGATCACGACGCCGAGGAGGCCGGAGCCGAGCATCGCGGCGCCGAGCATCAGGGCGATCAGGAGGACGACGTTGATCGAGATCGAGAGCGCGCCGCCGAAGAGCGTCAGGACCCCGTAGCCCGCGAACGCACCCATCATGTAGACCTCGCCGTGGGCGAAGTTGAGCAGCTTGAGGATCCCATAGACCATCGTGTAGCCGAGCGCGATCAGGGCGTAGACGCTGCCGAGCGTCACCCCGTTGACGAGTTGCTGCACGAAGAAGTTCCAGTCCACGGCTGAGACCTTCCCACAAAAAATACCGTGCGGCCCACCCCGAGGGCGGACCGCACGGCTGACGAGTGAAGCGTCTTAACCGACGAGCGTTTTCTTGCCGCCGGCGCCGAGCTTGAAGATGTAGAACTTCGCGCCCTTGACGTCGCCCTTGGCCGTGAACTGGAAGTTGCCTCCCAGAATCGACTTCGGGATGTACGTCGCCTTCAGGTTCTTCTGCACCTCGGCGCGGGTGGCGTCGCCGTCCGCACACGCCTTGGTGATCGCAGCGATCGCGGCCTGGGTGGCCACATACATCGGCGGGCCGAAGTTCGACACGAACTTCGCGCCGTAGCCCTTGATGAACGCCGCGTTGCCCTTGATCGCCCGGATGTCCGGCGCGAACGCCGAGATATACGAGCCCGCGATGTGGAAGTCGCCGGAGTCGACGCCGTCCGACCCGAAGATGACGGCCTTCTTGCCCTGTTCCTTCATCTGCTGGCCGAAGATCTGCGCGTTGGCTGCGATCTGCCACGGCAGGTACACGACGGTGACGTCGTCGCCGATCTTGGACACGAGCGACGAGAAGTCGGTCACCTTCTGGTTGACCGAGTTCCGCGCCACCTTGACGCCGCCGGCCTTCAGGTTCGCCTGCACGCCGTTTGCCAGCGGCTTCGAGTACGCCGTCTGGTCGTCGACGATGAAGACGGACTTCGCCTTCAGGACCTGGCGGATGTACTTCGCCGTCGTCGGCGCCTGGATGCTGTCGTTCGGAACGACCCGGAAGAAGTTCGGGATCGAACCGGCGGTCAGCGACGTCTTCGTCGCGGATCCGGAGATGAACGGCAGTCGTTCCGCCTTCTTGAAGATCGGAGCGACCGCGAGAACCTCCTGGCTGCCGGCAGGGCCGACGACCGCGAGGATGCTCGCATCCGCATGGAACTTCGTCCCGACCGTCGAGGCCTGAGCCGGATCGAGCTGGGTATCGCCCTCGGCAATCTTGATCTTCCCGCCGGCGAGCTTGCGGATCGCGTACTTGGAGAAGCCGAGCTGCTCCTTGCCGATAAACGCGGCGTCACCCGTGATCGGGCCCATGAAGCCGATCTTGGCGCCCGTGCAGCTCGCGTTCGGAGCCGCCACGGCGTTTGGGGCCACGTCGGCCCGCGCGAACGCCGAGGCGACGATCGCCAGCGACGCAATGGTGAGCACCGCAAACGCGGCTGCTCCCTTCCTCTTACTCCCGTGCATTCGTTGCCCTCCTGTTGAGTTGCACAGTGCTAAGACGCTGGAATGAGTTGCGAGTTGTCCTCGTATGCCCGTGAAGCAGGATCGCCCGAGGGATGGAACACGCCGAGGATGCGCATGACGCCGGGCCCGGTGTTCTCGATGCAATGGATTTGCTCGGGTGGCAGGTGGAAGCACGATCCGGGGCCGAGGGGTATCGATTCGCCGCCGATGTGCGCGAACCCTCTCCCCTCGACGATGTAGCCGACCTCATCGTAGGTGTGACTGTGGTCGGGCGCCCGGCACGGCTCGACGATCCCGACGAACTGGGTCGCGTCCATGCAGCCCGCATCCTGGTTGACGAGGTAGCGGAAGGTGCGCTTCGCGTCGGCGCGCAGCTCCGGGCGGTCGGCGAAGCGGACGACCACCTCGCGCGGCGGCCGATAGGCCTGCTCGACCGGCACGGTCGTCGAGACGACCATCAGCTCGCCGGGCCCGGCCGCGTCGACGACGTACGTCTCCCCCGCGCGGACATAGACCCCGCTGTCCGGCTCGAGGTCGTAGGGCTCGCCGTCGAGCTCGAGCGTTCCCGAGCCCGAGATGACGTACAGGAGCTCGTCCCGGTCGGCCTCCCCCCGCGGCAGCGACCGGCCCGGCCCGTAGCGGGTGACGCGCTGCTCCAGCAGCCGCGAGCCGGTGTGCTGGCCCATGACGACCTTCTCGACGGCGGTGTCGCCGTCGGCCCGACGTCCTTCGACGTTGTCCTCGGCGACGACGAAGTTGTGCGGCATGGCGGAATCGAACCTTCTGGCCGCTGTCATGTCAACAACGCCGGTCTCAGCCTGCCTAATGTCGTGGGAGTCTCGTAGACTCGGGCCCGTGAATGTCGTCGAGGCGGTCGACCTCCACCGCACCTATCGGGTCACTACCGGCGCCATCAGGCGGCGGACGCACGAGGTGGAAGCCGTCAAGGGAGTGAGCTTCGCGATCCGCGAGGGCGAGCTCTTTGGCCTGATCGGCCCAAACGGCGCCGGCAAGACGACGACGATCAAGATGCTGATCACGCTGCTGATCCCGACGTCGGGCAGCGCGAGCGTGCTCGGGCACGACGTCGTCAAGGACGCGCGCTGGGTGCGCGAGCGGATCGGCTACGTCTTCGGCGGCGAGCGGGGGCTCTACGAGCGGCTGTCGGCGCTCGACAACCTCCGCTACTTCGCCGAGCTCTACGCCGTCGACCACCGCCGCCAGCGCGCCCGCATCGACGAGCTGCTCGACCTCGTCGGGCTGAAGGGTCGCGAGCACGAGCGGGTCGAGGGATACAGCCGCGGGATGCGGCAGCGGCTGCACATCGCGCGCGGCCTCCTGCACGACCCGCCGGTGCTCTTCCTCGACGAACCGACCTTCGGCGTCGACCCCGTCGGTGCCCGCGAGCTGCGCGCGTTGATCGCCTCACTGACCGAGGCCGGCAAGACCGTGCTCCTGACGACGCACTACATGTTCGAGGCCGACTCGCTCTGCGACCGGATCGCCGTGATCGCGAAGGGGGAGATCGTCGCGCAGGGAACGCCGCAGGAGCTCAAGGCGGGAGTGGACGCCGGCAGCGTCGTCGAGGTCGAGGTCTTCGGGATCGACCAGCTCTCCGTCGAGCGGGTACTCGCGCTCGAAGGCGTCCGCGCCGCCGTCGTCGAGGAGCACGAGCAGAAGCAGCTCCTGATCGTGCAGACGGCACCGGGACTCGAACTGACGCACGCGATCCTCTCGCAGCTGAACGGGACGAGCGTCGGCCGCGTCTCGTCGCGCGAGCCCACGCTCGAGGACGCGTACGTTCAGCTCGTGACCGCCGCGTGACGCGCATCGCGCGAGTCGTGCTTCTGGGCCTTGTGATCCACGTCAAGCATCTCTCCCGGAACGCCTTCGACGTGATGGCGACCACGATCTGGCCGCTCGTCTACGCGACGCTCGCCTACTTCATGTTTCGCGCCGGCAGCGAGCCGGAGGCTCTCCTCCTGGCCTCGCTCGGAGCGACGGTGATGGGCATCTGGTCGATCACGACCGTCGGCGCGGCCGATGCGATCCAGCGGCAGCGCTGGGCCGGAGTGCTGGAGCTGCTCGTCGCGGCCCCGACACCCTTCTGGGCCGTCCTCCTCCCGATCACGATCGCCACCTCGACGATCGGGATCTACGCGCTCGTGTCGACGCTGCTCTGGGGCCGCTTCCTCTTCGGCATCCCGCTCCACCTCGAGCAACCGGTGATCTTCGCGCTCTCGATCCCGCCGACGATCGTCTCGATCGGCCTGCTCGGCTTCGTGATGGCGTCCGTCGTCGTGCGCTTCCGGGCCGGCTGGGCGGTCGGGAACATGTTCGAGTACCCCGTCTGGCTCGTCACCGGGCTGCTGATCCCCGTCGCGCTCCTGCCCGGCTGGGCGGAGCCCGTGTCCTGGCTGCTCGCGCCGACGTGGGGGATGCGGGCGCTCAGCGGAGCGGCCTTCGGTGACGGCACGCCGCTCTTCGACATCGCCATGTGCCTCGTCCTGAGCGTTGCCTACACCGTGATCGGCGCCGTGCTGCTCGGACAGTTCCTCCAGTCGGCGCGCCGGCACGCGACGTTGTCTTTGACATGAAGGCTGTGACGTGAGCGCGGCGCGCGTCGCCCTCGTCGGCGGTCTGATCAGCTTCCGCGGGCTCTTCGGGTGGCTCCATCCGGCGATCTTCGTGCCGACGCTGATCGTGCCGCCGATCTTCCAGGTGCTCTTCTTCGCCTACCTCGGCCGGGCAGCCGGGCTCGAGTCGGACACGTTCTACGTCATCGGCAACTCGATTCAGCTCGCCGCGCTGCCGGGGCTCTTCGCGATCAGCCACGCGATCAACGGCGAGCGGAAGAGCCAGACGCTGGCGCCTCTGCTCGCCTCGCCGGCCAGCCGGGTCGCGCTGTTCCTCGGCCGCAGCCTGCCGGTGATGGCGATCGGCCTCGTCGTCTCGGGGGTGAGCTTCACGTTCGGCGTCCTGCTGCTCGACGTCGAGCTTCCCGCCCGCGCGCTGCCGACCGTCGCGATCGCCATGGTGGCGACCGCCTTCTCGTGCACCGCGCTCGGGGTCGCGCACGCGGCCGTCGGGCTGCGCGTGCGGGAGATGGCGGTCTTCTCGAACCTCGTCTTCGCGGTTCTGCTCGTCTTCTGCGGCGTCAACGTCCCACTCGACGATCTGCCGGGCTGGATGAGCACGGCGGCTCAAGGGCTTCCTGTCACCCACGCGGTCGAGGCGGCACGCGATGTCGTCGCCGGCGCCTCGTTCGCCAGCGTCGCGGACCTGCTCGTGACCGAGCTCGCGATCGGCGTCGCCTACCTCGTCGCGGGGCTGGCACTCCTCCGCCTCTTCGAGCGCGACGCGCGCCGCAGCGCGACGATCGAGCTCTTCTGACGCTCGGCTGCGAGGAGTCCGCGGTCGTCGAGGCCGCTCAGGCGAAGAAGAAGAGCTTCCACGCATCCCACCACGTGTCGGCCCGAGCGACGATCGTGCGTCCGTCGATCCTCTCCACTCCGGGGTGGAAGCGCAGCCGGTCGGCCGGCTGGGTGCGCTTGAACTCGACCTTGATCTCGCACGGGCTGCCGGGGTCGTAGGGCGGCACCGCTTTCAGGTCGGCCAGAGCCGCGCGCGCACCGTCCTCGATCAGCTGCCTCGCGCGAACCGGCGGGATCTGCCGCGCCGACGCCGCGCCGAGGCCCTTCTTCACGGCGACCGTCGTCAGGCCGTCGCCGAGCAAGGCCCGCCCCTCGTCGCAGGAGGCCTCGTCCCCGGTGACCAGCAGAACCGGGCAGCCCCAAGTCCCGCAAAGGGCTGCGTTGATCCCGGTCTCGCCGACCTCGACGCCGTTGAACCAGAGGGACTGGTAGTCGCGGCCCGAGACGGTGTGGTTCATGTTCCCGAGCTGCGTGCCGGCCATCGCGTGCATGCCGACGAAGAGCGCCGCGTCGCAGCCCTGCTCGAGGAATTCCGTGTAGCCGGTCCATTCCTCCTGCACGACCCACTCGCAGTCCGGGTGCAGGAGCTCCGGGACGAGCGAGTTGAACGTCCAGCCGCCGCCGGCGCCGTGGCAGTCCATGACCACGATCTCCGTGGCGCCCCCGGCCTTCGCGCCGCGCACCGCCGCATTGATCTCCTCGGTGTAGAGCTTGCGGCCCTCCTCGTACATCGGATCGCCGCCCGAGGTCTGCTCGAACTTGACGATCCCGGACACGCCTTCCATGTCGCTGATGATGTGGACGCGCATACCAGTAGGTTAAGCGCTCGTGGAGACCGGGCTCTCAGGCAAGGGCGTGCTCGTCACCGGCGCATCGGGCGGCATCGGCGCAGCCTCCGCGCGGGCGTTCGCGGCCGAGGGAGCGCGGGTCGCCGTCCACTACCACCGCGGCGAGGAGCGGGCGCGTGAGGTCGCGGCTGAGCTCGGCGGAGCCCCCGTGCTGCAGGCCGACCTGACGGACGAGCACGAGGTCGACCGGCTCTTCGAGGAGGCGCGCTCGGCGCTCGGCTCGATCGACGTCTGCGCCGCGGTGGCGGGCGTCTGGCCGTCGGAGGACGTGCCCGTCTGGGAGCTCTCACTCGAGCGATGGGAGCTGACGATGCGCCAGAATCTGACCTCCGTCTTCCTGACCGCGCGCGGCTTCCTGCGCGAGGTCGAACGGAACGGCCACGGCTCGCTCGTCCTCGTCGGCTCGACCGCCGGGATCGTCGGCGAGGCCGGCCACGCGGACTACGCGGCCGCCAAGTCCGCACTGCTCGGCGGTCTGCTCCTGAGCCTGAAGAACGAAGTCGTCCGCGTCGCCCCGAGTGCGCGCGTGAATGCGGTCGCACCAGGCTGGACGGAGTCGGCGATGACACGCGGCCACGTCGACCCGGAGGCTGTGCGGCTGATCTCCCGCACGATGGCGCTCCGCAAGATCGCCCAGCCCGAGGACGTCGCCAGGCAGGTGGTCGTCCTCGCCTCGGACGAGCTGTCCGGCCATGTCACCGGCCAGGTGATCACGGTCGCCGGCGGCATGGAAGGCCGCGTCCTCCACAGCGATTGAGAACCAAAAAAGCGGCAGCTTGCGCCACCGCTTTTGTGCTCTTCCGCGCCGCAGGAAAGATTGCCGTCAGTCCCCGACCAGGCGAGCCGTTCCCTGTATCGGCAACAGCACCGCACAGCTTTACCCTCGATTGCTCTTGCGGCCGCGAAGCGGCCGCGTTCAGGGGTCTTGGCGCGCCAAGAATGAGGAAGGGCCCCGCCGCCCGGGGCCCTTCCTGGATGGCTCCCGACGTTGCTGGGAACCGGTCTGCAACTTCCGTGCCGCACCCACCACATAGGTGCGCTCGGTTGATGTCCTCAGTATCGGGGCGACCCGCACCCCGGCTATCACCCTTCAGCGGTTGACTCGTCCCTCATGCGGGGTTGACCGACGGCGCTTCACTACTCTGCCGAAATGGCCAGCCGCTTCGAGGAACGCCTGAGCACGGGGCCGCCGATCGTCGCCGACGGCGGCATGGGCACGCTGCTCTCGGGCGCTGTCCCCCGCCTCCGCTGCCCGGAGGAGGCAAACCTGCGCGCGCCGGAGAGCGTGGTCGCGTTCCACGCGAGCTTCATCCGCGCCGGAGCCGAGCTGATCGAGACGAACACCTTCGGCGCCAACCGGCGCAAGCTCGCCACCCACTTCCTCGAGGACGAATTCGAGCGGATCAACTCGACGGCGGTGCGGTTGGCCCGTGAGGCGCGCGAGGTCTCGGGCGCCGACGTCTTCATCGCCGGCTCGATCGGGCCGCTCGGTGAGTTCGAGCGCTTCGACGCCGACCAGAGCACACTCTTCGCCGAGCAGGCACAGGTGCTCGAAGGACGCGGCGTCGACCTGCTGATGCTGGAGACGTTCTTCGACCTGGACGAGCTCGTCGCCGCGATCGCAGCAGTCCGCTCGGTCTCGTCGCTCCCCGTCGTGGCGCTGATGACCTTCGGCGCGGACGGACAGACGCTCGGCGGCGTCTCCGCCCAGGAGGCCGCCGACCGCCTCGCCGGGCTCGGCGTGGCGGCGGCGGGTGCGAACCACAGCGCCGGGCCCGCCGCCGCACTGAACGCGCTCGCCGCGATGCAGCGGGACGGGCTCGTACTCGCCGCGCTCCCGAACGTCGGGCTCGCGAGCCTGGTCGGCTCGCGCGTCGTCTTCCCCCACGCGACCCCGGACTACTTCGCCGAGTTCGCGGCGCAGGCGCGCCGGCTCGGCGCCGGGATCATCGGCGGCTGCTGCGGCACGACGCCTGCTCAGATCACGGCGATCCGCACCGCGATCGACGAGGCGCGGGCGCCGGCCGCGCCGCTCCTCGTCCGCGAGCGCACGCTCACCGACGCGATCGGGACAGTCGCCGAGGAGACGAGGCTTGCACAGATGCTCCGGGAGGAAGAGTTCGTCGTGTCCGTCCAGCTCGATCCCCCGCTCGGCGGCAACAACAGCGCGCTGATCGAAGCCGGGCGCACGCTGCGAGAGTCGGGGAAAGCCCATTTCGTCGATGTCAACGACAACCCGCGCGCCCGGGCCAGGATGAGCGGGGTGATGGCGTCGGTCGCGATCGAGCGCGAGGCGGGGATCGAGACGATCCCGCACCTGACGACCCGCGACATGTCGATCGCGGGCCTCGAGTCGCTCCTGCTCGGGGCGCACGCGGAGGGGCTACACAACATCCTCGCCGTCACCGGCGACCCGCCCGAGGAGGGCGACTACCCGGGCGCGCGCGGCGTTTACGAGGTCGACGCGATCGGCCTGACCCGCCTCGTCTCCGGGCTGAACCGCGGCGAGGACTACCACGGGCGCGGGATCGACGCCCCGACCTCGTTCTTCGTCGGCGTCGCCGTCAACCCATCCGCCGACGACATGGATCTCGAGCTCGAGCGCTTCGAGCGCAAACTGGAGGCGGGGGCGCAGTTCGGAATGACGCAGGTGCTCTTCGACCTCACCTACCTGGACTCGTTCCTCGCCCACTACGGCGGCAAGTCGCCCATCCCGCTGCTCGTCGGCGTCTGGCCGATGCCGAGCCACCAGCTCGCCGTGCGGATCCACAACGAGGTTCCCGGGATCGTCATCCCCGACCCGGTGCAGGAGCGGCTGCGCGCCGCAGGCACGGACGCGGCCGACGCGGGCCGACAGCTGGCTCGCGAGCTAATCGAGGAGTCGCGGGAGAAGGCCGCTGGTGTCTACCTGGTCGCTCCGTTCCGGCAGCCGCTCGGAATCCTCGACGTGCTCTAGCCGGCGACGCAGGGGCCGGACGAGACCTCGCGAGCGCCGGCGTCAGCGAGGGTCTCGCGAACGATCGAGCTCGGCACAGCGTAGCCGGAGGCCGAGTCAATCCGCGCCGCGAAGATCGTTCCCTGCACTCGCCCCCGGCCGTCGACCGCCGGCCCGCCGGAGTTGCCGTGCCGGACGGCCCCGCGAAGCGTCGTCACCCGCCTGCTGACCGGACCGCGGCCGTACGCGTCGTCGGTCAGCACGACGCCGGTCTGCCCGATCCGGCCGGGGGTCGCGGTGAAGGGGCCGTTCTCGGGGTAGCCGAGGATCGCCACCGCCTGGCCCTCGACCGGATCGACGAGTTCGAGCGGCGGCGCGCCGAGGCCCTGCACCCGTAGCACGGCGACGTCGTCGTGCGAGTCGAAGGCGACCACGGTCGCATCGCGGAACTTCCCATCCCCGCGGTCGACGCGCGCGTCCTTCATTCCGGCGACCACGTGGGCGTTCGTGACGAGGAGGCTCGGGGCGGCGATCCACCCGGAGCCCTCGATCCCGAGGCCACAGGCCGTGCCGATGACGCGGAGGATGCTCGGGCGCGCCGCTTCGACGCCCGCGCTCCGGAGCAGCGCGGGGTCGGGCGGCGCGACCCTGGCCTGCGGCCCTCGGATGGCGGCGAACGGGTCGACGCGCGCGATCGCGTCGAGCAGGCGCGACGGCGGCACGCGCTCGTTGATCGCACGAAGGATGCGCGAGCGCTGAGCCTCCTCGCGCAGCTGCGTCTGACCCGGCACGTTCAGCGCCACCGCGCCCGCGACCCAGACGATCGCCGCGCCGGCCACGGCACCGAGCGCGAGCCCGCCCAGGGAGTCGAGCACGCGGAGCGGCGGCACCACGAAGAGGCTCCGGCGGATCGCGTTCGCGGCGACCGACGCGGCGCTCTGGAGGAACGCGCCCACCACGACCGCCCCTCCGAGCGCGACGAGCGGCGTGTACGGCGACTCGCTTCCCGACAAGAACTGCGGCGCGAGCTTGGCGCCGAAGTACGCCCCGGCGGCGATCCCCGCGAGCGAGAAGATGCCGCCGACGAGCCCGCGCCGGAGCCCGTTCAGCGCCGCGACCGCGATCACCGCCACCGCGATCCAGTCGACCGTGGTCACAGGTGCTTCTCGTAGAGCACGTCCTCGTGGACGCGCCCGTACCGCTGGCGGATCCCATCGGGACGGTCACCCGTGTAGTGCGCGAAAGCCTTGATCAGCCTGAGCTCTCCGAGCTGTCCGTCGAGCCCGCGCAGGTCGTCGCGCTCGAGATAGACGTGCAGATAGCCGTCGATCAGCGTGAATCCGTGCGACTCGTACCAGCGCTGGACGTGCGCGTCGTCGCGGGTCCACACCTCGAGCCGGACGAGCCCGCGGCCGCGCGCCCGTTGCTCGGCCTCCTCGAGCAATGCCGCCGCGATTCCCTGCC
>JANMJY010000037.1:0-1817 GCA_031371615.1 Actinomycetes bacterium | reverse complement strand
GCGCGATGTTCGGCGGCCGCGACCTGCTGAAGCTCTCCGACCGCCAGCTCCGGAAGATCCGCGGCAAGGAGATCGCGATGATCTTCCAGGACCCGATGACGAGCCTGAACCCGGTGCTCACCGTCGGTCGCCAGATTCGCGAGACGCTCGAGACCCACTTCGAGCTCTCACGCAAGGCGGCGGACACGCGCGCCGCCGAGCTGCTCGAACAGGTCGGGATCCCCAGCCCGCGCGTGCGCCTCGCCGACTATCCGCACCAGTTCTCGGGCGGGATGCGGCAGCGGGCGATGATCGCGATGGCGCTCGCCTGCGAGCCGAAGCTCCTGATCGCCGACGAGCCGACGACGGCGCTCGACGTGACGATTCAGGCCCAGATCCTGTCGCTGCTGAAGAAGCTCGTCGCCGATCATGGCACGGCGCTAATCATGATCACGCACGACCTCGGCGTTGTCGCGGGCATGTGTGATCGCGTCAACGTGATGTACGGGGGGCTCTTCATGGAAACGGGCTCTGCCGAGCAGGTCTTCGCGCGACCCCGACATCCCTACACGCTCGGCCTGCTGCAGAGCGTCCCGCGGCTCGACGCGCGCAAGCAGAAGCTGACGCCGATCGAAGGCGCGCCGCGCGATCATCTGACCGCCCCCGCCGCATGTCCCTTCCAGCCGCGGTGCCGCTACGTGGTCGAGGAATCGCGCCGCGAAGTCCCGTCGCTCGTCGAGGTCGAGCCTGGGCATCACGTTGCCTGTTTCAACCCCGTCCCCGAGGGCGAGTGGGCGCGCCAGCGCGCAGGCGCAGTTGCGTGAACGATCGCGCCCCCCTCGTCGAGCTCGACCACCTGAAGGTCTACTTTCCGATCAAGAGCGGCATCCTCCTCGACCGTCACGTCGGCGACCTCAAAGCGGTCGACGACGTCTCGTTCACGATCGCCCGAGGCGAGACGCTCGGTCTCGTCGGTGAGTCCGGCTGCGGCAAGTCGACGGTCGGCCGCGCGATCCTGCGCCTCTACGAGCCCACCGACGGCCGCATCGTCTTCGACGGCGAGGACATCTCGAGCCTGTCGGAGACCGAGCTGCGTCCGATGCGTGCTCGGATGCAGATGATCTTCCAGGATCCATTCGCGTCGCTGAATCCGCGCCACTCGGTCGGACGGATGATCGGCGAGCCGATGCGCGTGCACGGGCTGGGCGGCCGCCGCGACTCGGCCTCGCGCGTGCGTGAGCTGCTCGACATCGTCGGTCTTCCTCCCGATGCCGCGTCGCGCTACCCGCACGAGTTCTCCGGCGGACAACGGCAGCGGATCGGGATCGCGCGGGCGATCGCGGTGAATCCCGACTTCATCGTCGCGGACGAGCCGGTGTCCGCCCTCGACGTCTCGATCCAGGCGCAGATCATCAACCTGCTCGAGACCCTGCAGAAGGACTTCGCCCTCACCTACCTGTTCATCGCGCACGACCTCGCCGTCGTCCGCCACATCTCGGACCGGATCGCGGTCATGTACCTCGGCTCGATCGTCGAGATCTCCACGGCGGCCGACCTCTACGAGCAGCCGCTGCACCCGTACACCCTTTCGCTGCTGTCGGCGGTGCCGATCCCCGACCCGGCGATCGAACGGGCGCGCGAGACGATCCTGCTCGCGGGCGACCTGCCGAGCCCGGCGAACCCGCCGACGGGCTGTCGCTTCCACACCCGATGCCCGCGCGCCACCGACGTCTGCTCGATCGACGAGCCGCCTCTGGTCGACCACGGGAACGACCACTGGGCGGCATGCCACCATCCCCTGACTTGACATACAAGCGAGACTGTATGTAATGACGGAA
>JANMJY010000289.1:0-18267 GCA_031371615.1 Actinomycetes bacterium | reverse complement strand
CCGGTGACACGGTTCCTGCTCAAGCGTCTCGGCCTGGCGCTCGTGACGCTGTTCCTGCTCAGCGTGATCGTGTTCGCGGTGTCCTCGGTGCTCCCCGGCAACGTCGGCCGCAGCGTCCTCGGGCCGTTCGCCACGCAGGAGTCGGTCGACGCGCTCAACGAGCAACTCGGCGCCAACCGGTCGCTCTTTGCCCAGTACACGGACTGGGCGGGCGGACTGCTGCACGGTGACCTCGGCAGATCGCTCTCGAAACAGGTTCCCGCCTGGGACCTGCTCGGCCCGGCGCTCTCGAACTCCTTCAAGCTCGCGCTGGTCGCGTTCCTGATCTGCGTCCCCGTCTCGATCCTGGGCGGCATCGTCGCGGGGCTCCGTTACGGCCGGCCGACGGACAAGGCGATCACGATCGCAGGGCTGTCGTTCGCAGCGATGCCCGAGTTCGTGTCCGGGATCTTCCTCATCCTCGCGTTCGCGATCTGGCTCCGCTGGCTGCCGGTGACCGCGCAATGGGAGGAGGGCGCAGGCCTGCTCACGCAGGCGAAGTACCTGCTGCTGCCGGCGCTGACCCTCACGCTCGTGCTCTTCGGCTACATCGCCCGCATCACCCGGGCGGGGATGATCGAGGCGCTCGACAGCGACTACGCGCGCACGGCCTATCTCAAGGGGCTTCCGTCGTCGGTCGTGATCCGACGGCATGTGCTCCGCAACGCCCTGCTGCCGACGATCGCCGTCGTCGCCGTCCAGGTCGGGTATCTCGTCGGCGGGCTCGTCGTGGTCGAGGTGCTCTTCAACTACCAGGGGATCGGCAGTCTCATCTACGAGGCCGCCCGCCAGAAGGACCTTCCCCTCCTCACGGCGGGCGTCCTCGTCGTCGGGATCACGTACCTCGTCGTGACGCTGGTCGCCGACATCCTCTATGCCGTCCTGAACCCGCGCATCCGCCTCGGAACGGTCGAGTGACGACTGTCGAGGGGTCACCGGCCGTACCGGCCCGCTCCGAGTCCAGGACCGCGCGCTCGGAGCGGCTGCGGCTGCTCCTCCGCTCGCGCACGGTGCTCGCGGGCGGGGTCGTCATCCTCTTCTGGATCTTCTGCGCGCTCTTCCCCGGCCTCGTCACGCCGCACGACCCAATCTTCGACAACCAGTTCGTGACGAGCCTCAAGCCGACCTGGGCGCATCCCTTCGGGACCGACACGAACGGTCGCGACATCCTGTCTCGGGTCCTGGCCGGATCGCGCAACGTGCTCCTGATCGCGCCGATGGCCACCCTGCTCGGCACCGTCTTCGGAACGATGCTCGGGCTGGTGACGGGCTACTTCCGCGGCATCGTCGACGACGCGGCCAGCCGCGTGATCGACGCAGTCCTGTCGCTGCCGCTGATCATCACGGCAATCCTGATCGTGACCGCGATCGGAAGGTCGGGCACGTGGGTGGTCGTGATCATCATCGGATTGATCTTCAGCCCGGTGGTCTCGCGAACCGTGCGGGCCGCGGTGCTCTCCGAGGCTGAGCTGGACTACGTCCAGGCGGCGCGCCTCCGCGGCGAGCGCGCCCCCTACCTCATGGTCGTGGAGATCCTCCCCAACGTGATGTCGCCGGTCGTCGTGGAGTTCACCGTGCGCCTGGGCTACGCGATCTTCACGGTCGCCTCCCTGACGTTCATCGGCTTCGGCGTCGCCGCGCCTTCGCCCGACTGGGCCGCGCAGATCAACCAGTACTGGACGCTGATCGACCCGTACTGGTGGATGACGTTCTTCCCGGCGCTCGCGATCGCGAGCCTGGTCGTCGCCGTGAACCTCGTCGCCGACGGGATCCGGGAGGTGTACGAGCGATGAGCACGGCGACCGCGAACGCGCTCGAGGTCTCGGATCTCGAGCTCGCGTACCGGGTTCGCGGCATCGACCGGCCGGTTCTCCGCGGTGTGTCGTTCTCGATCGAGCGCGGGCGCTCGTACGGCCTCGTGGGCGAGTCGGGCTGCGGCAAGTCGACCGTCGCGCTCGGAATCGTGCGCTACCTCCCGCGCAACGGACGCGTGTCCGGAGGTGCTGTCTCGGTCGCCGGCCGGGACGTCCTCGGGCTCGGGAAGCGCGAGCTTCGCGAGTATCACGCGCGCACGGTCTCGATGGTCTACCAGAACCCGGCGGCGGCCCTGAACCCCGGCATGCGCATCGGCGCGCAGGTGGCCGAGGCGTTCACCGTCCTCGGCCTGTCCCGCCGGGACGCGGGGGAGCGCGCCCGCGCGGCGCTCGAGCGGGTGCAGATCGCCGACCCCGCAAGCGTGATGAGCCGCTACCCGCACCAGCTCTCGGGCGGCATGCAGCAGCGCGTGGTGATCGCGATGGCCCTCGCCAAGGATCCGACCCTCCTCATCCTCGACGAGCCGACGACCGGGCTCGACGCAACGGTCGAGGCCGAGGTGCTCGACCTCGTCGCGCAGCTCCAGGCGGAGCTCGAAACGGCCGTCCTGTTCATCAGCCACAACCTCGGCGTCATCTCGAAGATGTGCGACCGGGTCGGAGTGCTCTACGCAGGCCGCCTGGTCGAGGAGGGCCCGGTCGAGACCGTCCTCAAGGATCCACGCCACCCGTACACCGTCGGCCTCCTGCGCTGCATCCCCCGCGGCGGTGTGCGCAAGGACCACGGGCGGCTCGACACGATCCCGGGCTTCCTCCCCAGCCTCGGCGCGGAGATCCCGGGCTGCGTGTTCGCCGACCGCTGCGCGCTCGCCGACGAGCGCTGCCACACGGAGGAGCCTGCGGTCACCGAGGTCGCGCCGGGTCATCTCGCCCGCTGCTTCCACCACGACCGGGCGGGAGAGCTGCCGCGTGCGGAGGTCGCAGACGTGACGCTGCCGCCCGTCGACCGTGCCGCCGAGCCCGTCGTCAGGTTCGACGATCTCGGCAAGGTCTTCCACCAGCGCGGCCATGACGTGCGGGCGCTCTCCGGCGTGAGCGCGGCGATCTGGCCGGGAGAGACCCTGGGCCTGGTCGGCGAGTCGGGCAGCGGCAAGACGACTCTCGCCCGCACCCTGCTCGGGATCATCGGGCCCAGCGCCGGCTCCGTCGAGCTCGAGGGGCGCACGCTCGCGCCGCTCTTCCGGAAGCGCTCCCGCGCCGACCTTCGCGCGCTCCAGATCGTTTTCCAGAATCCCGACTCGGCTCTGAACAGGCGGCATTCGGTCCGCCGCATCCTCCTTCGCTCGCTTCGCAAGCTCGCGGGCGTCCGCGGCGCGGAGGGCGAGCGGCGCGTGACGGAGCTCGCCGGGCGAGTCCGCATCTCGGAGCTCACGCTGACGCAGAAGCCCGTCCAGCTCTCCGGCGGGCTCAAGCAACGAGTCGCGATCGCGCGTGCGTTCGCCGGCGATCCGAAGCTCGTCGTCTGCGACGAGCCGTCGAGCGCGCTCGACGTGTCGGTGCAGGCAGCGATTCTCAACCTCCTCGTCGAGCTCCAGGCGGAGCGCGGCGTCTCGTACCTCTTCATCAGCCACGACCTCGGCGTCGTGCGCTACATCTCCGACCGCATCGCCGTGCTCTACCTCGGCCGGCTGATGGAGCTCGGGGCGGCGGACGTCGTCTTCGACGGCCCGCACCACCCGTACACGGAAGCGCTGCTCTCCGCCGTGCCGACGGTCGACGGCGGCGGCCGGAACCGGATCAGGCTCGAGGGCGACATTCCGAGCGCCGCGAGCCCACCGACAGGATGCGTCTTCCACACGCGTTGCCCGCGCAAGCTCGGGGCAGTGTGCGAGGAGACCGAACCGCCGCTCGTCGAGGCCGAGCCGGGGCACCTGCTGCGCTGCCACATCCCGCTCGACGAGCTTCGGCGGCTGCAGCGCCCCGCGGACGAACGCGTCACGGCGTGAGGATCCGGGCCGCCGTCCTCGAGCACACGGGCGGCGAGCTCGAGGTGCAGGAGCTCGACCTCGCGCCGCCCGGGCCGGGCGAGGTGCTCGTGCGGCTCCACGCGAGCGGTGTCTGCCACTCGGACTTCAACGCGATCGACGGGACGTCCGAGACGCGGTGCCCGGCCGTGCTCGGCCATGAGGGCGCAGGCGTGGTCGAGGCCGTCGGCCCCGGAGTCGGGCGCGTCGCGGTCGGCGCCCACGTCGCGTTGTCGTGGTCGCCCGCGTGCGGCGAGTGCGCCGAGTGCCTGCGCGAGCTGCCGCAGCTGTGCTCGACCGCGTGGCCCGCGATGGGCACGGGCGGGTTGATGGACGGGACGACGCGCCTGTCGCGGGAGGGAGAGCCCGTCTACCACTACTCGTTCCTCTCGACGTTCGCGGAGGCGTGCGTCGTGCCGGAGCGATCGTGCGTGCCGATCGCACGAGACGTGCCGTTCGCGATAGCGGGTCTCGTCGGCTGCGCCGTGACGACAGGCGTCGGCGCCGTCTGGCGCACGGCGGGCGTCCGTCCCGGAGACCGCGTCGCAGTGATCGGGTGCGGCGGCGTCGGCCTTTCGGCGCTGCTGGCCGCCGTCGCGGTCGGTGCGGAGCCGGTCGTCGCCGTCGACGCCACCGCCTCGAAGCTCGACGCGGCGCGCGACCTCGGCGCAAGCAGCGGCGTGCTCTGGACGGGCGACCCGGAATCGACCGCGGAGGCGATCCGCGAAGCCTCGGGCGGGGGGGTCGACTACGCGATCGAGGCGACGGGCCGGCCCGAGGCGATGCTGGCAGCGTTCCTCTCGACGCGCCCGCGCGGCGCCGCCGTGCTGATCGGGATCCCGCGGGAGGACGCGGTCCTGCCGCTGCCGGCGATCTCGATCCCCCGGATGGAGCGGCGCGTGCTGGGCTCGATCTACGGCTCCTCGAGGCCCGAGCGCGACTTTCCCCGCACGCTCGAGCTCTACCGCAGCGGCCGCCTGCCCCTCGACCGGCTCGTCTCGCACACGCTGCCACTCGACGAGGTCTCCCGCGCGTTCGCCCTCATGCGCTCGGGCGAGGCACTTCGCGTCATCCTCGACCTGACGACCTGACGAGCCTCGCTGGGCGCTACGCCTCGATCCTCGGCGGAAAACCAGGTGCTCGGAGGTCGGTACCGAGGGCGTCCTCGAGCAGCTTCACCACCATCGGCGACCATGCCGACCCGCCGTACTGCTCGCGCGCGCGGACGAAGATCTGCTCCACGACCCCGCCGAGCTCGAGCGGCACGCCGAGCTCGCGGCCCAGCTCGTGCGCGAACTGGAGGTCCTTGCACGCCAGGTCGAGCGTGAAGCCGATGTCGTAGCTGCCGTTCAGGATCACCTGGCTCTCGGTCTCGTGCACGAAGCTGGTGCCCGAGCTCGCCTTGATCACCTCGAAGGACTGCGCCAGGTCGAGCCCGCCGCGCCGCGCCAGCATGAGCGCCTCGCCCGCTGCCACGAGGTGGACGAACGCGAGCATGTTCGTGATCACCTTGATCACCGACGCGCTCCCGAGCGGGCCGATGTAGAAGACCTTGCCGCCGATCGCCTCGAAGGCCGGCAGGTGTGCCGCATACACGCCCTCGTCGCCGCCGACGAGCACCGTGATCGCGCCGGACGCCGCGAGGTGGACGCCGCCGGTGACCGGTGCTTCGAGGCAGGTGACGCCCCGCGACTCGGCGAGAGCGGCGAGGCGCAGCAGCTCGTGGCGATCGTTCGTGCTGGAGTCGATCCAGACCCCACCGGCGCTCAGCCCTTCGAGGAGGCCCGACTCGCCCGTGACGACCTCGGCGACGGCACGCGGCGACGGCAGGCACGTGAAGACGGTCTCGGACGCCTCCCCCACCTCCCGCGGCGAGGACGCCCATGCCGCCCCCGCAGCGACGAGCGCCTGAGCGGCGGCCTCGTCGCGGTCGTGCACCGTCAGCGGGAAGCCCGCCCGCAGCAGGCTCGCGGCGAGAGGTCGCCCGAGGTTGCCGAGGCCGATGAACCCGAGCCTCGTCATCTCCTAGGGGACGACCACGATCTTCCCGAACTCGGCGCCCTGCTCGAGCCGGGTGATCGCCTCCCGCGCGTCCGCGAGCGCGTGCTCGGAGTCGACCAGCGGACGGACGCCGGAGCGCTCCAGGAACGCGCAGAGCCGGTGGAGCTCGGCAAGCGTCCCCATCGACGAGCCGACGACCGACAGCTGCCGCCAGAACATGCGCGCCAGATCGGCCGAGGGGTCGAAGCCGCTCGTCGCGCCCGCGACGACGATCGACCCGCCGGGCCGCAGCGACTTGAGCGAGTGCTCCCAGGTCGCGCGGCCGACCGTCTCGATCACGGCATCCACCCGCGCGGGCAGCTTCCCGCCCGGCTCGACCGCGGCGGTGGCGCCGAGCTCGACGGCACGGGCCCGCTTCTCCTCGCTGCGGCTCGTCGCGTACACGGTCAGGCCCGCCGCGGCCCCGAGCAGGATCGTCGCCGTCGCCACCCCTCCTCCTGCGCCCTGCACGAGCACGGACTGACCCGGGCGCAGGTGCGCACGGGTGAAGAGCATCCGGTACGCGGTGAGATAGGCGGTCGGCAGGCAGGCAGCCTCGGCGAACGAGAGCGACGCGGGCTTCGGAACCAGATTCCGGGAGGGCACGGCCACTCGCTGGGCGAGCGTGCCGGGGACGCCGCGCTCGGAGAACAGATGGAAGTCCGCCGCCATGGTCTCGTCCTCGCCCGGCCCGGCGCTGCCGAGCACGGCGTGCACGACCACCTCGCGCCCGTCGGCGGTGACTCCGGCCGCGTCGGTTCCGAGAACGACGGGCAGGTCGTCCTCTGTGACCGCCACGCCACGGAGCGTCCAGACGTCGTGGTGATTCAGCGCCGCCGCGCGCACCTCGACGACCTCCCAGCCCTCCGGCGGCCGAGGCTCCGGGATCTCCCGGAGCTCCAGCCCCGAGGCAGGGTCGTCACGAGAGAAGCTGACGCAAACGGCTGCGAGCATGGGTGCCTCCCGATTCCTAGGCCGTCGTCGGGACGACCCCGACCTCGGGGGTGCGCGCGTTGAACGCCGGCAGCCAGCCCACGTCGGTGGAGATCCTCGCTCCTGCTTCGCGGATGTCGGCGAGGACTCGCGCGCGTCGCTCGGGCGTGATCCGCGACGTCGGCACGCAGATCGTGAGCGCCGCGAGGATGACGCCGGACGCATTCACGACCGGGACCGACGCGGCGTAGAGGCCGAACGCCGTCTCTTCCTCGTTCTCCGCGTACCCGTTCTTGCGCACGTCGTCGAGGATCGCCCGAAGCTCGAAGAGCCCGTTCAGGCGGCGGCCGGTCGGGGTCACGAGCAGTCTGCTGCCGTAATCGGCTGCGAGCACTTCGACGGGGCGCTGAGCGAGGATGACACGCCCGCTGGCCGAGGCGAACGCCGGTGTGCGACTGCCGACATGGGTCACGAGCCGGACCGGGTGCGAGGTCTCCTGGATCGCGATGTAGACCGTTTCGGCTCCATCCAAGACGGCCAGGCACACGGTCTCGTCGTGTTTCGTAAGCAGGTCTGCGGCCACGCGCCGAAAGCCGATCACGATCGGCAGCTCGGCCGAGTGCGCCCCCATCCCGAGCGCGCGGATGCCGAGACCGAAGCGGCCGGCGGCGTCACGGAACGCCCAGCCGCGGTCGAGGAGGACGGCGCAGATTCGATGCAGCGTGCTCTTCGGGAGCCCGAGCTCTCGCGACATCTCCGCGAGCGGGAGCGCGCCCTGCTCGCCGAGCAACTCGAGCACGCTCAGCGCCGCCTGTACGCCCGCCGAGCTGAGCCGGCGGGCCCCCGTTACATCGATCGGATCCGGCCCGGTCTCGTCAGAAGCCATCACGTTCTTGAACCTCGGTCCATATATCGAATGGGTGGACGGTCGATGCTAACGCAGTTTCGAGGAAAAATGTTGACCGCACGGCAATAGCCTGCGTAGACTCGGGCCGGTTTTGGAACGTTAGCCCGAACATAGAATGCGGGGCGCGCGACGATGGGGATGAACCTAGACGGCATCGACGGTCGGCTCGGCGAAGGCTGGGCCGGCATCAAGCCTAACGGCAGTCATGTCAACGTGGTCCTCGCGCGGCGAGGGAGCCCGACCGCGGCCGCCGCGCTGAGCATGCTTGCGCATCCCTCGCCCGGCCATACGCCCGTGCTCGTGTGCGTGGGCCGGACGGAGGCCGAGTACGAGCCGGTCTGGCCGCCGACGCTGATGATGAACAAGGCGACCGCGACCGAGGATCTCCACCAGACGATCACCTGGGGGGCCGCACAGCTCGGGATCGCCCAGGGCGTCCTCGACGCGGTTGCGGACGGGCTGATCGAGGCCAGCGGCGATCTGCTCGTCCTCGTCGCGGTCTGGGTCGATCCGGGCGCGTCCGACGAGACGGCGGTGCGCCTCGCGAACCGCGAGGCCGTGCGGAAGGCGATCGGCACCTGCGTCGAGGGCCGCGACCCGGCCGCGGCGGCCGCTCTCGTCGAGCGGCGCGACGAACTCGCAAGCCCGTTCTACAGCGGCGACTGATGCGCATCACCGCCGTCGATACCCGGACGTACCGCTATCCGCTGGATCCGCCCTTCCGCGCTGCCTGGGACCCGATTCCGCGCGAGCAGCAGGAAGCCACCGTCGTGATCGTGTCGAGCGACGGCGGCGTCACCGGTGTCGCCTCCGGAGGCGACGGACTGCCGGACCGCGAGGTGCTCGAGCGCTTCCTCGTCGGCGTCGACCCGCTGCGCACCGAGGTCGTGCGGGAGATCTGCGAGACGGTCGACTTCCACGGCGGCCGGCCCTGGGCCGTCGAGGTCGCCGTCTGGGATCTCGTCGGCAAGGCGCTCGGGACGCCCCTCTGGCAGCTGCTCGGCGGCCGCTCCGACTCGCTGATCGCGTACGCGTCGAGCGGCGAGCTCCTCTCCCCCGCCGAGCGTGCCGAGCGCTGCAGCGCCCTCGCCGCGCGCGGCGTGCAGGCGGTCAAGCTTCGCTTCCACCACGCAGACTGGCGCGACGACCTCGCGGTCGTCGCGGCCGTGCGCAGCGCGGTCGGCGACCGGTTCCGGATCATGGTCGATGCGAACCAGGGCTGGCGCATGTCCGGCGACCGGGAGCCGCACTGGGACGTCGCGACCGCGGCGCAGTGCGCCGCCGCGCTCGAAGAGCTCGGCGTCTGGTGGCTCGAGGAGCCGCTCCGAACCGACGACCCGGGAGGGTACGCCTCGCTGCGCGGGCGCACGAGCCTCCGGATCGCGTCGGGCGAGATGGTGCGCTCGACCTCCGAGGCGCGCGACCTCGTCGTCCGCGGGCTCGTCGACGTGCTGCAGTGCGACGTCCTCTTCGTCGGGGGCATCGGCGGCTGCCGGCGCCTCGCCGCCCTCGCCGACCTGCACGGCCGTGCCTGGTCGCCGCACACCTGGTCGAACGGGCTCGGCTTCCTCGCGAACCTCCACGCCGCGCTGGCGTTCTCGGGGGTGCCCTACATCGAGGTGCCGTACGACCCGCCAGCGTGGTCGGCCGAGCGGCGTGACTGGCTGCTGCCGGAGCCGATCGAGATCGCGGCCGACGGGACGATCTCGCCGCCGACGGGGCCGGGTCTCGGCGTCGAATTGGACCTGGACGCGCTCGAGCGCTGGCGAATCGCATGAAGGCGTCGTCCAGCGAGTGCGGCGTAGAGTTGTGATCGTCGACCCCGAGCTGCCAGGAGGCGCACCGTGACCCAGACCCTCGACGATGTCCTGACCGGCGTCACGATCCGCTCGCAGGCGTTCCTGGACGGCGACTACGTCGACGCCGCCTCCGGCGAAACGTTCGACTGCATCAGCCCGGGCACCGGCCGCACGATCGCGCAGGTCGCCTCGTGCGACGCGGAGGACGTCGACCGCGCGGTCGCCGGCGCGCGCCGCGCCTTCGAGTCCGGCGTCTGGTCGCGGCTGGCGCCGAAGCAGCGGAAGCGGATTCTGCAGCGCTTCGCGGGTCTAATCGAAGCGCACGCGGAGGAGCTCGCGCTGCTCGAGACGCTCGACATGGGCAAGCCGATCAGCGACAGCCGCAAGGTCGACGTGCCGCTCGCCGTGGAGGCGATCGCGTATTACGCGGAGGCGATCGACAAGGTCTACGACGAGATCGCACCGACGCACCCTTCGAGCGTCGTCATGATCGTGCGCGAGCCGCTCGGCGTCATCGCCGCGGTCGTGCCGTGGAACTTCCCCCTGATGATGGCGGTGTGGAAGCTCGGGCCGGCGCTCGCCACCGGTAACTCCGTCGTGCTGAAGCCGGCGGAGCAATCGCCGCTGACCGCGCTGCGGCTCGGCGAGCTCGCCGCGGAAGCCGGGATTCCCGACGGCGTGGTTCAGATCGTTCCCGGTCTCGGCGAACGGGCCGGCCAGGCGCTCGGGCGGCACATGGACGTCGACATGGTCGCCTTCACCGGCTCGACCGAGGTCGGCAAGCTCTTCCTCCGCTACAGCGGCGAGTCGAACATGAAGCGGCTCGCGCTCGAATGCGGCGGCAAGTCGCCGCACGTGATCTTCCCCGACTGCGGCGACCTCGACGCGGCTGCGGAGGCGGTCGCCTGGGGCGTCTTCTACAACCAGGGTGAGGTCTGCAACGCGGGCTCGCGCCTGCTCGTGCACGCAGACGTGAAGGACGAGTTCCTCGAGCGCATCGCCCGGGTCGCCGAGGGAATCCAGCCGGGCGACCCACTCGACCCGGAGACGAAGATGGGCGCGATCGTCGACGACCGCCAGCTCGAGCGCGTGCTCGGCTACATCGAGACCGGCAAGGAGGAGGGAGCCAACCTGCTGCTCGGTGGCTCTCGCGCGCTCGCCGAGACCGGCGGCTATTTTGTCGAGCCCACCGTCTTCGACGCCGTGTCGAACGAGATGCAGATCGCGCGTGAGGAGATCTTCGGGCCGGTCCTGTCGGCGATCGCGTTCACGGACGAGCAGGACGCGATCCGGATCGCGCACGACACGGTCTACGGGCTCGCGGCGGCCGTCTGGACGGACGACCTCAACCGGGCGCACCGCGCGGCCCGGGCCATCCGCGCCGGAGTCGTCTGGGTCAACACCTTCGACATGGGTGACATCAGCTCGCCCTTCGGCGGCTTCAAGCAGTCCGGGTTCGGACGCGATAAGTCGATGCACGCGCTCGACAAGTTCACCGACCTGAAGGCGATCTGGATCCAGCTCCGGGAGGAACGATGACGATCACGACATCGGGGCTCGACGAGCGGCTCCTCATCGGCGGCGACTGGCGCGAGTCGGGCGGCGGCGGCCGCTTCGACGTCACGAACCCGTTCGACGGGTCGGTCGTCGGCAGCGTGCCGGACGCCGGCGAGGCGGATGTGCGCGACGCGATCGACGCCGCCGCGGACGCGTTCGACGGCTGGCGTTCCCGCGCGGCGATCGACCGCGCCCGCATCCTGAGACGAGCGGCCGAGTTGATGCGCGAGCGCAAGGAGCGGATCGCGCTGACGATGACGCTCGAGCAGGGCAAGCCCCTCGCGGAGGCGGCCGGCGAGGTCGAGTACGCGGCCGGTTTCCTCGAGTGGTTCGGGGGCGAAGCCGAGCGGATCTACGGCCAGGTCGTGCCGCCGCAGAAGCCGGACAAGCGCGTGCTCGTCCTGCGCCAGCCCGTGGGCGTCACCGCGGCCATCACACCGTGGAACTTCCCGGCCGCGATGCTCGCACGCAAGCTCGGCCCGGCGCTCGCCGCCGGCTGCACGAGCGTCGTCAAGCCTGCGAGCGCGACGCCGCTGACGGCGGTCGAAGTCTGTCGCGCGGTGGTCGACGCCGGTGCCCCGTCGGGTGTGGTCAACCTCCTGACCTCGAAGGATGCGCGCATGGTGGCCGCGACGATCATGGGCGACGCCCGCGTTCGGAAGGTGTCGTTCACCGGCTCGACGGAGGTCGGGCAGGACCTGATCCGCGCCTCGGCGGGCAACGTCACGCGCCTCAGCCTCGAGCTCGGCGGCCACGCGCCGTACCTGATCTTCGACGATGCCGATCTCGACGACGCGGTCGAACGGCTGCTCGCGTCGAAGTTCCGCAACGCGGGCCAGACGTGTGTCTGTGCGAACCGCATCTACGTGCAGCGCGGCGTCTACGACGCGGTGCTGAGCCGCCTTGCAGAGCGCGTCGCGGCCATGGTCGTCGGCGACGGTACCGAGCCGGGAGTCGAGATCGGCCCGCTGATCGACGACCGTGCCGTCGCGAAGGCGAAGGAGCATGTCGACGACGCGGTCTCCCGGGGAGCCCGCCTGGTCGTCGGCGGCGGCGACGGTGGCCGCGGCGGCACCTTCTTCGCGCCGACGTTGCTCGACGGCGTCACGCCGGAGATGCTGATCTCGCGCGAGGAGACGTTCGGCCCGGTTGCGGGGCTGACCGTCTTCGACACCGAGGACGAGGCCGTGCGGCTTGCCAACGACGGCCCGTACGGGCTCGCTGCGTACTTCGAGACGCGTGACTACGCCCGGCTCTTCCGCGTCGCCGAGCGCCTGCAGTTCGGCATCATCGGCGCCAACGACGGCGTCCCGTCCACTCCGAACGCCCCCTTCGGCGGCGTCAAGGAGTCCGGCTACGGACGCGAGGGCGGCGACTTCGGGATCGACGAGTATCTCGACGTGAAGTTCTTCTCGATCGGCGGTGTCGGCGGCTAGCGGCGGGACCGGCCTCGCCGCCGGTGAGCTTTCGCTCGCCCGATCCGTGCGATCCTAGACGGCGTGGTCACGCTCACCGGCGACTCGCTCACGGCGGCAGAGGTTGTTCGCGTCGCGCGCGGCTGCGAGGCGGTCGACCTCGGCGGCGGCGTCGCGGAACGCGTCCGCGCGGGCCGCGCCGTCGTCGAACGCGCGCTCGAGGACGGCGGCGCGGTCTACGGCCTCACGACCGGCGTCGGGGTGCGCCAACGCACGAGCGTCGAGCCGGCCGGGCGCGCGGACTTCAGCACGAAGCTGATCCTCGAGCACCGCGTGGGGCAAGGTGACCCTGCCCCGGCCGACGTGGCGCGCGCGCAGCTGCTCGTGCTCGCGAACGGCCTCGCGCGCGGCGCGGCCGGCGTGCGCCTCGAGCTCGTCGAGCGGCTCGTCACCGCGTTGAACGAGGAACCGCCACCCGTCGTCCGCTCGCTCGGGTCGATCGGCATGGCCGACCTGCCCGCGAACGCCGACCTCGCGCACTCCGTTCTCGGCGACTTCGCGCTCGCGGCGAAGGAGGGTCTCGCGCTGCTCGACCACAACGCCTACTCGACCGCGCTCGCGGCGCTCGCGCTCACAGACGCCCGGCGGCTCCTGGACACCCTCGACGTCGCCGCCGGACTCGACCTGGAGGCGCTGGCGGCCAACCTGACGCTCCTCCACCCCGCGATCGGTCGGCACCGGCCTTTCCCCGGACTACAGGCGGCCGTGCGACGGCTGACCTTGCTGCTCGAGGGCAGCTACCTGTGGGCGGAGGGTGCGGCGCGGAACCTCCAGGACCCGCTCAGCTTTCGCTGCGTGCCACACGTGCACGGCGCGGCGCTCGACGGGCTCGGGTTCGCGCACTCGCAGCTTGCGATCGAGCTGAACGCTTCGCAGGAGAACCCGCTCGTGCTCGTGGAGGAAGGGGCGATCATCTCGGTCGGCAACTTCGACGTGCTGCCGCTTGCGGCCGCGCTCGACTTCGCACGCATCGCGCTCGCGCCGGTGCTGACGAGCGCATCCGAGCGCGCGGTGAAGCTGCTCCAGTCGCCGCTCACCGGTCTGCCGGAAGGGCTGGCGGCGGAGGCCGGATTGGCCGAGAGCGGCCTGTCCGAGTTCGGTGTGCCGGCGCAGGCTCTCGCAGGCGAGGCGCGCCTCCTCACGCAGCCCGTCTCGGCGGAGACCGGCAGCACGATTCACCACGAGGGAGTCGAGGATCGGATCACGCTCGCGCCGCTGTCCGCACGACGCCTCGCCGAGCAGGTCGCGCTCGGCGAGCGACTTGCCGCGATCGAGCTGATCGTCGCGGCGCAGGCGATCGACCTTCGCGGTCGCCCTCAGCTCGGCTCGGGCACCGGGGCCGCCTATGCACGCGTGCGCGAGCGCATTCCGGCAACGGGGCGCGGAGAGCCGCCGCCGCAGGACGTGGAGCCCGTGCGGGAGCTCGTCCGCTCCGGCCTGCTCGCAGAGCCGGCGTAGACCCGCCCGTCCGCGCCACGGGCGGCGCTGCGGATTTTTGACAGAGTTGCCGTGCGTTGACGACATACGACGTCCACCAGCATCTGTGGCCGGAGCCGCTCGTGGAGATGCTGTCCGAGCGGAGCTCCGCGCCGTGCCTCCGCGACGGCATGCTCGTCGTCGCAGGAGAAGGCGCGTTCGCGCTCGACCCGGCGACATACGGACTCGACGCATGTCTCGCCCGGCTGGATCGAGCCGGGCTCGACGTCGCCATCGTCTCGTGCCCGCCGACGCTCGGCATCCACCGGCTCGACGAGGAGGATGCCGAGCCGCTCCGGCGCGCCTATCACGAAGGCGCTGTCGCCGCGATCGAGGCGAGTTGCGGTCGCCTGCTGGCGCTGTCGATCGACCAGCCGCAGGACGGTTTCGTGGGCACGATTCTCGCCGCGGACGATCTCGCCGAGCTCGACCGGGTCGGTCCGGTGCTCGACGAGGCCGAACGCCGTGGCACCTTCGTGTTCATCCACCCGGGCCCGACCCGTCTTCCGCCCGGCGCGCCGGGGTGGTGGGCGCCGGCCGTCGAGTACACCGCCCAGATGCAGCGTGCCTACGGCGCGTGGCTTGCACACGGCGTCGATCGCTGGCCGAACCTTCGCGTTGTCTTCTCGATCCTCGCCGGCGGGGCGCCGTTCCAGCTCGAGCGGATGCAGGCGCGCGGTTTCGACATCCGCAATGCCTTGCATCCCTCGCTGTATCTCGAGACGTCGTCGTACGGACGGCGCGCTCTCGAGCTGTGCCTCGCGACGTTCGGCGCGAAGCAGATCGTGTTCGGAAGCGACGCTCCGGTCATCGATGCGTGCTTTACGCTCGAACACGTCCGCACCTTTGGCCAGGCTGCGGTCGACGCTCTGTGTCACGACTCCCCGACAGCACTCCTCGCATGACCGACGTCCACACCTTCATCACGGAGCGGCTCCCGACGGACCGCGACCTCGCGCGCGGCGAGCTCGTCGAGCTCGCGACCGCGATCGGCACGACGCCGGAGCTCTGGCACTCGAACGTGCGGCACGACGCCGGGCAGCGCATCTACATCCAGCTCTACCGGGACACCCATCTGGACGTCTGGATGATCTGCTGGCTCGACGACCAGAAGACCGGCTATCACGATCACGACCTGTCCTCGGGAGCGGTCTACGTCTGCGAGGGCGAGCTCGTCGAAGACCGATTCCTCTTCGGGGCGGACGGGTTCGTCCACGCGAGCCGCACGCGGCAGGCGGGCGAGGTGTTCGAGTTCGACGCCGCGTACATCCACGGGGTGCGTCATGCCGGCGGGCCTCCCGCCACCTCGATCCACTGCTATTCGCCGCCGCTGTGGCGGATGGGCTACTACGAGGCCGACGAGCACGGGTCGCTGTGCCGCACGTCGATGTCCTACCTCGAAGAGGTCGGCGCGAGCCACGTGGACCACCCCGTCTAGAGCCCGATCGTCACTGGATCGGTGCTCACCAGTTCGGCGCCGGCGCGCGGTCGTATAGTCCGAGAGGTGGGAACCGACCTGTGAGAGCAGCAGTGATCAGCGAGCTCGGCCGACCACCGGAGCTCGCCGACCTGCCCGAGCCCTCGGGCGAGGCGGTCTACGAGGTCTCGGCGGTATCGCTCAACCCGATCGATGTCAACGTCGGCGCGGGCCGCTACTTCGGCGGCCATCCGGAGTTCCCATACGTTCCGGGCTGCGAGGGCGTGGGCCGCGCCGGCGACGGCACGCGGGTCTATCTCTTCGGTGACGGCCTCGGCGTCGCCCGCGACGGACTGCTCGCGGAACGCGCGGCTGCACCGGCCGCGCTCGGCATCCCGCTCCCGGACGGCGTTACCGACGAGATCGCGGCCTCGTGCGGCATCGCCGGGATGGCCGGCTGGATGCCCGTCGTCTGGCGCGCACCCGTGCGGAAGGACGATCGCGTGCTCGTGCTCGGCGCGACCGGCACCGTCGGACTCGTGGCGACGCAGGCGGCGAAGCTCCTCGGCGCGGAGCGCGTCGTCGCGGCCGGTCGTAACCCCGAGCGCTTGAAGCGCGCAGCCGAGCTCGGCGCCGACGCGACCGTGAGCCTCGATGAGGACGACCTGGTCGCCGCCTTCAAGGAAGCGGCGGGTGGCGACGGCCCCACCCACATCGTCGACACGCTCTGGGGCCCGCCGGCGGCCGCTGCCATCCAGGCGGCCGCGCCGGGGTGGCGCCTCGTCCAGATCGGCCAGTCGGCTGCCGCGGAGGTGCCGCTGGCCTCGGCGGCGATCCGCGGCAAGATGGGCGAGATCTACGGCTTCACGGACTTCGCCGTGCCGAAGGACGTCTTCCGGGAGCAGTACCTGGAGCTCGTCGGGCACGCGGCCGCCGGCGAGATCGTCCTCGACATCGTGAGCTACCCGCTGGATCGGGTCGCAGAGGCCTGGCAGCGCCAGGCCGACGGTGCGAACGCGAAGATCGTGGTGACGCTGACGTAAGTGGCAAGCAGAGTCGCTCTTCCCGACTTGCCGATCTCGTTCTCGTGGCTCCGCCGGCCCGCCAGCTGGAGCATCGAGAGCGGACGGCTGACGATCGACGCCGGCCCGAACACGGACTGGTTCGCGAATCCCGCCGGGGGCGAGCCCGTGCTGAACGCACCGGCCCTGATCGGCACTCCACCGGACGAAGACTTCACGCTGCTCGCCCGCGTCCGGATCGATGCGGCATCGCCGTTCGACGCCGGCTCGCTCTTCCTCCACGCCGACGACACGACCTGGGCGAAGCTCTGTCTCGAGCTCTCTCCTCAGGCCGTCCCGATGATCGTCTCGGTCGTGACGCGCGGCGCCTCCGACGACTGCAACTCGCACATCGTCCAGGGCGTGGAAGCGTGGTTGCGTCTTGCACGCGTCGGCGCCTCCTTCGCCTTCCACGCGTCGCGGGACGGCGAGCGGTGGCAGTTGATCCGCCAGTTCGGACTATCTCGGAGCGACGTCGGCGTCGGCTTCGGGGCTCAGTCTCCGAGCGGCGCCGGCTGCAGTGCGAGCTTCTCCGAGATCATGTACGCAAGCAGACGACTCGCCGATCTGCGAGACGGCACGTGAGGGCCGCTTGGTCTCCGCTGCCGCTCGCTCGGGAGCGTCGCCTCAGACCAACTGACGTGAAGGAGTGAGCCGTGCGCCCAGACATCGTCCCCGGTGGCACCTTCCCGGACTACGAGCTGACCGACCACGCGAAGAAGCGCCGCACCCTGAGCAGGCTGCAGGGCAACGATCCGATGATCCTCGTGCTCTCCCGCGGCCATTTCTGCCCCAAGGACCACCAGCAGCACCTCGAGCTCGCGGCCTTCCATTCGAAGCTCGCGGTCGCCTACACCAAGATCGTCACGATCACGACCGACAACATCCTCGCGCTGAACGAGTTCCGCGGCTCGGTCGGGGCGAACTGGACCTTCCTCTCGGATCCGGGGCGCAAGGTGCAGAAAGACCTACAGATCCAGGAGTACACCGACCCCCACCACGACCCGATGATCCCGCACACGCTCGTGCTCAGGCCTGGGCTGGTGGTCTACAGCGTTTACAACGGCTACTGGTTCTGGGGTAGGCCGTCGGTCGACGAGCTCCGCCGTGACCTCCGCGAGGTCACACGCGAGATCCGCCCCGACTGGGACCTGACGGCGCCCGGCCTCCGCGAGGCCTGGGACAGCGGCGACCACTCCCGCCACTTCCCCTACGGCGGAGACCCGTTCGGCGAGCCGGACTAACGCGACTCTTGCAGCACGCGGTAGCCGCCGCCGTGGAAGAGCAGCGGCTGGGCGTCCGGCGCGGCGTCCAGCGCCTGCACCTCGCCGAACACCAGGCTCTTGCCGGCGCGCAGCACCCGGGCCACCAGCATGACCTCGGCGGTGTCGCCGGGCACCGGGCGCAAAAAGCTGGTCTGCAGCTGAACGGTGGTCATCGGCCTGAAGCCGCCGATGTGCTGGCTGATGGCCAGCACCATCGCGGTGTCGGCCGCGGCCATCAGCGTCTGCCCGCACAACACGCCGCCGCCGTGCACGAACCGCGGCGCCACCGGCAGCGCCAGCACCACCGCAGTTCGCGCACCTGAAGGTCCAGCGCCCGCACCCAGGGCGCGAAGACTTCGGCCAGCAGCCGCTGCAGATCCTGGGTTTCGAGGGCTTGGCGTTCTGGCATCGCGGCTCCGGGATCGGTGCTAGGCGATTCTACGTACCGCCCGCGTAATCG
>JANMJY010000248.1:0-5098 GCA_031371615.1 Actinomycetes bacterium | reverse complement strand
CTCGTCCGGAGTCGCGGTCGGCCCGAGCTTCACGCCGAGCGGGTTGTGGACGCCGGCGAAGAACTCGGCGTGGGCGCCGTCCGGCCGGCGCGTGCGCTCGCCGATCCAGAGCATGTGCGCCGAGCAGTCGTACCAGTCGCCCGTGAGCGAGTCGCGTCGCGTCAGGCCCTCCTCGTAGTCGAGCACGAGGCCCACGTGGCTCGGCCAAACGTCGACCTGGTGCAGCAGCGGCGAGTGGGCGAGGTCGATGCCGCAGGCGCGCATGAAGTTGATCGCCCGCTCGATCTCGGCCGCAACGACGTCGTACCGCTGGCCCTCGGGTGCGCTCGCGACGAACTCCTGGTTCCACATCTGCACCTGCGTCAGGTCGGCGAAGCCGCCCTTCGTGAAGGCACGGAGCAGGTTGAGCGTGGCCGCGGACTGGTGGTAGGCCTGGATCATCCGGGCAGGATCGGACTGTCGCGCCTCCGGTGACGGCAAGTCGTCGTTGACCATGTGCCCGAAGAAGGACGGCAGCTCCTGCTCGCCGACACGCTCCAGCGGCTCCGAGCGCGGCTTGGCGAACTGCCCCGCGATCCGGCCGACCTTGACGAGCGGCAGCGCCGACCCGTAGATCATCACCACCGACATCTGCAGCAGGATCTTCAGCTTCTCGCGGATCGAGATCGCGGTGAAGTCGCGGAACGACTCGGCGCAGTCGCCTGCCTGGAGCAGGAATGCCCGGCCGCCGGCGACCTCGCCGAGCGCAGCCTGCAGGTCACGAGCCTCACCCGCGAAGACGAGCGGCGGCAGCGCCTTGAGGCGTTCCACGGCGGCCTCGCCGGCCTCTGCATCCGGCCATTCCGGCTGATGCAGCGCCGAGCGCTCGCGCCAGCTCGCAGGCGTCCAGGTGGCGGGTGTCACAGCCATCGAGCCAGTGTAGTTGCGGGGCTGCGGGCCGGTCCCTATCCTGCTTCGACCTCCGACCGGAGGTCGTTTTTCGTTCCACGACCGAGCCAGCAGGAAAGAGAATCCGACATGCGCGTCTTCTCCGGCATCCAACCGACGGGCGACAAGACGATCGGCAACCTGATCGGCGGCTTCCGCCAGTACGCCGCCACGCAGGAACAGGGCGAGGGCTTCTTCTGCATCGTCGACCTGCACTCGATCAGCGTCGAGTACGAGCCGAAGGACTTCCGCGAGAAGACGCTCGACCTCGCGGCGATGCTGTTCGCGACCGGCCTCGATCCCGAGCGCTCGACCGTCTTCGCGCAGAGCTACGTCTCCGCGCACGCCGAGGCGGCTTGGTTGCTCGGCGCCGTGTCGAGCTTCGGACAGCTGAGCCGGATGACCCAGTTCAAGGACAAGTCGGCCGAGCGCGAGTTCGTCTCCGCGGCGCTCTTCACCTACCCCGTCCTGATGGCGGGCGACATCCTGCTCTACCAGACCGACATCGTCCCGATCGGCGACGACCAGCGGCAGCACCTCGCGCTCGCCCGGGACGTCGCCGAGCGCTTCAACAGCCGCTACGGCGAGACGTTCACGGTCCCGGAGGGCGTCTATCCCGAGGTCGGCGCGCGGATCATGGACCTGCAGGAGCCGACGAAGAAGATGTCGACGACCTCGGGCACTCCGCAGGGGACCGTGCGGATCCTCGACGAGCCCGGCGTGATCATGAAGAAGTTCAAGTCGGCCGTCACCGACTCGGGGTCGGAGGTACGCCGCGGTGACGACAAGCCGGGCGTGACGAACCTGATCGACATCCTCTCGTCGCTCACCGGGGAGACGCCCGACGCGATCGAGAGCCGGTACGAGGGCTCCGGCTACGGCCAGTTCAAGTCGGACGTCGGTGAGGCGGTGATCGCGGCGGTGACTCCGGTTCAGGAGCGCTACCGCGAGCTGCGCTCGGACGCAGGTGAGCTGCTGCGCCTCCTCGACCGGGGCGCCGAGAAGGCGCGCGAGGCATCGGCGCCGACGCTCGAGGCGATGTACAACCGGATGGGATTTGTGAGCCGGTAGTGCGACAGAGGCTCGTCCTCGGCGGCATCTTCGGTTTCGCGGCCGTCGCGGGTGTGCTCCACTACGCCGACGTCGAGCCGGTAGCGGTCTTCATCGTGTCGGGCGCCGCTCTCGGCGGCCTGGCCTGGGCGATCGGTATCGGCACCGAGTCGGTCGGCGCCTACTTCGGCCCGGCCGTGACGGGCGTTCTGCAGTCGACGCTCGGGAACCTCCCCGAGCTCTTCGTCGTTCTCTTCGCACTCTCGGCGGGTGAGATCGTCGTCGCCCAGACGTCGATCCTGGGCTCGCTCTTCGCGAACGCGCTGCTCGTCCTCGGCCTCGCAATCGTCGCGGGCTCCAAGCAGTCGCGCGACGGCATCATGCGCTTCCAGGCACGGCTTCCGAACGACACGGCCACGTTGCTGCTGCTCGCCGTCTTCATCATCGTCCTGGTTGGCCTCTCAGACCAGGCAGGCGACCGTGCGAGCCAGCACCAGGTCGCGATCTCGGCGATCGGCGCCTGCTGCCTCCTGGGCGTCTACGCCGCGTGGCTCTGGTCGTACCTGCGGACGCCCGCTCCAGAGCCCGCGATCGAGCAGCCGGCACACGAGGGGATGTCCTTACGGCCCGCGATCGGTGTGCTCGCCCTCGCCGGGGCGGGCGCAGCTTTCGTGTCCGATTGGTTCGTCAACGCCCTCGACCCGGCGGTCAAGGCGCTTGGGATCTCCAAGGCCTTCACGGGCCTCGTGATCGTCGCGATCGCCGGCAATGCCGTCGAGAACATCGTCGGAATCACGCTCGCGGCGAAGGGACAGTCGGACCTGGCGATCTCCGTCGTCAAGAACTCGGTCGCCCAGATCGCGGTGTTCCTCTTCCCTGCCCTCGTCCTGCTCTCACTCTTGTTCGCGGACCGCCTGACGTTCGTCCTGAACCCGGTGTATATCGGCGCGCTCGTGATCATGGCGCTCGCGGTCTGGCAGATCACGGGCGACGGCGAGGCGGCGGCCTTCGAGGGCCTGGCACTCGTCGCGCTCTACGTCATCCTGGCGGTGCTGACGTTCTACGAATGAGCGCGAGCTCCGCGTCGGTCAGCTCGCGCCACTCGCCCGGGGCGAGCCCGCTCACGCCGAGACCCGCGTAGACGCTGCGGTGGAGGCGGCGGACTCGATGGCCGATCGCCTCGCACATGCGACGGACCTGGCGGTTGCGGCCCTCGTGGAGGACGAGCTCGATCCGGGCTGCGCCCAGCCGCCGGACGCGGGCCGGCGCCGTGACCCCGTCCTCGAGCTGCACGCCAGCGGCGAGGCGGCGCAGCGCGTCGTCGTTCGGCTCCTTCCAGGTCTCGACCTCGTAGACCTTTTCGACGCCGTAGCGGGGATGCGCAAGCCGGTGCGCGAGGGGGCCGTCGTTCGTCAGCAGGAGCGCGCCCGTTGTGTCGACGTCGAGCCGCCCCACCGGGACGACGCGCGACTCGTGGTCGACGAGCGAGACCACGGTCGGGCGCCGCTGCGGGTCGCTGGCCGTCGTGACCACGCCCGCGGGCTTGTTCAGGAGCACGTACGCGAGGCCCTGCTTGGCCACCGGCTGCCCGTCGACCTCGACGACGTCGCGCGACTCGACGAAGGTGTTCAACTCGCCGAGCTCGCCGTTTACCCGCACGCGGCCGGCCTTGATCAGCTCGTCTGACTTTCGCCGCGACGCCACACCCGCACGAGCCAGGAACGCATTCAGTCTCACAGGGCTACTCCTCCGCCGATCATTGTGCTCCTGCGGACGCGAAGCGGCCGCCTTCGGGGGTCTTCGCGCGTCTCGGATCCGCGAATAGGGTTTGGGCTTGCGCAAATTAGTAGTGTGCACCGCCGTGCGCGACCGTTCTTCAGATGTGGAACGCCTGGCCGAACTGCTGGTCGGCTTCGGCGCCAACGTCCAGCCGGGGCAGTTGGTCGGCGTGACCGCGTATCTCGGGATGGAGGACGCGGCCCGCGCGGTCGCCCGCGCCGCCTACCGGCACGGCGCCAAGTACGTCGACGTCTTCTGGTGGGATCAGCTGGTCAAGCGCGCCAGGCTCGACCTCGCCGACGAGGACACGCTCGACTTCGTGCCGCCCTGGATCGAGCAGCGGATGCAGTGGCTCTCCGACGAGAGCGCCGCGAGGGTGTCGCTGTCCGGCACGAGCGGAGCGGTCTTCAACGGTGTCGACTCCGCCCGCAGCGGTCGCGACCTCCTCCCCTACGTCGCCGCGGTACCGCGGATCGTCAACGAGCGGACGACCAACTGGACCGCCGGGCCCTGCCCGAACCCGGGCTGGGCGGCGCGCGTGCACCCCGAGCTCGAGCCCGCCGAGGCGCTCGACAAGCTGTGGGACGAGGTCGTCTACGTCTGCCGACTCGACGCCGAGGATCCGGTGGCGGCCTGGCGCGAGCGGATGCAGGTGATCGTCGCGAGCGCCGACCGGCTCACCGAGCGCCGCTTCGACGCCCTGCAGCTGCAGGGCCCCGGTACCGACCTGACGATCGGGCTGATGCCGAGCTCGAAATGGCTCGGAGCCGACTTCCAGACCGTCGACGGCCGCACCCACTACCCGAACCTCCCCACCGAGGAGGTGTTCACGACGCCGGACCCCGAGCGGATCGACGGCCACGTCTCGGCGACGATGCCGCTCGAGCTGTACGGCTCGTACATGAACGGGATCCGGATCGAATTCCAGGGCGGACGGGCGGTCAAGATCGACGCGGACGAGGGTGCGGAGGCGCTCCGTGCCGCGTGCGCCAGAGACGACGGCGCCTCACGCCTCGGCGAGATTGCGCTCGTCGACAAGGAGGGCCGGATCGGCCCGCTGCGCACGGTCTTCTACGAGACCCTGATCGACGAGAACGCGGCCAGCCACATCGCACTCGGAAACGCCTACACGTTCCCGCTCGAGGACGAGGCCGACAGGGCTCGGGCGAACAAGAGCGACATCCACATCGACTTCATGATCGGCTCGAACGAGCTCGACGTCGACGGGATCAGCCGCGAAGGCGACCGCGTGCCCGTGCTCCGCGGCGGCTCCTGGCAGATCTAGAAACGGGGGGGGGGGGGGGGGGGGGGGGGGGGGGGGGGGGGGGGGGGGGGGGGGGGG
>JANMJY010000241.1:0-3127 GCA_031371615.1 Actinomycetes bacterium | reverse complement strand
GATCCTCCTCTACCTCCTCTGGGTTGCCGGGACGGTAATCGGGACCGTGGTCGGCGACCTGCTCGACCCCGAGGCGATCGGGCTCGACGCGGCTTTCCCCGCGCTCTTCCTGGCGCTGCTCGCCCCGTACCTGCGGACGCGACGCGCGCTCGTGACCGCGCTCGCCGCCGGGACGATCACGCTCGTGCTCCTTCCGGTCGCGCCGCCGGGTGTGCCGATCGTCGCCGCCGGCCTCGCCGGGTTGATCGGACTGCGCCGGTGATCTGGGTCGTGATCGCGGTGGTCGGCGCGGTGACGATGGTCTTCAAAGCCTCGGGTCCAGTCCTGCTGGGCCAGCGGGAGCTGCCGCCTAGGCTCAATGCCGTGGTCGGGATGCTCGCTCCGGCGATGCTCGCTGCGCTCGTCGTCACGCAGACCCTCGGCGGCGACCGCGAGCTCGTGCTCGACGAGCGGCTCGCGGGCGTCGTGGTCGGCGGTGTCGCGGTCTGGCTGCGCGCGCCACTCGTCGTCGTCATGATCGCCGCCGCGGCGACTGCTGCTCTGATCCGGCTGTTCTAGGATCACCGCCATGCGGATCGAGGAGATCGTCGAGCGGATCTGGCCCGGCCGCGACGCGACGATCGAGGTGCTCGGCGGCGGCATCACGAACCGGAATTTCAAGATCGTGCTCGACGACGCCGCCTGCGTGCTCCGGATCGGCGGCAAGGACACGGAGCTGCTCGGGATCGTCCGGCGTGTCGAGCACGAGGCGTCGCTCGCTGCGGCCGCCGTCGGCGTCGGGCCGGAGGTGATCGCCTTCATCGAGCCGGAGGGCTATCTCGTGACGCGGTTTATCGAGGGCGCGGTGGTCGAGCCCGAGGCGATCAGGGAGGCCGAGCCGCTCCGCCGCATCGCGCAGTCGCTCCGGGCCGTGCATGCCGGCCCTCCGATCGCGGCGCGCTTCGACCCCTTCCGTGTCGTCGAGGCCTACGCCGCGACTGCCACCACGCACGGTGTCGCGATCCCCTCGGGTTACGAACGTGCGCGGGAGACGGCGGCGCTCGTCGAGCGCGCTCGCGGCCCGGTGCCCGAGCGCCCCTGCCACAACGACCTGCTCACCGCCAACTTCATCGACGACGGCCGCCGGATCCGGATCGTCGACTGGGAGTACGCGGGGATGGGAGACGTCTTCTTCGACCTGGCGAACTTCGCTGTCAACAACGGGCTCTCCAGCGGCGATACCGACGAGCTGCTGCGGGCGTACTTCGGCGACGTCCGTCCCGAGCACGAGCGGGCGCTGACGCTGATGCGGTTCATGTCCGACTTCCGCGAGGCGATGTGGGGCGTCGTTCAGCAGGCTCTCTCGGACCTGGACTTCGACTTCCGGGGCTATGCGGCCGAGCACTTCGAGCGGCTCGAGCGCACCGCCTCCGAGCGCTCGTTCCGGAAGGCTCTCGCCGGCTAGACGCCTGTGGGTTGAGACCGTCCGCCGACAGGCGTAGCGTTGCCCGAACAGGCGCGCTGCCAGTGCGCTCTACCCGGGAGGAATCGTGAACGAGCATGCGGCAGGCAGTGGCTCGCGGGACGAGGAAGATCTTGCGAGGTTCGGCTACCGGCAGGAGCTGAAGCGGACGCTTGGCGGGTTCAGCCCGTTCGCGGTCGCGTTCAGCTACATCTCGCCGTCGACGGGAATCTTCACGCTCTTCGCCCTCGGGCTGAGCACGATCGGAGGCGTCTTCTTCTGGAGCTGGCCGCTCGTCGCATTCGGCCAGTTCATGATCGCGCTCACGTTCGCCGAGCTCTCGAGCCATTACCCGCTCGCGGGATCGGTCTTCCAGTGGACGAAGTATCTCGCCGGCAAGACCTACTCGTGGTTCGCCGGCTGGATCTACCTCTTCGCCGGCGTGCTCACCGTCACGGCCGTGTGCGTGACCCTGCCGCTGGCGCTGATCCCCGCCTTCGACAACATGGGCTGGACGATCGAGAACAGCCTCTCGAACCAGCGGATCATTGCGGTGATCACGCTGATCTCGATCACTGTCCTGAACATCTTCGGGGTCCGGATCGTGGCGATCGTCAACAACACCGGCGTGCTCTTCGAGATCCTCGGCATGGTCGTCTTTGCGTTCATTCTCGCGCTCTTCCACAACCACCAGGGTGTCGGCGTCATCTTCCACACGGGCGGCGTCGATGGCTCTGTCGGTCTCTTCCTCGTCGCGATGTTCATGTCGCTGTTCGTGATCTACGGCTTCGACACCGCCTCGACTCTCGCGGAAGAGACGAAGGACCCGCGCCGCGAGGCTCCGAGGGCCGTGCTCGCCTCGATCGCCGGCGCGTTCGTGATCGGCGGGTTCTTCATCTGGGCGACGCTGATGGCCGTCCCGGGCGACCTGAGCAAGGCCGTGGCCGACGGGCTCGGGCCCGCCGCGATTATCGACGCGAACTTCTCCAACGCCTTCGCGACGGTGTACCTGCTCGTGGTCGCGGCGGCGATCTACGTCTGCTGTCTCGCGATCCAGACGGCGACGATCCGTCTGATGTTCGGGATGGCCCGCGACGACGTGCTGCCCGCGTCGAAGGTGCTCTCGAAGGTGTACCCGGGGCACCACATGCCAATCGGCGCCTGCATCGCGGTCGGCATGCTCTCGTTCATCCCGATGCTCCAGTACGCCGGTGCCGGGATCATCGCGATCGCAGCGACCGGGATGATCTACCTCTCGTACTTCATCGGTGGGATGGCGGTGCTCCGCGCCCGGCTGAGTGGATGGCCACGGGTGAAGGCACCCTTCTCGCTGGGCCGCTGGGGGATCCCAGTCTCACTGGTCGGGCTCGCGTGGGGCGGCAGCATGCTCGTCAACTTCGCGTGGCCGCGTGCTGCGACGAATCCGACCCCGAACCAGACGGACCTCCTACTCGACTTCCACTGGGCCTGGCTGAACGACCAGCCGGTCCTGTGGACGGTGCCGATCACGATCACGCTCGTCGGCGCCGTCTACTTCCTGCTCGTGCAGAGGCGCAAGCCGATCCACCTCGTTGCACCGGACGGCGAAGCGCTCGGGGTCGAGGCCGCACCTGCGCCCAGCCCGATGTGAGAGCGGTCTAGCGCCGGGGAAGAAGCACTGCTGCGGCGGGGGGGGGGGGGGGGGGC
>JANMJY010000228.1:0-2747 GCA_031371615.1 Actinomycetes bacterium | reverse complement strand
GAAGATGCGACGAGAGCGACTAGCGCTGAGCGAAGCGCTAGTCGCCGGCGGTGTGCGCGCGCATCGCACCACGCACTCGCTCTGATTTGTGCGCGATTGCGTAGGCCCGATTGGGAGCGTTTGCTGCCCTTCTGCGGCCCGAGGTTGGGGGCGCGGGTGAAGGCGGGTTGACCGTGCCGCGGTCCGCAGTGTCTCAGTCGGCCGGGATCACGGCGGGCCGGCCGGCGTCGGCCGCCCCGAAGAAGTACCGGAGCACGCGGCCGCCGATCTCGACCCGTCCGCTCCGGGCGTCGTACGCGTCGAGGTCTGCCTCCGTGTCCTCGAGGCGCTGCTCCATGATCGCGGCGAGCTCGTCGATCCATTCCCGGTGCGCGCGCAACAGCGGCTCGTACTGGCGTCGACCGATCTCGTAGACGAGCGCGCAGTCGACGGCACGCACGGTGGCCGTGCGCCGCGCCCCGGTGAGTAGCGACATCTCTCCGACAACCTCGCCGCGGCCGAGAGTGGCGACGCGCAGATCGGGCCTCTCGGGGCGCCGAAGCACAACCTCGACCTCGCCGTCGGCCACGACGAACAGAGACGTTCCCTCGGTGTCTTGGATCAAGAATCGCTCCATCGGCCCGAGAGCCAGCGGTCGCGCCGATCGTGCGAGGCTGCGAAGCTCGTCGCGATCGAGCATGCGGAAGATGCAGACGTCGGCGAGGAGCTGCTCGGCGTCTTCGACGGCAGGCTCGATCGCGTCGGTGGCCTCGCTCACGTCGAGGCGATCCCCGTAGCCGTCGCGTCGCTGAAGAGTGGCCATGCGCTCGGGATGGTTCATGTACGCCTCGAAGAGGCTGACCTTCAGCGGCACACAGTCCTTTCCGGCCGGGTTCATGAGAGAACGCTCCTTGGCCCAGGTGGCGACCGCGTTCATCGATGCCCGGTACTGGTTGCATGCCGCAGGAAACAGGCCGTCCTGGTCGGCGAGGAGCGTCGTCACCACCTTCGGCACGCGAAGCGCAGGTGCGATGCCCAGACGTCCTTGCCGGTGCCAAAGCGCGAAGTGACGGGCCGGCTGCGGTAGGTAGCCGAGCTCGGGAAAGGCGATGGGCGTCTGGCGGAGGACGGCTCGTTCCGCGTCCCTGAACACGCGCTGCCACGTCTCCTGGGCATCGTGCAAGTTCGGCCCCGCGAGCGTGAGCGCCTGCTTCAGATCTTCGTGGTGCACGTCCAGGAACTTGAGTGTGGTGCTCTTCTTGCGCAGGAGGTTGAGCAGAGAGACGGGGCCTGCGCGCGGCATGCCTCGACGCGGGAAGGCGATCTCACGGAGAGCCCAAACTCCGCGCCACGCCTCAGGATCGAGTCGCTCGCGGATGGGTGCGAACCGCTCGCTCTCGAACGCGGCGCGCTCCTGCGTCGTCAGCAGGTCGCCCACCTTGTCGCGCACGGCCTCGATGATGCCGAGGCACGTCAGGAGCTCGAGGTACACGCCGACCCGCAGCAGCCACGCCGGGTCCAGCAAGTAGCGCTGCTTGTCGACGATGTCCGCCACGAGCGCGCGTGTGTAGAGGGCCGCCTTGTCGGAGCCGATGAGCAGGACCGGGAACCAGGGGTGATAGGCATGCCCTGGGCTCTCCACCCCCGCTGCGGCCGCCTGCCGTACGACGTCGGGCTTGACCAGCCGCTCGAGGATCCGGTCGTACAACGAGCCGAGACGGCGGACGTCGCAAACGTCGAGTGTCGTCTGCGCTGTCGAGATCGGAAGGGCATCGTCGAGGAGGCGGAGCTCGACCCGGACCTGCTGGAGAAACAAGTGCCCGAAGCCGTAAGGATCCTCGTTGCCGGCGGCGGCTGCGTCGCCCGGCCAGAGATCCCGCTCCGGGTCGAGGGCGAGCACGAGGCGGCTGTCGCCCGGACGGGCCGGCCGCAGCGAACCGTCACCGTTCTCGTCGAAGCCGCGCAGCTCGATAGGCCGCCGGTGCCAGCCAGGGATCTCCGTCGCGCTCACGCTCCCGTCGTGACCGGTGAACGAGAGCGTGACGTCGACACTCATGCCTTCGCTGTGCTCCGGACGCGTGAAGAGCACGTATGCACGGTTGTCTAGCGCATCGCCACCCAGGACCAGCGCCGCGTGATCGCTCGACCCAAGGCCGGGGTGCCTCCCCTCGTCGGTTGGTCGGCGTCCCCGCACGAACGGCACGATTTGGATACCGGCCGGTCCGCCCTCGCGGCGTAGCTCATCGCTGATCCGATCGAGGATCTGGGCGAAGCGTCCTCGACTCGGTCTCCCGTCTCCGCTCATCGCTGCGGTCTCCCCGTCTCCTCTCATCGCTGCGTCCGTCGATCATACGACGCAAATGAAACGATCCCGGGACTCCAACCCCGCCGCCGCCGGCGCTAGCCGGCGTCCACCAAGGCTACGTTCAGCCCAGGTCGCGTTCGCCCCTGGCAGTGACCTGCTTTCCGCGATGGGCGAGAGCAAAACGGGCCCCTATTTGCAGGGAGTTCTCCGAGTGATCACCGTCCCGCGGTGAAAAGCCGGGCAGCAAACGATGCAGCTCAGAGCTGTGAGTCTCGTCGCAGGAGGCCACAGAAATAGCGGTTTGACAGGGCTTTCGAGAGCGGCAGCGACGGGACTCGAACCCGCGACCTCCGGCGTGACAGGAGCCCGCGCCGCGGCTACGACGCCACCGGTCGCCCGCTCACGAGCGCCGCACGGTCAGCGTCTAGCTGCGCGAAGCGACGGTTGCGGCGGCCTCGATCGG
>JANMJY010000226.1:0-2084 GCA_031371615.1 Actinomycetes bacterium | reverse complement strand
GACCCGTGTTGTGGACGCGCGGCGCGAGCTCGTTCGCGACGAGCTCGCCGCCGACGTCGAAGAGCTCGAGCGCGAGCACGCCGACGTAACCGAGCTCGTCGAGCAGCCGCGTTGCGTACTCCTCGGCCTGCGTCTGCGGGGCATTGACGGCTGGCGCGCGCGAGGTGCGGAGGATCCCGCTCTCGTGCACGTTCTCGACGAGGGGATAGAACAGCGTGTCCCCATCACGCCCGCGCACGGCGAGCAGCGAAAGCTCGCGGTCGAACCCGACGAACTCTTCGACGACCTCGTGGTCGCCGGTCAGGTAGCTCCCCCGCTCGATCCGCTGGCCCTTACCGTCATAGCCCAGTCGCCGCGACTTGATCACGACCGGGGGTTGCGGCGAGCCGAAGGCCGCCGTCGGGATTCCGAGCCGCTCGAAGAGTTGCTTCTCGACCAGCCGATCCTGTCCCTGCTCGAGCGCGACGGCACCGGGGACGGCGCCCACCCGCCGCGCCGCCTCGACCGGGACGTTCTCGAACTCGTAGGTGACGGCCGCGGCTCCGTGGGCGAGCCGATCGAGCAGATCCGGATCGTCGTAGGCGCCGACGATCAGCTCCCCCACCTCGCCCGCGGGCGCGTCGGCCGCCGGGTCGAGGAAGCGGAACGAGAGCCCGAGCGGGATCCCGGCGAGCCCGAGCATCCTCCCCAGCTGCCCTCCCCCGATGACACCGACCATCCCCATGCCTGGAGCTACTGGGCCGGGTCGGGATTCGCGAGCACCGATTGCGTCTGCTCCGCCCGGTAGCGGGCGAGACGCTCGCGAACGCCCTCGTCCGAGCGCGCGACGATCGACGCTGCCAGCAGGGCGGCGTTGACGGCGCCCGCCCGGCCGATCGCTAGCGTCCCGACCGGAATGCCCGCGGGCATCTGCACGATCGAGAGCAGCGAGTCCATCCCCTTCAAGGTCTTCGACTCGACGGGGACGCCGAGTACGGGGAGCGCGGTCTTCGCGGCGGCCATCCCGGGTAGGTGGGCGGCGCCGCCGGCGCCTGCGATCAGCACCTGCAGGCCGCGTGCCTCGGCGCTAGCGGCGTACTCGAACAACAGGTCGGGCGTGCGGTGGGCGGAGACGACCTGCTGCTCGAACGGCACCTCGAGCGCCTCGAGCGTCTCGCAGGCGTGGCGCATCGTCTCCCAGTCGGAGCGCGAGCCCATGATCACTCCGACGAGCGCGTCCACCGTCCCATCATGACCGTTGCCGAGGCTAGCCTCCGCGTGTGACCGTCGAGGCACCGGAACCGCCACGGCCGCCCGACATCGCTGCGGCCCTCGGCAGCCGCGATCTGGACGAGATCGTCCGGGAACGCCGCGCCGAGGCGTCGGAGCTCGACGGCGTCGACCTCGCCGGCCTCGCTCTCCACAACCTGCGCCTGCGCGAATGCCGGCTGCGCGCGGCCGATCTCACCGGGGCGGCTCTGGCCGGGCTCGATCTCGCGGACGTCGTCGCCCAAGACGGCACCTGGGCGAACATCGCCGCAACAGAGGCGAAGCTCGTCCGCGTCGAAGCGACCGGGCTGCGCGGCACGGGGGCGCAGTTCGCGGAGGCGACGCTCACCGACTGCACGTTCGCGGACTGCCGGCTCGACCTCGCCTCGTTCCGCTACGCGCAGCTCGAACGGGTCGTCTTCCGCGATTGCCGGCTCGATGAGGCCGACTTCCACGGCGCGTCGCTTCGCTCCGTCCACTTCGAGAAGTGCGTGCTTACGCGCGCGAGCATCGAGACCGCCACCTTCGACCGCTGCGAGATCCAGGGTTGCGAGCTGACCGACCTGATCGGAGTGGAGCGCCTTCGCGGCACGCGGATGCCGTGGCCGGATGTCATCCAGATCGCCGGGCTGCTCGCCGCCGCGAACGGGATCGACGTCGTCGACTAGGAGCGGCTCTTCTTCGTCAGCGCAGCGGCGACGGCCTTCGCGGTCTTGCGCAGGTCGGCCTCCTGCTCGTCGTCGTCGGCGAGCCCGTTCAGGATCAGGATCGTCTCCCGCTGCGCCGAGCCGTTCTTGAGGCAGACGATCGCGAGCCGCCGCACCGCCATGTTCGGA
>JANMJY010000218.1:0-3919 GCA_031371615.1 Actinomycetes bacterium | reverse complement strand
CTCGAGCACCGAGCTCGCCGGCGTGATCGGGTAGGCGCCGAGAAAGAGGTCGAGGCCGGAGAGCTTCGAGGCGGCGATCAGCCCGTAGGCGAGCGCCGTGTTGCCGCTGATCTGCCGGTAGACGCCGGGCGGCATCTTGGCTGGCGCGATCTGGTAGCTGACCGCGAAGTCCTCGGAGGTCTCGCCGTAGGCGTAGCCGGCCTTGAAGGCGGTGGCGTTCGCCTGCGCGATCTCCGGCCGCTTGCCGAACTTCTTGTCGATGAAGTCGAGCGTCCCCTCGGTGGGGCGGTTGTAGAGCCAGCTCATCAACCCGAGCGCGAAGAAGTTCTTCGAGCGCTCGGCCTCGCGCGAGGTGATCCCCTCGATCCCCTTCAGCGCGCCGACCGTCATCGACGTCAGCGCCACCACTTGGACGTGGTAGCCGGCGAGCGAGCCGTCCTCGAGCGGGTTCAGCTCGTAGCCCGCCTTCTGCAGGTTGCGCTCCTTGAAGGTGTCGGTGTCGACGATCAGCGTGCCGCCCTTCGGCAGGTCGCCGACGTTCGTCCGGAGCGCCGCCGGGTTCATCGCGACGAGCACGTTCGGCGCATCTCCGGGCGTGAGGATGTCGTGGTCGGCGAAGTGCAGCTGGAAGCCCGAGACGCCCGGAAGCGAGCCTGCTGGAGCGCGGATCTCGGCCGGGAAATCCGGCAACGTCGAGAGGTCGTTCCCGAACACGGCGGTTTCGGTCGTGAACCGGTCGCCGGTCAGCTGCATGCCGTCGCCGGAGTCGCCCGCGAAGCGGATGATCACCTGATCCAGCTGCTCTACGGCTTTCGCCATGCCCTAGTTGTAGCGTACGTAACACCCGCCGCCGGGGCGAAAATGCTAGCCCGCGGGCCCCCGCACGACCGTGATGCCCCAGGCCTCGCCCGAGTCGAAGAGCTGGTCGGGATCGACGTCGTCCCGCCAGCCGATGAAGTGCTTCTCCTGGTCGTCCGGGGTCGAGCCGAAGACGGCCAGGCGCTCCTCTTGCTCCTTCGCGACGGGGCGCTCGAGCTCGTCGAGGCGGCGCTCCGCCTCTTCGGCGGCCGGGCCTTCCATGTATCCGCGCGGCATGCCCGGATCCTACGCCGGGACGGCGAGGACGAAGGCGTTGCCGGACGGATCCTCGATCAGCGGGCCGGCCTCGGTGTCGCGGTGCGAGCCGACCCGCGCCAGCACGCGGTCCCGCTCGGTGGCGTCGGGCAGCACGATCGTCCCGTGCCGCAGCGCGGCGGTTCCTGCAGGCGGTTTCCCCGCGCCCGCGCTCTCCCACGTGTTCGCGCCGAGGTGATGGTGGTAGCCGCCCGCCGCGAGGAACGCCGCCTGGCTGCCGTACTCCGCCATCAGCGCGAACCCGACCCGGTCGCGCCAGAACGCGAGCGTCTCCGGGATCGAGGACGCCTTGAGATGGACGTGCCCCATCACCGTGCCGGCGGGCATGCCGTCGAACGGATCCGACGCGGGATCGTCGAGCTCGCCGAGGAGACTCTCGGTGTCGAGCGGGAGCGTCGTCATCCGGCCGCTCACCTGACCCTCCCAGACGTCGCGAGGGCGGTCCCGGTAGATCTCGATCCCGTGGCCGTCCGGGTCGGAGAGGTAGATCGCCTCGCTGACGTAGTGGTCGGAGAGCCCGCTCAACGGGACGCGATCGCGCGCCGCGTGCGCGAGCCAGCGTGCCAGGTCGGCGCGTTCGGGCAACAGGAGCGCGAGGTGGTAGAGACCGGTGTACCCGGCGCCGGAGCTCGCGCCCGGCTCCTCGACGAGCACGACGAGGTCGCGGTCGCCAGCGCCGAGTGAGGCGGTGCCGTCGCCGTCGCTGCGTACCTCGAGCCCGATCGCGCTGCGGTAGTACGCGGCCGAGCGGCCCAGGTCGGCGACCGTCAGGTGCACCGCGCCGAGCGTCGTCGCCGGCGAGATCTCCGCGGCCGCGGACGTGGCCGCCGCTTCGAGCTCCTCGGGATCGAGTGGGGCGTGCAGTTCGCTCACGGTGGAAGTGTGCACGCCACGAACCCGACGAGAGTGAGCGCTAGAGAGAGTTGCGCAGGCGCTCGAGCTCGGACGCGAGGTGCGTCACGCCTCGGCCGAGCGACTGGCACTGCACGCGCAGCGCTTCGAGCTCGCCGGCGAGGCGATGGCGCTCTGCGAAATCCTCGGGCTGGCCGGCGACTCGGAGCTGCGGTTGCTCCGGCTGCAAGGCAGCCGCCTGCGGACGGAAGCCGGCGCTGACGCCGAACTCGGTCGAGAGCAGGCCGCCGTGCTGCTCGGCGAGCGCCATCGCGACCGCGGCGGCCGAGGCGAGCCCCAGCTCGACGAGCACCTGGCCGAGCGGCTTCGACGAGTGGTGCTGCTCGACGATTGCGAGCTCGAGCTGCGCCTCGTTGAGGAAGCCTTCTTCGACCAAGATCGTGCCCAACTGCCTGCGGATATGTGACGCTTCCACGGTCGCCGTATCGGCGAAATCCCTGCAAAACTGAAGCTCCGTTGCCGGGGTTAGGCAACAGCGGGCGGTGGAGACAACGATCAGGTGGATTCCTGTTCCCACTGCGGTGCCGACCTCCCTGCGAACGCGGTTTTCTGCCCCTCGTGCGGGCGCCGTACCGATGCGCCGCCCGCCGAGCCACGCGACGTTCCGATCGACATCCAGCACGCCGAGCCGCGCTACTTCGGGCTCGGCCAGCCGATCTTCGTGTTCTCGCTCCTGGTCGGCCTGCTCGTCGTCGGCGTGATCCTGCTCGCACTCGGGTCGTTCGCAGCCGGCGTGATCGCGATCATCCTCGCCGCCTGCCTGCTGCCGGCGTTTTTGGCCGGCGCGAGGCGGTGGCCGGACAACAGAGTCGCGCGCGTGGGAATCAGCACCGCCGACCGCGTGCGCGACGAGGCAGACGTGGCCGTGACGTCGATCTCGACCTGGTCACGCGCCGGCCGCGACGTCGTGCGGCTACGCAAGAAGACGTTCCAGCTCAAGCGGGAGCGCGATGCGAAGATCCGCGAGCTGGGCGTGTCGGTCTACGAGGACGACGGCCGCTCCGACGAGCTGAAGGCGGCAGCCCAGGAGCTCGACGCGCTGATCGCGGCCGACGAGCGGGAGCTCCAGCGGACGATCTCCGGCGCGCGCCGGCGTGTGCGGCAGGATCGGGCGGCGGTCGTCGCCACCGAGGTGATCAGGCCCGAAAGCTCAGACGAGATCGAGATAGACGCAACGGAGGCGGTCACCGGGGAAGGGCGAGGCCCCGACGCGGTTGACGAGGTAGCTGACGCCGCCGACGTCGAGCATCGCTCCTGAGGTCGGATCCGGTCCCTCGAAGTCGATCAGCGTGTAGCCGCTCGCAGACGGGACGAAGAGAAGATGGGCGCGACCTCGCAGCTCCTCGGCGGGGGTCTCGAGCTCGGTCGGCTGCTCGGCGCGCTGCCGCAACTCTGCGAGCTCGTGCTCCAGCTCCGAGATCCGGATGGCTCCGGCGTGGGCTGCGGTCTCGAGCTCGCTGCGGGTGGTGAGCGCCGCGTTCACTTCAGCCTCGAGCGCCGCGATCCGGGCTCCGGCGGCGGCAGTGGCGCGCGCGATGTCGGCCTCGTGTCCTTTCGCCGCATCGCTCAGCCGGGCGTGCAGCTCGTTCAGGTTCTCGGCGAAAGCGTTCCGCTCGGCGAGGACTTCGTGCAGATGGGTCTCGAGCTCGGCTACGCGAGCGGCGGCAGCCGAGGGATCCGACGCAACCTCGGGCGGCCGAGCCTGCAGCTCGCTCACGCTCTCAGCAAAGGCGTTCCGCTCCGCGAGCACGGCCTCCAGCTGCGACTCGAGCTCCGCAACCCGCGCCGTAGCAGCGGGATCGGGAGCAAGCTCTGGCGGCCGCGCCTGCAGCTTGCTCACGCTCTCAGCAAAGGCGTTCCGCTCGGCGAGCAC
>JANMJY010000188.1:0-14497 GCA_031371615.1 Actinomycetes bacterium | reverse complement strand
AGTCGGCGTCGCGCAGGCCGCGTACGAGTACGCGGTCGAGTACGCCAAGCAGCGCGTCACCTTCGACGTGCCGATCGCGATGCACCAGGGCGTCAACTTCATGATCGCCGACATGGCGACCGAGATCGCCGCGGCGCGGCTCCTCGTCTGGCAGGCCGCCTGGCTGCACGACCAGGGCGGTCGCGCGACGCTCGAGTCCTCGTTCGCGAAGCGGTTCTCCGCCGACACGGCGATGAAGGTGACGACCGACGCGGTGCAGGTGTTCGGCGGCTACGGCTACATGAAGGAGTACCCGGTCGAGAAGCTGATGCGCGACGCGAAGCTGTTCCAGATCTACGAAGGGACGTCGCAGATCCAGCGGCTCGTGATCGCGAAAGAAATATTCTTGCCTCGTGGCAATTGAAATCGACCTCAGCGGGCGAGTAGCTCTCGTCACGGGCGGCTCGCGCGGTCTCGGCCGGGCGGACGCGCTCGCGCTCGCGCGGGCCGGCGCGGACGTCGTGATCGCGGACATCCAGGTCGAGTCGGACGAGTCGACCGAGACCGCGGAGTCCTACGGCGTGCTGGCGCAGGTCGCGAAGGCGCAGGGGATCGTCTACACCGAGGCGACCGCGAAGGAGATCCAGGGGATGGGCCGCCGCGCCGCGGCGATCAAGTGCGACGTCACCGACCGAGACGTGGTCAAGGAGACGGTCGACCGGGTCGTCGAGGAGTTCGGCTCCGTCGACATCCTGATCAACAACGCCGGCACGCTCGATCACGTCGGCCAGTTCACCGATCAGAACCCGGACCTCTGGGAGCGTGACCTGAAGGTGAACCTGACCGGCGGCTTCAATTGTGCCCAGGCGGTGTGGCCGCACATGAAGGAGCGCGAGTGGGGCCGGATCATCAACATGGCCTCGGTCGCGGGCACGCTCGGCGGCTTCGGCCAGGCGAGCTACTCGACGACGAAGGCGGGGATCCTCGGCTTGACGCGGACGCTCGCGATGGAGGGCGGCCGCCACGGGATCACGTGCAACGCGATCGTGCCGGGCATCATCGGCACGGAGGCGTTCCATTTCGCAAACCCGGCGATGAACGAGCGGATCGCCAACCGCACCGTCTTCAAGCGTCCGGGCGAGCCGGACGACATCGCGAACGCGATCTGCTTCCTCTGCTCGGACCTCGCGAACTACATCACCGGCGTGCAGCTCAACGTGAGCGGCGGCGTTGAGCTGTTTGTTTTTTAGCGCAAGATGAGCATCCGCTTTCGCGGACGCTCATCTCGCGAAGACCCCTAAAGGGGCCGCTTCGCGGCCCAGAGGCGCGATGTTTTGAGTGTGACCGTGGGACCAGGGATCGGCTTCGAGCTCTCGGCGGAGCAGCGGGAGCTGCGCGGTCTCGCGCACGAGTTCGCCGAGCGCGAGCTGCGGCCGGTCGCCCGGGAGTGGGACGACCGCGAGGACTGTCCGTCCGAGCTGCTCGGCAAGGCGGCCGCGCTCGGCCTCACCTCGCATGCGATCCCGACGGAGTACGGCGGCGGCGGCGTCTCCGCGGTGACGTCGAGCCTGATCGCAGAGGAGCTCTCCTGGGGCTGCGCGGGCCTCTCGGCCCCGATCGGCGCGACGATGTTCCCGGCCCGGCCGCTGCTGCGGGCCGGCAGCGAGGAGCAGAAGCAGCGCTGGCTGCCGCGGCTCGCCTCGGCCGAGGGCTGCCTCGCGGCGATCGCGTTCACCGAGCCCGGGGCGGGGTCGGATGTGATGGGCACTCAGGCGACCGCCCGCCGCGAGGGCGACGGGTACGTGCTGAACGGTGAGAAGTGCTACATCACGAACGGCGGCATCGCCGAGCTGACGATCGTCTTCGCGAAGCTCGACGGTGCGATCACCGCCTTCCTGCTCGAAGCGGGCGACCCGGGCGTCACGGCCGGCCGCAAGGAGCCGAAGCTCGGCCTCCGCGCGTCCCATACCGGCTCGATCCTGCTCGACGGCGTCCACATCCCGGCCGACCGCCTGCTGGGCGAGGAGGGGGAAGGGTTCGCGATCGCAGTGGACTTCTTCATGCACTCCCGGCCCCAGGTGGCCGCCTCGGCGCTCGGCATCGCCCGCGCGGCGTTCGAGTACGCGACCGACTACGCGAACGAGCGCCGGGCGTTCGGCAAGCCGCTGATCGCGAAGCAGGCCGTCTCCTTCAAGCTCGCGGACATGGCGATCCAGGTCGAGGCGTCCCGGCTGCTCGTCTGGCGGGCGGCAGCGGCATTGGATGCAGACGAGGACGCCGGCCTTCTGGGCTCCTACGCCAAGGCGTTTGCCGCCGACGCGGCGATGAGCATCACGACCGATGCCGTCCAGGTTCTCGGTGGTGCCGGGATCATGCGCGACCACCCCGTCGAGAAATGGATGCGCGACGCGAAAGTGCTCCAGATCGTCGAAGGGACGTCGGAGATCCAGCGGCACGTGATCGTCCAATATCTGTCTCGCGCGTAGACCCCTGAAAGGGCCGCTTGGCGGCCCAGAGCCCTGACTCCCGACTCTTGGCGGTTCGCTCACACACTCTTAACCGCGGCGCCCCCTTTGGGGGCCGGAACCACGGCTACACTGACCGACTTCGTGCGCGTTGAAGCGACATCCGTCCGCGCCGGAACGGCGCCCGACCGCTCCGCGGCGCTGATCGCCCGTTGGGTGCTGGTGTCGCTCGCGCTGCTGGCGGTTGTCGCCGCTCTCGTCGGGCTCGCGTTCGCAGGCTCGACCGCGCGGATCGCCGACGGTGTCGCGATCGCCGGCGTCGACGTCGGTGGCCTGGCGCCGAGGCAGGCCCGGTCGCTGCTGGAGCGGCGCTTCGGGCGCGTCGCGCACGTACCGGTCGTCTTCACCGCCGGCGACGAGCGCTACCCGATCAAGGCGACGACTCTCGGCGTCGAGGCCGACTGGGCCGCCGCGATCAAGACTGCGGCCCGCGAGGGCGAGGGCTTCGGGCCCGTCCGCGGCTTCCGACGCCTCCAGACCAAGTTCTTCGGCGCGGAGATCTCGCCGCCGGTGCAGGCCTACGGCGCTGCGCTCGACTTCAAGCTCGCCGGCCTCGCGGAGGCGATCGATCAGCGCCACGTCGAGGCGAAGCTCGTCCGGCGCGGGCTCGGGATCGAGGTCGTCGCGGGGCAGCCCGGCCGCCGGCTCGACCAGAAGGCCGCGAGCGCGAGCATCGTGCGCGCGCTCGCGCGACTCGATCACGGCGGGCAAGTCGCGCTGCCCGTCCGCATCGACCCGGTCGAGGTCACGGCCGCCGACCTGGCGCCGGCCGCCCACCAGGCCCGCATCGCGCTTTCGGCGCCCGTTCGCCTGCAGCACGGCGAAACGCGCTGGAAGCTGCCGCGCTGGCGGATCGCCGAGATCCTGTCTCTCCCGGTCGCCGGCCAGACCACGGTCGCGATCGCCGGCCCGGGCGCGGAAGCCTGGTTCGACAAGCTGCGCAAGTCCATCGAGCATGCGCCCGTCGACGCGACCTTCGCGGTCAAGCCGGGTGGCATCGACATCGTCCCGGACAAGCCGGGCGTTGGCATCGACGTGCCCGCGACCGCCAAGGCGCTTTTCGCAGCCGCGACCTCGCCGACCGCACGCACTGCCGAGCTCGCCGTGCGCACGACGGTGGCCGAGCGCACGACGTCGGACGCGGAGACGATGGGAATCACGGGCATCGTCGGCAGCTACTACACGACCTACGGCGGCATCCCGAGCCGCCTGCACAACGTCGCTCTCGTCGCGAAGCTGATCGACGGCGCGCTGATCGCGCCGGGCGCAACCTTCTCGTTCAACAGCACGACGGGGGAGCGCACGGCCGAGAAGGGCTTCCAGGAGGCTCCGGTGATCATCAACGGCGAGTTGCAGACCGGGCTCGGCGGCGGCATCTGCCAAGTCTCGACGACCGTCTTCAACGCCGCCTACGAAGCCGGGTTGCAGATCGACGAGCGCACCAACCACGCCCTCTACATCTCGCACTACCCGCTCGGGCGCGACGCGACGGTCAACTATCCCGACCAGGACCTCAAGTTCCGAAACGACACCGACAAGTGGCTGCTGCTGCGCACGTTCGTCGGCTCCGGCTCACTCACTGTCAACCTCTACGGCACGCCCCAGAACCGGCGCGTCGAGACCACCGAGCAGCCGCTGCGCGACGTCGGCGCGCCGCGGGTGAAGCGCGTGCCGGATCCGAGCATGCAGATCGGCACGTCCGCGGTGGACGAGTACGGCCAACCCGCGCGGGCGACGAGCGTCAGCCGCACCGTCTACGCCGCGGACGGCACCGTCCTGCACGAGGACACCTGGTACTCGTCGTACCGCTCCGAGCCGAAGGTCGTCCGCGTCGGGACGAAGCCCAAGCCGAAGCCGAAAACGCCAGACGTGTCGAAGGTCGACCAGCTCGTCCCGGTGCCCGACACCACCGTGCCGGACGCGCCGCCGGCGTCTAGCCCTCAGCCGTAGCGACCGCCTCGGCGAACCAGGCAGGCACGCGCGTCGGCAGGCGCGTCGAGCCGTCGACGGTGGCGTGCGAGGTGGAGCCGTCGGCGACCACCTCACCGTCACGCTCGATCGCGTACTCGTAGCGGAAGCGCGCACCACGGATGTCGACGCAGCGCGTCCACACCCGCAAGCCGTCGTCGAAGTACGCCGCCCGGCGGTAGTTGACCTCGACGGCGGTCGTCAGCGCCTCGACTCCCTGCGCCTGGATTGACAGGTAGCCGCCGGCGTGCTCGGCGAGGTACGCCACGCGGGCGACCTCGAACCAGACGACGAACGACGCGTGGTGCGCGATCCCCTGCGCGTCGGTCTCCGCGAAGCGGACGAGAATCTCCGTCGAGAAGTTGTAGCCCTCCATCGCTGCAGCTTCGCACGCCTCCGACCCCGTTCGTACACTCGCGGCATGGACGGGTCACCCGACGCGCGGCTCGAGGCGCTGGAGCGCGAGGTCGAGGAGTTGCGCGCGAGGCTCGCCAGGCTCGAGCAGCCCGCACAGGCCGCTCGGCCGACCTCGCCGAAGGCGCCCGTCTCCGCGCCCCAGGCGACGCCGGCACCGGCGCGCGCGCCCATATCGGTCGAAGACCTGCTTGGCGGACGCGTGCTCGGGTGGGTCGGGGGAGCCGCGGTCGTGCTCGGCGTCGCCTTCTTCCTCGTGATGGCGGCCAACCGCGGCTGGATCGACGAGACGACCCGAGTCCTGCTCGCATTCGCGGGCGCGACTGCGCTCCTCGGCGGCGGTCTCTACCTGCACGAGCGGCAAGGCCGGACGCAAGCCGCCCTCGCCGCGGTGGCGACCGCGATTGCCGCCCTCTACGTCACGCTCACTGCAGCGACGCAGCTCTACGACCTGGTCGATCCCGTGCTCGCGCTCGTCTTCGCGGCGCTCGTCGGCGCGGTCGCGACTGCGATCGCGGTGCGGTGGGACGAGGCGGTGGTCGCAGGCATCGGCATCGTCGGGGCGCTGCTCGCGCCCGTGCTCGTCGACGCGGGCACCGACTCCGCCTCGCTGGCTTTCATGGCCGTCGCGCTTGGAGCCGCGGTCGGCGTGCTCCTCTGGCGCCGCTGGAGCTGGCTCGGCATCGCGGCATTCGTCGTCAGCGCACCGCAACTCCTTGGCTGGCTCTATGACGGGTACAAGGACCGGCTGGGGCTCTCCCTCGCCGTGCTGGCCGGCTTCTGGCTGCTCTACGTCATCGCCGCGATCGGCTACGAGCTGCGCGAGCCGACGGCGAAGCTGCGCCTCGTCTCGGCGAGCCTGCTGCTCGCGAACGCGGCGCTCCTGGCGGGTGCGGGCTGGGCGATGCTGGACGACACGGGCCACGGGACCGCAGCCACCGCCTGGGTGATCGGCGCCGCTGCGGTTCACATCGGCGGCGGCGTGCCGGCGTACGGCGGCCGGATGAGCAAGGAGATCGCGGCGCTGATCATGGCCGTCGGCACAGCGCTCGCCGCGCTCGGGCTCGCGCTCGCGATCGACGGGCCGGCGCTTGTCGCAGGCTGGTCGGCCGAGGCCCTCGTGCTCGCCTGGGCGGCGCGCAGGTTCGGCGACCCGCGCGGCCAGTTTGCCTCGGCCGCCTTCTTCGCGCTCGCCCTCGCCCACACGCTGATGCTCGAGGCTCCGCCCGATGCCCTGCGCTTCGGCGTCGACGACTTCGTCCGCGCCGTGATTGCGGTCGCGATCGTCGGCGCGGCGGCGGCCGCGCTCAGTCGGCTCTCGTCCTTGCCCGAGCTGCGGACGACCTATTTGGGCGTTGCGGCGATAACGGCCGTATACCTACCCTCGTTCGCGATCGTCTCGGCGTTCAGCGGCGACGAGCTCCAGCCCGGTCAGACGCCCCAGGTGCTGCTGTCGGCGTTCTGGGCGGTCGCGGGCCTCGCCGGCATTGTCCTCGGCCTGCTCCGGGACGAGAGGCTGCTGCGGCTTGGCGGGCTGGCACTGCTGTTGCTGGCTGCGGCCAAGGTCTTCGCGTACGACCTCTCCGAGCTCGAGTCGATCTACCGCGCGCTCTCGTTCATCGCGCTCGGGCTGCTGCTGCTCGGCGGCGCGTTCGCCTATCAGCGGATCCGTAAGGACGTCGCCCAGTGAGGAAGCTTCTCGCCGCTGCGCTGCTTGCGGCGCTGGGAGCGGCGCCGGCGAGCGCGCTCGATGCGTCGAGCTTCCGCTGGGAGCGATCGCTCGACACGAAAGGCGGCTTGTCGGCGTTCGAGCCCGACGGGCCGATGTACGAGCACGCGGCAGTCGGGTTCCCGGATCTGAGGATCCTCGACGCCCGCGGCCGGCAGGTTCCGTGGCGCCCACGCAGCGTCCGGGGCGACGCGCGGCTGCAGACCGCGCGCCTCCTGAACGCGGGCACCCAGGGCGGCGCGGCGGTGGCTTTGCTGGACTTCGGCGCCGAGCGGGTGGTGCGCGATCGGATCTACCTCGACGTGCCCCTGGAGGCGTTCGTCGGCCGCGCCGAGGCCTACGGCAGCGACGACCGCCGCACGTTCACGCGCCTCTCCTCGACGGCGATCTACGACGTGCGCGGAGCCACCCGCGCCGTCAGCGCGACGGTCGTCTTCCCCCGGAGCGACTTCCGCTACTACCGGATCCGGGCGACGGGTGTGAAGGCGATCCGGGGTGCGACCGCCGAGGCGGTCACCGCCGCCGGAGCTCCGGTCGTGCGTCGCGCGAAGCTCGCTGTGCGCCAGGACGGGCGGCAAACGGTGATCGACGCCGATGTCGGGTACCGGAGGCTCACGGTGAACGAGCTGCGCTTCGGGTCGTCGACACCGGCCTTCGACCGCCCGGTCGAGGTGTCGGGCTCGATGGACGGCAAGGCGTTCTTCCCCGCCGGCGGGGGCCGCCTGTACCGCTTCGGCGAGGCCGGCGAGACGACCGTCCCCCTCAACAGCCGGTACCGGTACCTGCGAATCCGGATCTCGAACGGTGACGACGAGCCGCTGCGGGATCTACGGGTGACGCTGCGTGCCTACCGCGACTACATCCTGCTGGCCCCGGGCTTTGCGCCGCCCTACCGGGTGCTGTACGGCGGTACGGCGGTGCGCCCCGAGTACGACTTCGCACAGCAGCCCGAAGTGCGGGGTCGTCCGGCGGTCGCCGTGCTCGGCCCCGAGCACCGGAACGAGGCGTTCGAGCCGCCGGCCGACACGCGCACGTTCGCAGAGCGGAACCCCGTGCTGGTCAAGCTCGCGCTCGCGCTGGCGGCGGCTGTCCTTGCGCTCGCGGGCTTCTTCGCGCTGCGGCGCCGGAGCGCGCCAGAGTCCTAGGCGGCGGCGCGGCGCACGGTGCGCTCGTCGAGAACTCGCTTGCAGTCGACGCAGACGTGCTGCTCGACCTCGTACGGGATCCCGGAGTGCTGGCGCAGCGCATGGGCGAGCACTGCTTTGTGCTCGTGGATCTGGCTGGCGCGGTGTGCGTGGCTCTTGGCCATTCCGTCCTTCAGAGTAGCGTTCGACACATATCGATTAGTACCGAAACGGTAAAGATCCTGTCACAGCGTTGTCTCACGAGCAACCCGTCAATCCGCTGGCTACCGTGAATTCGTGCGAGCCCTGCTGATACTGATGATCGCGGCGGCTGTCGCCGGCTGCGGGGGACACGAGACCGCTTCCGAAAGCACCGCCACGACACGAGCCGAGCGCACCTGCGTCGCCGGCTCGACGCGGCCGGTCGGCAACGTGCGGAGGAGCTACGCGGCGGTCGTACAGGAGCGTGCGGAGGCTTTCCAGCAGCCCAGCTCGGCCCGGCTCGCCTCGTTCGGGCGGGAGAACGTCAACGGTGTCCCCACCGTGTTCGCAGTACTGGCGAAGCGGGTCGACGGCGCGTGCGTGGCGCAGTGGTACCGGGTGCAGCTCCCGTTGAAGCCGAACGGGATCGTGGGCTGGGTGCGCGCTTCCGACGTCGAGCTCGCGCCCGTGACCACGCGCCTCGAGGTCGACCTCTCCGAGCGGCGTGTGACGCTCTTCGACCGCGGCCGCCGCGTGCTGAGCGCGACCGCCGCGATCGGCTCGCCGCAGACCCCGACTCCGACCGGCAGCTTCTACGTCAACCAGCGGCTCGTGCCGGAGGACACCTCCGGGCCATTCGGGCCGGGGGCGATCGGGATCTCGGCGTTCTCGGACGTCTTGACCGGCTGGACGCAGGGCGGGCCGATCGCGATCCACGGCACGAACCGCCCCGACCTGCTCGGCCAGGCGGTCTCGAACGGCTGCATCCGCGTCCGCAACGACCTGCTGCGACGGCTCTTCGACCGGACTCGTGCCGGTACGCCGGTTACCGTTCACGCCTAGCCGGGTACGATCGGGCGCATGGCGAAGACACAGCAGAAGGACATCCTCTCGCGCGTGCAGGATCTCGGCGCCGAGGCGCTCCAAAGGCTCACGGAAGTGCCGGGCGGGTCGAAGCTCGTCGAGATGGCGAACGACACGCGGTCGCGGCTCGACGAGATGCAGAAGAAGCTGCGCGGTCTCGACGAGCTCGAGCAGCGCGTTGCGAAGCTCGAGCGGGAGCTGGCGAAGAAGCCCGCTCGGCGCAAGCCGGCGGCTCGCAAGCCTGCAGCCGCGAAGAAGCCTCCCGCCTAGGCGGGAACGCGCACGCGCAAGGCGCCTGGCTCGACCTCGAAGCGCACCGGGGTCGTACCCGGCTGCTCGCCGTCCAGCTCGATCGGCAGCGGCGTGTCCGCGTCCACCGACACGACGGCGCCCCGCAGCAGCTCTGCCTTCGGGTGGGGCAGGTGGCGGCCCCGGTAGGTCTTCGGCAGCGTCAGCATCAGGTCGCGCTTGGTCAGGTCGCCGATCGTGAGCACGTCGAAGAGGCCGTCGTCCGGCTCGGCCTCGGGGCAGATGATCATCCCGCCGCCGAACGTGCGTCCGTTCGCGACGACGACGTCGTGCATCCGGCTCTCGCGAACCTGGTCGTCGACCGAGAGCCGCAGCTCCGAGCTCTCCCAGCGAGCGAAGACGGCAAGCGTCGCCCAGAGATAGGAGACCTTGCCGCCGAGAGCCTTCGTCGTTTCGTTGGCGCGCTGCGCGATCGCGCCGCTCATGCCGGCGCTGGCGACGTTCGCGAACCAAGCCTCGGCGTCGCTCCCGTCCCACGCCCGATACCGGACGCGTCCGAGGTCGATCGTGCGCGGACGCCCTGTGAGCGCCACGTCGATCGCGCCGTCGAGTGCGTGCGGAATCCCGTAGGTGCGGACGAAGTCCCACCCGGTGCCGCGAGGGATCACCGCGATCTCGACGTCCATGCGGCCGGCGAGCCCGCTCGCGACCTCGTTCACCGACCCGTCGCCGCCGACGACCACGAGCAGCTTGGCGCCGCCAGCCGCCGCGTCTCGCGCCAGCGAGCCCAGCTGGCCCGGCCGTTCCGAGAAGAGCGTGTCGCCTTCCAGCCCGCGCTGGGCCGCGCGGTGCGCCATCTCCGCCCAGCGCCGGCCCGTCGATCCGTTCGCGGACGCCGGGTTGACGAGGAAGACGGTGTCGTTAATGAGTGGCCGTCGCCAGAGCGACGCGCGTCATCCGGTCGACCGCGGCCTTCATCTCGTCGTCCGAGATCCGCGTGAACTCGCCCTCGACGACGATGTCGCTGACGACGAGGAGGCAGCCCGACTGGACGCCGCGGAGCGCGCCGACGGTGAAGAGCGCCGAGGCCTCCATCTCGACCGCGAGCACGCCGCGCTTCGACCAGCGCTCGTACTGCCCGTCGTCCGGGTTGTAGAAGAGGTCGCTCGAGACGATCGGGCCGACGTGCATCTCCTGACCCATCTCCTTCGCCGTGTGCACGGCGCCGTGGATCAGCTCCCAGCTCGCGGTCGGGCAATGGGGCTCGTTCCCGACGAGGTGCATGGCGGTCGAGTCGGCGGGGACGGCGGTGAGCGCGACGATCATGTCGCCGAGCTTGTGGTGCGGCTGGAGGCCGCCGCACGTGCCGACCCGCAAGAGCTTCTTGACGCCCAGCTGGACGAGTTCCTCGAAGACGATCGTCGCGCCCGGGCAGCCCATGCCGGTGCCCTGCACCGAGATCGGCTTCCCCTCCCAGGCGCCGGTGTAGCCGAGGAGACCGCGTTCGGAGTTCCGCTGGACGACGTCGTCCAGATAGGTCTCGGCGATGTACTTGGCCCGTAGCGGGTCGCCCGGAAGCAGACACGCCTCGGCGTACTCCCCCTGCTCTGCTCGCACGTGAATCGGCATCCGCGAGACCCTATACGCGAGGATTCGGGTCGTGGTGCACATCGTCGAGCCGCCGCTGGAGCAGATCCTCCGCTACTGCGCCGAGGATCCCGTCGAGCGGGTCTTCCTGGAGGACGTCGCCCGCCGCGGGCTCGGCCGCTTCGCCGGTGTCGAGGAGGACGGCCGCTTGGTCGCGCTCTGCCACACCGGTGCGAACGTCGTGCCCTCCGGCCGCGGCTGCGGCGTCTTCGCAGACGTGACGGTGCGCGCCGGCGCGCGGATGTTGATCGGCGAGCAGCGGGCCGTGAGCGACCTCTGGGAGGCGGCGCGGCACAAGCTCCCGGCGCCGCGGCAGGACCGGCCCGGACAGCCGGTCTACACGATCTCTGACGCGCCGGAGCCGGGGGCGAGCGGACTGCGCCCTGCCAAACTCGGCGACCTCGACCTGCTGGTACCGGCCTGTGCGCGCGCACACGAGGTCGAGCTCGGAATCGACCCCCTTGCGCGCGACGCCAACGGCTTCCGCTGGCGGACGCGCACGCAGATCGAGACGGGCCGCTCGTGGCTCTGGGCCGAGGACGGCGTCATCCTCTTCAAGGCCGAGGCGTCGGCGTGGACCCCCGAGGCCGTGCAGCTGCAGCAGGTCTGGACCGATCCCGCCGCGCGCCGTGCCGGGAACGGGAGCCGTGGCCTGCGCGACCTGATCGGCCTCTTGCTCGCCCAGGTGCCGCGCGTCTGCCTCTTCGTCCGCGCCGACAACGAGCCCGCGATCAAGCTCTACGACACCGTCGGGATGCAGCACGTGCTCGACTACCGCAGCGTGCTCCTGTGAGGGAGCTCGTCCTCGTGCGTCACGCGGAGTCCGAGTTCAACGTGCTCGGGCGTCTCAACGGCGACGCGTCTGTCGAGGTGAGGCTGACCGAAGCGGGACGGGAGCAGGCGCGCGAGCTCGGCCGCCGGGCCGGCCCCGTAAACCTGGTGGCGCACACCGCGTTCGCGCGAACCCGCGAGACGGCCGAGCTGGCGTGGCCCGGCGTCCCATTGCTGGAAATGGCGGACCTGAACGAGTTCGGATTCGGGCGCTTCGAAGGAACCCGCTGGGCGGACGGCTTCGACGAGTGGGTGCTCGCCTCGACCCCCGACGACGACGTGCCCGGAGGCGGTGAAAGCCGTGTAGCCGCGGTGGAGCGGTTCGTCCGTGGCTATCGGGCGCTCCTTGATCGCCCGGAGGAGCGGGTTGCGCTCGTGGCCCACGGTGCTCCCGTGCGCTACGTCCTGCTCGCGCTGGAGAGCAAGCCGCCTGCACCGGTGTTGGAAGGGGTCGATCCCGCGAAGCCGTTCACGATCGACGCGGAAGCGTTCGGCCGCGCCGTCGAGGCGCTCGAGGCGTGGGCTGCGGCGCCCGCCTGGTAGGGCACACTGAAGCGATGCTGCAGCGCATCGATTCCTTCATCCGCGAGCAGGGCCTGATCCAGCAGGGCGGCGAGGTCACCTGCCTCGTTTCCGGCGGCGCCGACTCGACGTGTCTCTGGCACGCCCTCGGCGCTCTCGGCTACCGGGTCTCGGCTCTTCACGTTGCCCACGGCTTGCGCGGGGCGGAGTCGGACGAGGATGCGCGCTTCTGCCGCGAGGTGCTTGGAGCGGAGGTCGTCGAAGTGACCGGCACGACCGAGGCGGAGCTACGGGAGGCGCGCTACGGCGTTGCCGCCGACCGGTTGCGAGCAACAGGGCACACGGCGTCCGACCAGGTCGAGTCGGTGCTCCTCGGTCTCGTCGCGTCCGGCTCGCCGCAGCGGATCAAGGCGAAGCGCGAGGACGGCGTCGTCCGGCCGCTGCTCGGACTCTGGCGCGAGGAGACCCGCGCCTACTGCGAGGAGCACGGATTGCGGTACCGCGAGGACTCGTCCAACCCGGAGACCAAGCGCGGTCTGATCCGAGACGAGATCTTGCCGTTGCTGGAGCAGCTCGATCCGCGCGCTCGCACCTCGCTCCTCGCCCTCGCGGCGGAGCGCCCGCGCCTGCCCCGCGCGCTAGAACGGACGCTCGCCGAGCTCCTGGCGGGACGTGACGGCACGAAGTCCGCAGATCTCGGCGGCGGCATCCGCGCGGTGCGCGAGTACGACTCGCTGCGGCTCGAGGGGACGGTGCAATGGGGGCCCTGGACGCTCGAGACCCACCGCGACGGCCTCGAGGTGCGCAGCCGCCGGCCGGGCGATCGGCTCGCGGGCCGCTCCAAGAAAGTGCAGGATCTCCTCGTGGACGCCAAGGTGCCGAGAGCGGAGCGCGACAGCTGGCCGCTCGTCGTCTGCGTCGACGAGGTCGTTGCCGTGCCCGGCCTGGCGGAGGCCCCGGGCTGGGAAGGAGCAGTCACGTGGAGACGGTGAAGGATGCGGTCGGCGAGATCTTGATCGAGGAGGACGCGCTCCAGGCTCGGATCGTGGAGCTCGGCCAGGAGATCTCGAAGGCCTACGAGGGCCACGATCTGCTGCTCGTCGGCGTGCTCAAGGGCGCCGTGTTCTTCATGGCCGACCTGATGCGCGAGCTGACCGTCCCGTGCGAGATCGATTTCATGGCGATCTCGAGCTACGGCGCGGCGACGGACTCCTCCGGCGTCGTCCGGATCCTCAAGGACCTGGATGCCAACATCTCCGGCCGCGACGTCCTCGTGGTCGAGGACATCATCGACTCGGGCTTGACGCTCTCGTACCTGATGCGCAGCCTGCGGGCGCGCAAGCCGGCGTCGCTTGAGATCTGCGCTCTGCTGACGAAGCCGGATCGTCGCGAGATCGACGTTCCGGTCAAGTTCGTCGGCTTCGAGATCCCGAACAGGTTCGTGATCGGCTACGGGCTCGACTTCGCCGAGCGTTACCGCAACCTTCCCTACGTTGCGGTGCTCCATCCGGACCTGATTCCGCCGCATTAGACGGAAATACGGGCTTCACGTCCGTGCATCCGGGGGATGGTTTCGAGGGCTCAGGCTGCTACCCTCATTCGACCCCGTGAACAGATTCTTCCGCAGCGCGCTGTTTCCACTGATCGTGATCGTGTTGCTCGTTTACCTGGCGAGCCAGACGCTGATCCCACGCGGCAAGGCCGATCAGAAGCTCTCGTACTCGCAGCTGCGCGGCCAGGTGGAGGCCGGGAACGTCAGCAAGGTCGAGTTCACACCCAGCCGGCTGCAGATCGCGGCCACACTGGTCGGCGGCGACAAGGTCAAGGTCAACTACCCCACCGACCTCTCCGCCTACGACTTCGAGAAGCTCCTGCGCACCCAGGGTGTCACCTACGACTCGAAGGGCAAGGGCGGTTCCTGGTGGAGCTCGCTGCTGATCTCGCTGCTCCCGTTCGCGCTCCTGATCGGCTTCTGGATCTTCCTGATGAACCAGGTCCAGGGTGGCGGCTCGAAGGTGATGAGCTTCGGCAAGTCGCGCGCGAAACGGATGACTCCCGACACGCCCAAGATCGGCTTCAAGGACGTCGCCGGCGCGGACGAGGCGGTCGAGGAGCTGCACGAGATCAAGGAGTTCCTCGAGAACCCGAAGAAGTTTCAGGCTCTGGGCGCCCGGATCCCGAAGGGCGTCCTGCTCTACGGGCCTCCCGGCACCGGTAAGACGCTGCTCGCGCGTGCCGTCGCGGGCGAGGCCGGCGTGCCGTTCTTCTCCATCTCCGGCTCGGACTTCGTCGAGATGTTCGTCGGCGTCGGCGCCTCCCGCGTCCGCGACCTCTTCGAGCAGGCCAAGCAGTCGAGCCCCTGCATCATCTTCATCGACGAGATCGACGCCGTCGGCCGCCATCGCGGCGCCGGACTCGGCGGCGGGCACGACGAGCGCGAGCAG